>JBFGFY010000165.1:0-7544 GCA_041579355.1 Longimicrobiales bacterium | reverse complement strand
GTACGTCTCGAGCACGCGCTCGAACACCACGATGGCCTCGGCGACCCGCCCCTCGGCGCGGAGCATCTCACCCCGCAGGACGCCCGCCGTGATCGTCATCAGGTCCCGGCCGCTGCTGTTCCGCTCCGAGAGCTCCTCGGGAAGCGTGCTGGCCTTGTCCTCGATCGTCGCGAGGTAGACGGCCGCGCTGTCCGGCGACCCGGTGCGGAGGTGCGCGTAGCCGCGGGCGAACTCCCAGAGGCCCTGCCGCAGCAGTTGCTCGGGCCGCTCGGTCAGCGTGAGGATCTTCTGGAACTCGCCGAAGCGCAGTAGGACGAGGGAGTGATAGAAGGCACCCCCGTCGACCTGCCGGGCGTACTCGGCGGCGGCCGCTGCCGAAATCTGTCCCTGGCCGTCCATGGACCCGGCGAAGAACAGCATGTGCAGATTGTGCGTGCCCGCGTAGGAGACGCCCTCGCCGTGCGCGGTCTTCTCGTCGGAGCGCCACGCCATCGCGTTCGAGCGTACCGCTTTCCCCCACCGCCCGAGCACGTTGTACGTGTGCGAGGGCATGTGGTTCAGGTGGCTCGCGCCCGGGACCGCGGTCATCAGCAGGTCCGCACACGGCTCGGCCTTGTACGCAGATGCCGTTGCCTCCGTCGCATGGATGTAGAGGTGGCACGCGCCCGGATGTTCGATTTGGCGAGCCAGCACGCCTTCCAGCACCGTGTGGAAGCCCTGCACGAACGGGTCGGACGCCACGTAGTTCCCGCGATCCGTGTTCAGCAACATGAGCGACTCGGCATAGAGCGTCCCGACGTCCGCGTCGTTCGGGTAGGCCCTGTAGACCTCGGCCATCGCCTGGCTGTACGCACTGTCCAGGGCGGGCCGAGTCCGCTGGTCGTGCTCCTCCGCGTAACGGATCGACATCGCGCGGATGAGCGCCTTCTCGAGCGGATCGTCCGTCTCCCCGACGAGCTCGAGCGCGCGCTGCGCCGCCTCGTATGCCGGCCCCGCGTTCGCGTTCGTCAGGCGGCCGTTGAGGAACGGTCCACGCGCCTGGGCCTCACCCCAGTAGCACATCGCGCACCTGGGATCCTGCCGCTGCGCCTCCTCGAAAGAGCGGATCGCGACCGGCAGCGTGAACGCGTACACCATCTGCATGCCTTGATCGAAATACCGCTGTGCGAGCGGCACGTCGGTGTCGATCGGTCGGGTGTACTCGCCGAGCACCGCCTCGAGCAGCGGGACCTGGGGCGTGGCTGCCGAACCTGCCTCCGCGTGCTCGTCGTGCTGCGCGAGCGTCGGCGACGGCAGGGACACAGTCGCGAGCGCCAGCATCACCACGAGAATCTTCGACTGCGCCATCGTTGTGCCTCCCTGGAGTCTCTGCCTTCGTAGGGTCCGTCCGGGTGCGAACGGACCGGAGGACACCACCGCGTCGGGCCGGAGGGGTCGGTGGATCTGCAGGGTCACGTTAGAGGGGCCCCGCGGCCGCGGTCAATCGCCAGGGGCCTTGAGCTTTTCGCCCCCGCGACCCACCCTCCACTCCGGCCCTCTCCGCGCGTCTCCTCCAGGTCCCCGCATGAAGCCACTCCATCGCCCGGGTTTCTACGCCCTTTGCGCCGGGATCCTCCTCCTCGCCGGGGCGGAGCCGGCGGCCGCTCACGGCGTCGCCCAAGACGACGCGGCTTTCTTCCTGACGAACCGCGGCCCGGCGATCGGTCCGTTCATGTACCTCGGCGCCAAGCACATGTTCACGGGCTACGACCACATCCTCTTCCTGGTGGGGGTGATCTTCTTCCTCTACCGCCTCCGGGACGTGGTCTTGTACGTGAGCCTCTTCACGCTCGGGCACAGCCTGACCCTGCTCGCGGGTGTCCTCTGGGGGCTGCACGCGAATCCGTTCCTGATCGACGCGATCATCGGCCTCTCCGTCGTCTACAAGGCGTTCGACAACATGGACGGCTTCCGCCGGTTCCTCGGATTCCAGCCGAACACGCGTCTCGCGGTGCTCACCTTCGGGCTCTTCCACGGCTTCGGGTTGGCGACCACGCTCCAGGAGTACGCGCTCGCGCAGGAAGGGCTCGTCACGAACATGCTGAGCTTCAACGTCGGCGTGGAGATCGGGCAGGTGCTCGCGCTCACCTTCGTGGTGATCGCCCTCGGTTTCTGGCGCACGCGTGAGGGCTTCCTGCGACACGCGTTCGTGACCAACGCGCTGCTCATGGCCGGAGGCTTCGTGCTCGCCGGATACCAGCTCGTCGGCTTCTTCGTGGGCGCGTCGTGAGCGAGCGGCCACTTCCACCCGCGCCCTCCCGGACGAAGCTCGTTCTGGCCACGCTCGGGGCGCTGCTGCTCGCAGCCGTGGTCCTCGTCGCGGTCGTGCTCCCCGCGGAGTACGACATCGACCCGCTCGGGACGGGGCGCGCGCTCGGGTTGGTCGTACTCGCGCGGCCCGGGGCGGCGCCGATCCCCGTCCGGGAAGACGGGCTGGTCGCGCTGCGCAGCAGCTACCGCACGGATCGCCGCTCTTTCGTCCTCGGGCCGGAGGAGTTCGTCGAGTACAAGTACAGGATCGAGGCCGGGCGCGCGATGCTCTACTCTTGGCGGGCGAGCAACTGGGTGCGGTCCGAGATGCACAGCGAGGTCGACGGGGCGCCGCCGGGCACGGCAGAGTTCTTCGAGGTCGAGGAGCAGGCGCTCTTCCGGAGCGGCAGCTACGTTGCGCCGTTCCCCGGCATCCACGGCTGGTACTGGCTCAACGAGGGGACCGACACCGTCACCGTGACCATCGACGCGGCCGGGTTCTTCGACTACGCCGTGGAGTTCAGGGAGGACGTGCCGCCGGTCCCGTACGAGATCACGACCACCCCGGACCCGGCCGGATACCGCTCGGGCTACTAGAGGGCGGGCGCACCCGCTGCGGCTGTGAAGGGCTGAACAGCAGCTAAGCGGGCGACTCCTCGACGCTGCGCACGCCGACCACGATCAGGTAGAGACAGAGGGACACCTCGGCGACCCCCGCCGTCACGACCACCAGGCCGGACGCGGCGCTCGCGAGCGTGGGCAGGATGAAGTAGGCGAAGCTCTCCGCCAGGTACCCTACAGAGGCCAGCCCGACGAGCGCGGCCAAGAGCGGGGGAAACCGGCTCGACCGCCAGAGCAGGTAACCGAGCAGCGCCAGGTGGACGCCGAAGAAGGCTCCCGCGATGAGGTACCCGTAGCGATGCAGCTCGAGTGCCTGCAGGGCCAGCGCCTGGAGCTCCGCGACCTCGAAAGCCTCGAGCCCGGCGGATCCACGCAGGAGCGCCAGCGCCTCCCAGTGGTTCAGGAGATTCAGGGCACCGATCGCGGGATGCGCGACCAGGCGGAACCCGGCGGCGAGGAGAGCGACCGTCTTGCTGGTAGGTACGAGGAGCACGTAGAAGAGCAGCGCCACTGCCGCATCGGCGAGGAATGCGACCAGGTCCGACGCGAGGGCGAGTCGGAATAACCCGTCGGCGGCCAAGACATTGCTCGCCGTGGCCGCGGCGTCGCCCGGCACGACCAGCGTCGCCCGTACGTACCCCTCGCTGAAGCCCGCACACACGATGATGACGAGGTAGAGCCATCCCGTAAGCCGCGCGATGCTCCGCGCGGACGCCTCGCCTTCGACCGTCACTCCGTGCGCAGCGCGTCGACGGGCTGGACGTTCGAGGCGCGCACGGCCGGAATCCAGGCCGCGACAATACCCACGAGGCCCATCACGAGCGCCACCGCCAGCAGCGTCGTCGGGTCGTTCGGCGACACGCCGAAGAGCATCCCCTCCACGATCCGCGACGCGAGGAGCGCCCCGACCGCCCCGAGAAGCAGGCCGATCCCGAGCAGCACGGCGCCCTCGCGAACGACCATGCCCCGCACCTGCATGGGCTGGGCACCCAGGCTCATACGCACGCCGATCTCGTTCGTGCGCTGGCTCACGGAGAAGCCGAGCACCCCGGCGAGCCCGACAGCGGCGATGAGCAGCGCCACGAGCCCGAACCCCAAAACGAGCAGCGCGTTGACGCGCTGGGACGACACGCTCTCCTCGCGGAGCTCCGCGAGCGTGCCGACGCGGCCCAGCGGCACCGTGGGGTCCACCTCGCGTACGACCTGCGTGGCCGGTAGTACGAGCGACCGCGGGTCGGTGTTCGTGCGCACAACGAGCGAGCCGGCGAACACCTCCTCCTGCTCGAAGGGCTGGTACATCGCGGGACGCGGCGAAGCCTCGAGCGACGCCGAGTGCGTGTTGCCCACGACGCCGACGACGGTGCGCCAGTCTCCGGTCACGGGAATGAAGTCGAGCACCGCACCGGTCCACGCGACGCGCTGTCCGATCGGGTCGCGTCCGGGGAAGAGCCGGTCGGCGAGCGCCTGGTTGAGGACGACGACGAGCGCCCCGTCGCGCGTATCGGTCGACTCGAACTCGCGTCCGGCCAGAAGCGGGATGCCGGTGGCGCGGAAGTATTCGGGTGTCGCGGTCCGGTACTCGGCGCGCGGCGTCGGCTGGTTGGGGTCGATCGGGACGCCCTCCGCCTTGATCTCGAGCTCGAACTGGTTGTCCCGCAGCGGCACGGCCGAGCCGACGCCGGCCTCGGCGACGCCCGGCAGCGAGGCGATCTGGGAGCGCATCCGCTCGTACGCCTCGCGCACCTCCGGTGTGCTGCGCCCCGTCCCGGCCACGGGCACTTCGACGGTGAGGACGCCGGCCAGGTCGGCGCCGACGTCGACCTCGTACAGATTCAGGAGCGTGCGGACGAGCAGGCCCGCGCCCGAGAGGAGCGTCACGGAGAGCGCGACCTGGGCCACCACGAGCCCGCGCTGGACACGCTTGAACCGGCGCCCACCGGTGTGGCGCACACCGCCCGCCGCCAGGGAGCCGGTCGCGTCGGAGGCACCCGGCAGCGACGGAGCCCACCCCAGCCCGAGCGCGACCAAGCCGGCGACGCCGGCCGTGAAGGCCAGCACGGTGCCGTCGAGCGCGATCTCCGTGGCCCGCGGCGTGAAGCGGGAGGCGAAGGCGGTCAGCAGGTCCACTCCGACGAGCGCGACGATGACCCCGACCGCAGAGCCAGCCAGCGCCAGCAGCACGCTCTCGGCCAGGAGCAGCCTGCGCAGGCGTCCGGCACGCGCGCCGAGAGCGGCCCGCACGACCATCTCCCGCTCCCGTCGGACGGAGCGGGTGAGGATCAGGTTCGCCACGCTCGCGCAGGCGATCAGCAGCACGAACGCCGCGGTGGTCCACAGGAGGTAGATCGTCCCCCTGGCTCGCTGCGTCAGGATGTCCGCGAGCCGAATCACTGTGACCTTGTAGCCCGCCGCGGGCTCGTAGGCCTCCGGGTAATCGCCGTGGATGCGTGTGCTGATCTGGTCGACCTGCGTCTGCGCCTGCTCGACCGAGCTTCCCGGCGAGAGGCGCGCGAAGACCTCCGTCATGCGGTGCGTGCGGCCGTGCACCATCGTCGCGCTCAGGTGGTGCGGGCTGGTGACCATGTTCACCAGGATGTCGGTGCGCTCCGGGTAGTGGGGCACCTGCTGCACGACACCGACGATCGTCGCCGTGCGTCCACCGAGCTGGACCGTCTCGTCGACAACGGCCGGGTCGCCGCCGAAGGCACGCATCCAGTAGTCGTACGTGAGCACGATGACGGGCGCGGCCGCCTCCCCGTCGTCCCCGGCATCGAACAGCCTGCCGACAACCGGGGCGAGGCCCATCACTTGGAAGAAATTGCCCGTGATGATGCCCGCGAGGACCTGCTGCGGCTCACCGCGAGCCGTGAGGTTGTACGTGTTGGCGGAGAACTCCGCGATGCCCGTGAACGCGCCCGCTTCGCGGTAGTCGATGATCTCGGGCACGGAGAAGACCGTGTTGTCGATGCCGGCCAGCTCGGCCGAGTGCCTCAGGTAGACGAGGCGCTCCCCGTCGGCGTGCGGGAGGGGGCGCAGCAGCACCCCACGCACCACGCTGAAGACCGCCGTGTTGGCACCGATCCCCAGCGCCAGGGTGAGCACCGCCGCCACCGCGAAGAGCGGCGCGCGCACCAGACTCCGCGCGGCGTAACGGACGTCCCGAAGCGGATCCCCCATACCACCTCCTCACGCGTTCCGGAAAGACGCGATAGGATGTCCGCGCTCGTCGCGTCGAGCAAGCAGGCTGGGCGATTGACGGCTTCGGGTGGCTCGCCTATGTCCAAGGCCGGAGGGTGAGGGTCCGAGACAGGAGGCACGACGATGGTGGGACGCAACCCGGGCGGGTACGTGGCCGCGGCACTGTTGGCACTCGCCTTCGCGGCGGCGGCGAAGGGGGCACATGCGCAAGCCGCCGCTGGTGAGGCGGCGCGCGTCGTGGGGCTGAGCGACGTGCAGTGGGGGCCTCCCGGCAACACACCGCGCTTCCCACAGGGGGTCCGCACGTCGCAGCTGCGCGTGGATCCCGTGAGCGGGGGGCCCACCTACCTGGCGCGCTTTCCCGCCGGATCGCACTTCGACCTCCACTGGCACACCCACGCCGAGTACGTCGTCGTGCTCGGCGGGAGCGGCACGATCGTGCTCGACGGGCGGAGCTTTCCGCTAGCGCTCGGGAGCTACGTCGTCATTCCGTCCCGCGCGCACCATTCCTGGGACGTTCCGGCCGGTGGCGAGGAGCTTCTGATCCTCGTCCGGCGCGAGGGCCCGGCCGACTTCCACTTCGTCGATCCGTAGGAGCGAAGACCCGTATGTCGTCGCGTATCAACCGGACCCTGCTCGCCGCGCTCGCCGCGCTCGCCGCGCTTTCAGCGTGGTCACCGCTGACGCACGGCCGCGCTGCGGCCCCGCTGGCCGCGCAACAGACCTCGCGGACCGAGCCGGTCACGGGGCTCCGCGAGAACCCCGTGCGCTACCACGCGTTCGTCGGAGCGCGCGTCGTCGTCGCGCCCGGGCGCACCATCGAGAACGCAACCCTCGTCGTGCGCGACGGCCTCGTCGAGGCGGTCGGCGCCGGGCTCGCGCCGCCGGCCGGAGCGAGGGTCTGGGACCTCGGCGGCCACACGATCTATCCAGGCTTCATCGATGCACACGCGGATCTCGGGATGGACGACCCGCCGGAGGAGGGCGACGCCGGGCCCACCCACTGGAACCCTCAGGTCCGGTCCTACTTCAGCACGTCGTCCAACCTCCAGGACGACCCGCGCCGCCGCTCTGCGCTCCGCTCGCTCGGCTTCGGGGCGGCCCTCGCGGTCCCGCGGCTCGGCGTCTTCCGAGGCCAGGCCGCCGTGATCGACCTGGGCAACGGGAACGTGCGCGAGCGGATCGTGCGTCCGAACCTCGTGCAGTCGATCTCGTTCGCACGGGACGGAGAGCTCGGGGGCACCTACCCGAACTCGCCAATGGGTGCGATTGCGCTCATGCGGCAGACACTGCTCGACGCCGACTGGTATCGGCGCGCCTGGGCGGCCTACGAATCGGGCGGACGCACATTCCTGCCGCCCGAAACGAGTGAAGCGCTGGCGAGCTTAGACCGTGCCGCTCGCGGCGACCAGCCGGTCCTCTTCGAGACGACACGC
>JBFGFY010000164.1:0-7612 GCA_041579355.1 Longimicrobiales bacterium | reverse complement strand
GGCTCGGGCGGCGACCGCATCATCAAGTTCAACTCGCGCGGCGAGTACCTGATGGAGTGGGGCGGTCGCGGAGACCAACCGGGCCAGTTCAACCAGCCGCACGGCCTGGCCATGGACTCGCAGGGACGGCTTTTCGTCGCGGATCGCGGCAACAACCGCATCCAGATCTTCGACCAGAACGGCCGCTTCATCGACGAGTGGTACCAGTTCAGCCGGCTGTCGGGCATCTACATCGACCGCAACGACGTGCTCTACGGAGCGGACTCCGAGTCGGGATCCGTGAATCAGGACCACAGCGCCTGGACGCGCGGCATCCGCGTGGGTAGCGCCCGCACGGGCGAAGTGATGTATCTGATTCCCGACCCGCAGCCCGATTGCCGTGGCACCTGCACGGCCGAGGGCGTCGTCGCCGACAAGGCGGGCAACATCTACGGCGCCGAGGTCGGCCCGGCCCCTGGGCGCCTGCAGCGGTACGTGCGGCAGCGCTAGGCGCGACTCGCGCGCGTTCGCCAGCGCGCTCCGAGCCCTCCCGTCCGGTCCGCCGGGCGGGAGGGCTTCGTCATGCTTGGTCGCTGGGGCCGGCCGCCGTGATCGTGCGCGCGAATTGATCCAGCACCTCCCGGAGCCGCTCACGGTCGATCGGCTTGGAGAGGTACTCGTCCATGCCGGCCTTCAGGAAGCGCTCCCGGTCTCCGACCATCGCGTGCGCGGTCATGGCCACGATCGGGATCCGTCCGCCGCGAGAGGCTTCGTGCGCCCGGATCTCGCGGGTCGCGTCGATTCCGCTCATCGACGGCATCTGGATGTCCATGAGGATGATGTCGAAGCTCGATCCCCTCCACCGCTCGACGGTCGCGCGGCCATCGTCCGCTACCACGACCTCGTGCCCGAGCTTGGTGAGGATCCCCTTCGCGAGCGCCTGGTTGACCTTGTTGTCCTCGGCGAGCAGGATCCGGAGCGGGCGCCGCGCTTCCCTCATGGAGTGGCGCGTTACGAGCGCAGCGCCGTCGGGTGAGGCGCGCACCAGCCCTAGAGTCATCTGCAGCGCCTCGCGGAGCTCCGACGGCGTGACGGGCTTGAGCAGGTAGGCCGAGATCCCGAGCTGCTTGCACAGCGCTCCGTCTCCCGGCCGGCCGGCCGAGGTCAGGATCACGAGGATGAGCGCGTCACGGCAGGGATCGGCTCGGATGCGCTCGGCGAGCTCGAAGCCCGTCATGTCCGGCATGTGCACGTCGAGGAGCACGAGGTCGAACGCACTCTCTTCGGCCTCAGCTTCCTCGAGCAGTGTCAGGGCCTCGGGCCCCGACTCGGCGAGAGTCGCGCTCATCCCCATCCGTTCGACGAAGCCCTGAAGGATGCGCCGGTTCGTCTCGTTGTCGTCGACGACGAGCGCCCGGATGCCTTCGAGGTCCACGGGAGACAAGCGCTCGCGACCTGCGCCCGCGGGCATGCGCACCGTGAAGTGGAAGAGGCTCCCGCGTCCCTCCGAGCTCTCGACCTCGATCTCACCCCCCATCTCGGCCACGATTCCGGCCGCGATCGTGAGGCCCAGCCCGGTGCCACCGAAGCGGCGGCTGGTGCTCCCGTCCGCCTGGCGGAAGGACTCGAACACCGAGTCGAGCTTCTCGTCGGGGATGCCGACGCCCGTGTCCGCCACCTCGAAGCGGAGGTCGACGGCGTCGGCCGTGCGCCGTACCTGCGCAACGCGCACCCGCACCTCACCCTTGTCGGTGAACTTGACCGCGTTCCCGACGAGGTTGACCAGCACCTGGCGGAGTCGGGTGGGATCTCCCCGGAGCCGCTCGGGCACACCCTCCCCTTCGTCGTAGAGGAGGTCGATCCCTTTCTGGTTGGCGGCGACCGCGAGTGGCTTGAGGGCTCCGGTGATCGTCTCCCGCAGCGTGAACTCGGTCCACTCGAGCTGGAGTCGGCCCGAGTCGATCTTCGAGAAGTCGAGCACGCTGTTGATGATGTCCAGCAAGGAGAGCGCGGATCCCCGTACCATTCCGAGGTACTCGCGCTGCTGCTCCGTGAGCTCGGTGTCGAGCGCGAGCTCGGTCATGCCGATGATGCCGTTCATCGGCGTGCGGATCTCGTGGCTCATGTTCGCGAGGAACTCGCCGCGCGCGGCCGTCGCGCGGTCGGCCTCCTCCTTCGCGCGATGGAGATCCCCCTCCTGCTCTTTCGTTTTCGTGACGTCACGGGCGACAGCGTAAAAACGGCTCGCGTCGTCCGACGGGCGGGCGGTCCATGAGAGCCAGCGGTAGGACCCTCCCGCGGTCCGGTAGCGCAGCTCGAGCGGGCCGACGCTCGATCCTCGCGCGAGGTTCGCGAGCGCAGCTCCGGTCCCGGCGACGTCGTCGGGATGCACGAAGTCCGTGAGGCGGGCGCCGAGGAGCGCGCTCGCCGGATACCCCAGGATCTCGCTGGTGGCGGGGTTCACTCTCAGGAACCGGCCCTCCGGGTCCCCGATCCAGAGCCCGTCCAAAGAGAGGTCGTGGAAGCGATCGAGCTCCGTGGCCGAGAGTGCCCAGCGCTGCCAGAAATGGAGCGTCACGCCCACCAGGAGCGCTCCGAACAGACCGAGCACCGTCACGAAGCCCGGGGCCTCCGATCGGCGACTCGTCAGGAACGAGGCTCGGGGCCTGAGCTCGAGCTCGAACCCCGCTCCACCCAGTGTCAGCGCCCGGGATCGCGTCCACTCGTCCGCCGCGGGGGTGGGCATGGCTCCGCCACGATAGACCTCCTGACGGTCTGCGTCGAAGACGACGAACGTATGGTCGGGGTCGGTCTCGAGCAGGAGGCCGCCGAAAAGGTCTTCCGGTAGGTAGCTCGCCACGAGGTAGCCGTCCGACGTCCCGCCCAGCCCGATGGGGAGCACGAGCCCGTACCTCGCTGCGCCCCTGGGGTCGGATCGGGTGGACAGGAGCAGGGCGCGCGGCTCCCGACGCCAGTCGAGGTCCGTCCCGACGGAGAGGGGTGTGCTCGCCTGCGCGCTTCCCGCGGGCGCGAGCGAGGGGGGCTCCATCCAACGCGGGACCAGGTCGCCGTCGTACCAGGCGATGCCGAGCGTCGCCACGCCGTCGTCGACGTAGCGGCGCGCGTCGTTCCGCCAGATGTCCTCCGGCGGCCGCCCGAGGTCGGCCCACCGCTCCGCCATCCGGACCATGGCGTGCACGCGGGCGGCCATGCGCGACTCGATCCGGCTCGTGAGGTCGTTGCTCCTCGCCTCGATGGTCTGGCTCAGCAGGTCACTCTGGCCGGCTCGCAGGAGGGACCCCACGACGAGAGCGCCGACTGCGAGGAGGCCCGCGATCGTGAGCGGCACCCAGCGGAGGCGGCCGAGGAGCTTCACGCGCGCGCCGTTCCGCCCTTCGAGGCCCGTTGGGCCATCTCGCACCTCCCTCCCGGCGCCGATGCCGGGCCCGGTGTCGCAGGGGCTCGGATCGCCCCTTCCCTATCGTGGAGGGGAGGCTCCAACCGATCCAGTCTAGCCGCGTGGACGCGGTCGCGAAATCGCTCGTTCAGCGGGTCGCCCCGGCCGCCACCTCGTCGAACGCCTCCCGTATGCGCCCGAGCCCCTCGAGCAGCTCGTCCGGAGGGTTGCCGAACCCGATCCGGACGTACTCGTCCATCCCGAAGTGATCACCGGGCACCACCAGAACGTCCCTTTCGACGCGCAGCTTCTCGGCGAACGCGCTCGAGTTGATCGGCACGTCGTAGTGCGCGTAGCAGATGGCCCCCGCGTCCGGGGGGCGGTAGCGCAAGCGGCCCCCCTGGGCCCCCATCCACTCCTCGAGCAGAGGGAGATTCGCGCGGACGATGGAGCGTGTCCTGTCCCGGATGCTCGCGCGCGTGCGTGGTTCGAGCGTCACGCACGCGAGAGCATCGGAGAGCGACGCGACGCAGATGGTGGAGTAGTCGGTCCGGCCCCAGAGCTCGGCGATCTCCTCCTCCGGCCCGACGATCCACCCGAGACGTAGCCCCGGAAGGCCGTACGCCTTGGAGAGCGAGTTCGTGACGAGCACGCGCTCGTGACGGCCCCAGAACGAGGGCGTCACTCGGTCCCCGACCTCGGCCCCGCGGTAGACCTCGTCGGCCAAGATCCACGCTCCGTGACGCTCGGTCAGCTCGACGATCGCGTCCATCGAGTCGTCGGACAACACGGCGCCCGTCGGATTGTTCGGGTTCGTGACGAGCACGAAGCGGGCGCCGCCCGCGAGGGCTCGCTCGAGCGCTCCCAGGTCCGGCTGCCATCCCTCCTCCTCGAGGAGTCGCACGGGCCGAACCCGCCCTCCGAACGAGTCGACGAGGCCGGGTACCTGTCCGTACGTCGGCACCACGACGGCCGCCTCTCCCTCTCGCTCGAAGAGATGCCAGAACGAGGCGAAGTTCGCCTCCGCTCCGCCGACGGTGACGAGGACGGAGGCGTCGGTGGCGCCCGCGTAGTCCCCCGCGATGAGCGCGCGGAGCTCGTCGGAGCCGTTCGACTGCGCGTAGCCGAGCCTCACGTCGTGCACGTCGAGGTCGCTGCCCGCGAGCTCGAGCAGCTCTCCGACCGTGAGCGGGTGCACGCCGCTCTCGGAGAGGTTGTAGCGGACGCGGTGCTCGTACGTGGATTGCCACCGCTCCATGTGGAAGGGGGCGTAGCGCACTTCGCGTCTCCGTCGCGGCCGGGTCGGAAGCCCTCGGGGGGCTCGTTAGGTGTGTCTCCGATGCTAGTTAGATTCCCCCGATGCGAAAGGTACTCCTCGTGATCCTGGACGGTTGGGGGCACTCCGACTTTGGCGAGCCTCCCGACCGGGGTAACGCCGTCGAGCTCGCCCGGGTCCCCACGTTCCGGCGCCTCTACGACACGCGCCCACGCACGCGCCTTGCCTGCTCGGGGAGGGACGTGGGGCTTCCCGAAGGGCAGATGGGGAACTCCGAGGTGGGGCACCTGAACCTCGGAGCGGGCCGCATCGTTCATCAGGACATCACGCGAATCGACTTGGCGATCGAGGAAGGGCGCTACGCCGAATCCCTCGGCCTACGCCGTCTCGTGGCGGGGCTCCGGGAGCGAGGTGGGGTGCTCCACCTGGTCGGGCTCGTTTCCGACGGCGGCGTGCACAGCCACCTGCGCCACCTGACCGCGCTCTTCGACGCGCTACCGGTCGAAGCCCCAGTGCACGTGCACTGCCTCACCGACGGGCGTGACACCTCGCCGACGGGAGGTGCGGGTTACTTGTCCGAGGTCGAGGATGCGTGCGCGCGGAGCGAGCGGTGGCAGGTCGCGTCCGTCACCGGTCGGTACTTCGCGATGGACCGCGACCATCGCTGGGATCGCACCCGGAGCGCCTACGACCTGATCGCGCGGGGAAGGGGAGAGCGATGGGAGGAGAGCTCGTCTTTCCTCGAGCGCTGCTACGCCGCGAACGTGACCGACGAGTTCATCCCCCCGACCGGGATCCTCGGCGCGGGGGAGCACGGCATCCGCGGGGAAGATGCCGTCATCCTCTTCAACTTCCGCGCCGACCGGATGCGCCAGCTCACGGCCGCCCTCACCGCCGAGGACTTCGACGGCTTCGAGCGCGCCGGCCCGCTGCCGGCCGAGGTCGTCACCATGACGGAGTACGAGCCGTCTTTCCCCGTGTCGGTCGCCTTCGTGGCCGAGGACGTGCGCATGGGTCTGTCCGAGCTGCTCGCCTCGCAGGGCCACGGCCAGCTCAAGACGGCGGAGACCGAGAAGTACGCGCACGTCACCTACTTCTTCAACGGCGGCGAAGAGACGCCCTTCGAGGGAGAGGAGCGGGTGCTGATCCCTTCGCCGAAGGTCGCCACCTACGACTTGCAGCCCGAGATGAGCGCGCGCGGTGTAGCCGACGCCGTGATCGAGGGTCTCGAGTCGGGCACCTACGGCTTCATCCTGGTGAACTTCGCGAACCCCGACATGGTCGGGCACACGGGGTCCATTCCCGCGGCGGTCGCCGCAGTGGAGGCGGTCGACGCCTGTCTGGCGCACATCCTGCGCACCGTGGACGCGAACGACGAGTGGGTCGCGCTCGTAACGGCCGACCACGGCAACTGCGAGAAGATGATCGACGTGCACGGAAACGTGCACACGGCGCACACCACGGAGCCCGTCGACTTCATCGTCTACGATCCGCAGGGCGGCGACGAGACGGTCTCGGGGCTGGGCCGACTCGCCGACGTCGCCCCGACCGTGCTGGGCTACCTGGGCATCGAGCCGCCGGACGTCATGACCGGCCGCGATCTGGTCGCGCGCTCGTGAACTTGGAAGACCTGCTCGCGCGGGCACACGCGCTCGGCGACGAGCGTGACTGGGAGGCCATGGCCGACCTCCTGCGCGAGCACCTGAGCGATTTCGACGGGGAGGCGGCGGTCCACTGCTGGCTTGGCGTCGCGGAGCGCGAGCTCGGTCTCGGAAGCGTGGCCTACGAGCGATTCAAGCGCGCCCTCGCGCTCGATCCGTCCGATCCATATGTGCTCGCGACGGCCGGCAACGGCGTAGCTTCCTTCGACGACGCGGATGCGGAGCGCGCACTTCGGACCGCAGCGCTCACCGCCCCCGGGGTCGCCGTGGCACGCCTCCTGTACGGCGCCTACCTCGCGCGCGAGGGCTACCTCGCCGAGGGCCTCAAGGAGCTCGAGGCCGCACGGGAGCTCGATCCGGACGATCCACAGATCAGCTACGAGCTCGGGGTGGCGCACGCGCTCGCGGGACGTCCCGATGCCGCCGCCGACGCGCTCGCCGATGCCGCTCGGCTCAACCCGCAGGACGGTTGGGTGCGTGTCGTGTTCGGACTCGTCCTGCTCGAGGCCGGGCGCCCTGACGAGGCCGCCGGGGAGCTGGTCTCCGGGGCGTACGCTGCCGAGGACGACGTGGATGCCCAGCTCGCGGCGGCGCTCGGAGCCGCCGCGGTGGGACGCGACGGCGTGGCCTACGAGATGCTCGAGCGCGCGCGCATCCGTGCCCTCGCCGAGGACCTCGCGCTCGTCGACGCGGTCGAGGAGCGTATAGACTCGGGCCCCGACGCGGCCGATGGGCTCCTCCGCGAGGAGTTCGGGCCCGACCTGCTGCGCAGCCGACTCCAGGAGCGACCATGAGCAGACTCGCGATCCCCGCCGAGCGTCACCGGCTCGACAACGGCCTACGTGTCGTCCTGTCGCCCGACCGAGCGGTGCCGGTCGTCGCCGTGAACCTCTGGTACGGGGTAGGCTCGCGTAATGAGCCCCTGGGCAAGACCGGCTTCGCCCACCTCTTCGAGCACATGATGTTCCAGGGCTCGGCGCACGTGCCCAAGAACGGTCACTTCGAGATGATCGAGCGCGTGGGCGGGACGCTGAACGGCAGCACCTGGTTCGACCGGACCAACTACTACGAGACGGTGCCCTCGAACGACCTCGAGCTCGCGCTCTGGCTCGAGTCCGACCGGATGGGGTGGCTCCTACCCGCGATGGATCAGGAGAAGCTCGACAACCAGCGCGACGTGGTGAAGAACGAGAAGCGGCAGCGCTACGACAACCAGCCGTACGGGGACTGGGCCGAGCGACTCCAGTCGATGATGTACCCGGAGGGGCACCCGTACCGCCACACGGTCATCGGCTCCAT
>JBFGFY010000163.1:0-7663 GCA_041579355.1 Longimicrobiales bacterium | reverse complement strand
TCGTTGCCTCCGATGTGATCGGGGTGCACGTGGGTGTTCACGAGCAGGCGGATCGGAGTGGGTGAAATGTCGGCGACCGCTCCCACGATCGCGTCGGTGAGGGGTGCGAACTGGTCGTCCACGAGGAGGACGCCGTCGGGTCCCACCAGCACGCCCATGTTGCCCACCGCCGTCGGCGTCTGGAGGGAGTAGACGCTCCCCTGCACGTGCAGCGTGGTGAGCTGCTCGCCCGCCGTCTGGGCCACGGCGGCGGCCGCTGAAAGCGTCAGGGTGCCGGCCGCCAGCAAGGCGCCGACCGGCGCCCGAGGAACCAACCGGGCCCCGTTGGTGTCGATCTTCGCCCGGCTCCACGGAGCCGCTGGGATGGGTTGCATGGGACACGAGATAGGAGATGCGAGTATGGCGGGCAACAAGCTACGGTCGGTCGGCGCCCTCACGGCGGCGGTGGCCGCGCTGGCCGTCGCCGCGGCGCAAGCGGACGCGCAGGCCGTCGACGTGAGCGGCACGTGGAGCATGGAGGTCACCACGGACCAGGGCACGACCACGCCCTCGATGACCCTCGAGCAGCACGGCGACCACGTCATGGGTCGCTACTCATCGCCGACGCTCGGCCAGGCGAACGTCGAGGGGTCGGTGACGGGCAACCAGGTGCGCATCGCCTTCGAGGCGAGCCTGCAAGGCCAGACGGTCCCGGTCGTCTATGCCGGCACGGTGGACGCCAACGGCGTGATGTCCGGCACCATCGACATCGCGGGTGGACTCGCGTCGGGCACGTTCACCGCACGCAAGGCTCGCTGAAGAGCTCTTCCGTCCGCCTGCCCCCGGGGGTCGTGCCGCGGCCCAACCCTCGTGATAGGTTGGGACACCGTCGCCGGGGGGCCGCCGGGCCGGCTCGGAGGCGGTGTCACGCGGTCAGATCCGGGAGGTCAACCATGGCTCGACTCGAGGCCCGCGCCGTGATGCGGGCAAGCGCCCTCTTCCTCTTCGCCGTGCTCGCAGGGGCGTGCTCCGCCACGGGAGGTACCGGTGGCGGCGGGAACCCGGACCTGATCACCCGGGAGCAGATCGAGATGCTGCCCGACGGCACGGCTTACACCGTCATCCAGCGCTTCCGCTCCTCCTGGCTGCGTGCTCGCACGCAGGGGAGCTTCGGCAACGCGCAGCCCGCGTACGCCGTCGTCTTCGTCGACCAGATGCAGTACGGTGACATCGATTCGCTCGGTCGGATCTCCTCCACGGAGATCGAGACCATCGAGTACATCAGCGCGACGGACGCCACCACCCGCTACGGGACGGGCTACATGGGGGGCATCATCCGCGTCAACACGCGCGGGAGGTAGTGTCGCGTCCCGGGCGGCACCCCCGCGCACCCGCGCGGGGCCTGCTGCCCCTGCTCTCGGTGCTCGCGCTCCTCGGCTGCGCGGGCGCAGCGGGCACCGGTGGAGAGAGTAGCAGCAACGTCATCACCCGGGAGCAGATCGACGCCATCCCGGAGGGCACGGCGTACACGATCATCCAGCGGTACCGCGCCTCCTGGTTACGCCCCCGCACCCGCGGCCTGAGGACCGGCCAGCCGGATCTGCCCCGAGTCTACCTCGACGAGCTGGAGTACGGCGACCTCGACTCGCTTCGGGGCATCGCGGGAAACCGAATCCTGAGCATCGAGTTCATCGACTCCCTCGACGCCACGACGCGCTACGGCACGGGGTACGCCGGCGGACTCATCCGTATCGTCACTCGGGGCCTTTGAAACGAAAGCGGGGACCCCCGGCCGGGGGTCCCCGCTGGCTCTCCTTCCGGTCGACGGAAAGGGTCAGGTACCCGGGACCATGATGTGCGCCGAGGTCGTTCCGGCGTTCATGAGCCACGCGCTTCCCTGCGACGCACGGTCCGGCAAGTTCGTGGAGGCCGCGGTCGCACCGGGCACGGCGATCGTGATGTGTCGGTTGGCGCTCGCCGCATCCTGGCCGTTGAGCGAGATCCAAACGGAACCGTAGACGGGCTGTACCCGAGTCCCGTTGGCTTCCGCCTGGGCCACGCGCTGTTGCACCGCCTGCCTGTCCCCCCTCGCCTCGGCCTCGAAGCGGAAGTTCTGCGCCACGCGCTCCAGGTTGCCCGGATGCGTGCACTGGACTGCGAACGGCGCCTCGCCGGCCGCCCCCGAGTGGTCGTAGCACACCATCGACCCCTCACCTTCCTTGATCGTGGTCCAGGTGTGGTCGGGGTTCCAACGCACGACCGCGGCGGCGTCCCGCGCCCGGGACGGCGCGGCCATGAGAGCCCGCTCGATGAGCTGCTGGTTGTTCTGCGCTTCGACCGCGGTCGCGGTCGCGAAGATGCCGAATAG
Source organism: Longimicrobiales bacterium (assembly GCA_041579355.1). Taxonomy (GTDB): domain Bacteria; phylum Gemmatimonadota; class Gemmatimonadetes; order Longimicrobiales; family Gaopeijiaceae; genus UBA2982. The sequence goes on along the minus strand of JBFGFY010000163.1, from coordinate 5,316 downwards.
GGCCAGGACGATCCGCTTCATGAGGACTGCCTCCGAAACCGGTAGTTGTGTCTGGACATGCTACGCTCCGGCCCCGTGGGTGTCCAACGGGGCCGGGCGCGCACTCCGGAGGCTCAGTTGTTCTGCGCGCCCTGCTGGATCCAGGACCGGATGAGGGCCACCTCGTCCGCGGGGAGGGGCGGCGCCTCCTGGGGCATCTCACCGGCCACGATCATCTCGAGGAGCAGGCTTCCGGCAGGGTCTCCGGCTTCGACCACCGTGCCGTACTCGGAGCCCCTCATGACCCCCTCGTACGTGGCCAGGTTGAGCTCGACCTCGGTGGCTTCACCACCGTGGCAGTCGACGCAGCGTTGCCGGAGGATCGGGCGCACCTGACGGGCGAAGCTCACCGGGCCATCCGCGACGACCGCGGGTGCCGAGGAGGAGGTCTCGGGGCCGGGGGCGGCGCCGACGGCGAGCACGACGCCGACGGGCAGGATCACGGCTGAAAGGAGCTCGACGCGGGTCCGTCGGAACATTCGGGTACCTCCGGCGAAAGGATCGCCTTCGTGGTCAAGGATGTCGGTCGGCCGTCCAGCGGCTGGTCGGGTTATTACAGGCGGTTCCGCACGGCGGTTCCCGGCCCTCCGGGTGACGGGGTTGCCCGAGGAGCCGACCGGGGCCCGATTATAGGGTCGAATGGCCTCTCCGGCAGGTCGAGGGATGAGGGAACGTACCGCAACGCCGCTCGCAGGAATCCTCCTGCTCTTCGCCCTGGCCACCCCGGGCGCGGCCGCCCAGGACACCGCCCTCCTGTACGAGGAGGCGTGCGACGGCGGGGACTTCATCGCCTGCAACGTGTTCGGGCTGATGCTCGAAACGGGCGAGGGGGTGCCGACCGATCTCGCGCGGGCGGCCCGGCTCTACCAGCGCGCCTGCGAGGGTGGCGAGCTCATCGGCTGCACGAACATCGGGCTCCTCCACGTGACCGGGCTCGGGGTCCCCCTCGACACGGCGCTCGCGACGGGCCTCTTCCAGGTGGCCTGTGAAGGCGGTGAGGAGCTCGGCTGCAATCTGTTCCGCGCGTTCGAGGACGCGGACGTGGTCGACCCGGCGGAGCGTTTCGACAAGACCGGACGGGTCGGCGACGCGGTGAGCGGCCAGCCTCTGGCCGGCGCGCTCCTGGAGCTCGTCGGCCGCGGAGTCCAGGCCATCACCGACCGGAACGGCAGCGCCGAGTTCGTCGGCCTCCCCGCGGGCACCTACCGCGTCAAGGCGCAGCGTCTCGGCTACCGGGACTCGGAGGGCATCATCCAGGTGCCCGGTGGTCCGCGCTTCCTGGTGCTGATGACACGCGACGACGTCGCCGATCCGGGCGAGCCCGGGCGCATCGTCGGGCGTGTCTCCGAGGGCCCGAACAACTGGCTCTCGAACGTCGAGGTGGCCGTCCTCGACCAGCCGTTAGCACACACGCTCACGAACCGGGACGGCAGGTTCACGATGCGCGAAGTCGAGCCGGGCCTACTGGACGTACGCTTCTCCCGCTTGGGCTACGCCCCGCGTTCGGTGAAGATCGTGGTGCAGCCGGGTCGCACGGTGGAGGTCGCGGCGACCATGTTCGTCGAGCCGATCGAGCTCGATCCCATCCAGGTGACGGCGCGATCGAGCTTTCTCGAGCGGACGGGCTTCTACAGGCGCGCCGAGTCGGGCTCGGGCACCCACATCACGGCGCAGCAGATCGAGCAGCTCGTCCCGCAGAGGCTCTCCCACGTCCTCCAGAACCGCGTGCCCGGGCTGCGCATCCAGTACGGCGCGTACGGCCCGCCGCCTACCGACACGGTGCCCTTCTCGGGCCCGGCCTCGTCGGCCGTGGCCCGGCCCATGTCACGCCGCAGCAACTGCGCGCTCACGGTCTACGTGGACGGCCGCCAAGAGATGATGGAGGTCGACCTCGACCACTGGCTGCCCGAGGAGCTCGAGGCGATCGAGGTCTACACCGGCATCGATACGCCCGCCGAGTTCGCGACCAACTACTGCGGCGTCATCCTCCTCTGGACGCGCCGGGGCAACTAGCTCGTCCGGCGGTTGCGCGATCGGAGCCGGCATGGTCCTGTAGTGCCCACGCGTTGCCGGCCCCGGCCGGCGCGGCCGACAACCGATCTCCCGGAGGTAGCCATGCGTCGCACGTCCGTGCTGCTCACCGCCCTCGCGAGCGCGGGCCTCGCGTGCGCGCCATCCGGAGACGAGGCGGCGACGGGCGGTGGGCCGGGCTCCGCCGCGGCGCCGGCCGGCCCGCGTGTGCCCGCGGCGCCGACGGCGCCCGGCCAGCTCCCTCCCGCCATCATCGGGCAGGGCGGCGCGCTGCTCGGTCAGAACGTCCAGTACGTCGCGGGAGATCCGTCCACGGTCGGGTATCTCGCCGTTCCGGAGGGGCCGGGTCCCTTCCCGGCGCTCGTGATCATCCACGAGTGGAACGGGCTCGTCGACCGCGTGCGCCAGGTCGCCGACGACTTCGCGGCCGAGGGGTACGTCACGCTCGCTGCGGACCTCTTCACCGGGCGCACCGGCTCCAACCCCGAGGAGAACATGGCGCTGGTACGGGAGGCACAGTCGAACATGCAGGGGGTGGTCGCGAACCTGAACGCCGCGGTCGCCTACCTGAAGGCCCGTCCAGACGTGACGGGTCGCGTCGGCGCCATGGGATGGTGCTTCGGCGGCGGTATCGCGCTCTCGTTCGGGCTCGACGGCACCGACCACGACGCCACCGCGATCTTCTACGGCCGCCTCGTCGACGACCCCGCGGTCCTGGCCCGCATGGACCACGAGGTCTACGGGACGTTCGCCCGCCTCGACCAGGGGCCGTCGCCCCAGCAGGTCCAGGCGTTCGAGACGGCGCTGCGCTCGGCCGGCATCCCCCACGACCTGCACATCTACGACGAGGTCAACCACGGGTTCTGGCTGCACGTCGACGGCGCGCAGGCGACCCGTAGCGGCCCGGCGCTCGATGCGTGGCAGCGGCTGAAGGCCTACCTGGACCGCACGCTCGGCGACTGAGGGGCTCCGCCGTCGGGCCCGCTCAGCCCTTCAGGCGCTTCCGCTCCCGCTCCTCGCGCAGCTCGCGCGCCCGGTCCCGGCGCTCCTGCCGCCTCCGCCGCCGCGCATCGCGCGCGGACTCGCCGGCCTCGCGCACGGCGATGTCGACGCCGCCCATGACGGCGAGGCCCGTGATGCGCAGGGTGGGCGCGGCCGGGTCTGCGGGGCGGTCGGGTGCGTGCTCGAAGCCACCCATGATGCCGATCCCGTGGCTTTCGACGTTCATGCCGGGGGGCACGACGACCTCCACGCCTCCGCACATGGTGAAGATGCGGATCTCGGTGACTCCCGGTGGCATGACGGCCTCCCGGAAGTCGATCTCCGCGCCCCCCATCACCGCGACGGCGTAGTTCGTACGGGCGGGACTCCAGCGGCCGGAGCGGCCGAAGCCGCCCAACACGGCGACCGAGAAGCTCCGCTCCTTCACGTGCTCGGGCGTCGTGACGGTGTAGTGGCGGGCGTGCGCGGGAAGGGTTTCGGCACCGGCCACCGCGGGAAGATCGCCACCGGGCAGATCGCGCAGGAGCTCTTTGAGCTCCTGCGTGCTCGTCGCCTTGTGCGCGCCGTCGACGCGGCGCTCGAACTCCTCGACGCCCATCACGTCGTTGGCGAAGTGCTCGCAGAGCGCGTCGATCGTGGCCTGACGCGTGTGGTTGAGCGGGAGCGGCGTGGAGGCGCCGGGCTCTTCGGTCATCGTTCCCTCCAGTGACGGCGCACCCGGCAACGCTCGGCTAACGGCGCCGCAACGACAAGGGTGACGGGCGAGCCGCCACTCGTCACGGAGCTAGGCTCCGCGCGAAGGATTCGAGGACGTCCGTGCACTTCGTGATCTGGGCCGTGTCGATCCACTCGTCCGCCGTGTGCGCCTGCTCGGTCGCGCCGGGCCCATAGCATACGGCCGGAATGCCCGACTCGTTCAATAGCGCGGCGTCGACCCAGGCAGTCATCCCCTCCACGACGGGCGGCACGCCGTGCTCCCGGCTCGCCTCCAGGAGGCCCTGGACGAGTGGGGACTCCACCGCCACCTCCGTCCCCGGGCGCTCGAGCGTCATCTCCAGGGTGGCGTCGAAGCGGGGCTCGCGGGCGGCCAGCTCGTCGAGGACCTGCTGCAGCTCGGCGACGACGGCCGCGGCGGGTGTCCCAGGCATTGTGCGACACTCGAGTTGCACTTCGCAGTAGTCCGGGTACACCGAAGGCGCCGTTCCGCCACGGATCGTGCCCATGTGGAGGGACCCGTGGCCGAGGAGCGGGTGCCCCGGGCGGCTGCCCAGTCTCGCCACGTAACGGTCGAGCTCCGCGACGTAGAGGGCGGCGTGCCGGATGGCGTCCACCCCCAGCTCGGGTCTGGACCCGTGCGCGGCCCGGCCCCGGAACGAGGCCGTCACCCAGACGAAGCCCTTGTGGGCGGGCATGACGGTGAGGGCGGTCGGCTCGCACACGACGGCGAGGTCCGCGCGGACCCCCTCACGGACCACCGCCTGCATGCCGAGGCTCGCGTGCTCCTCGTCGGCGGTGAGCGCCACGACGAGGCCCGGACGGGGCCCGCCCGCGGCCAGCCGCCGGGCGGTCGCGAGCAGCGCCGCGACCCCTCCCTTCATGTCGCAGGCGCCCCGCCCGATCAGGCGAGAACCCACGATCTGCGCACCAAACGGCTCGACCGTCATGCCGTCGACCCCTACGGTGTCGAGGTGTCCGTTCAGCATCAGCACGGGCTCTCCACCGTCGAGCGTGGCGATCACGTTCGGCCGTCCCGGAGCCACCTCCCGCACCTCCGTGCGCAGCCCCCACTCCTCGAGGAGGTCGGCCGCGACGGAGGCGATGCGCGCCTCGCCGGCACCGCCCGGCGAGAGCGTCGGATTCACCGAGGGGGTCGCGACGAGGAGCCCGGCGAGGGCCACCGGGTCGCCGGCCCGCGCATCCGTCTCGAACCGCCGTGCGCGTTCGTTACTCATGCGTATCGCCTGTCCAACGCGCGCTGTCGCGGCGTCACATCAGGAGGGCACCGGAGCGATTTCGGGGCTTTCCCGTAACTCGCTGGTAACGGGAAAGATAGCCCCCGTCGACCGACGGTGTTTTCCTGGCGCGATTCCTGCAGCGAAGCGCTCGGAGTCAAGGCACACCCCCACCAAGGAGAGGCATGAACAAGTTCGCCCTCGGCCTGGTGAGCGCTGCGGCGATCGCCACGACGATTCTCCTGGTGCGTCAGCAGAAGTGGGTCGACGTGAAGGAGCCTCGTCTGGTTCC
>JBFGFY010000162.1:0-7697 GCA_041579355.1 Longimicrobiales bacterium | reverse complement strand
GGTCCGGGCCGCTCCGCCTTGATCCTCCGCCGGCTAATGCGATGTTCGGACGGCTCGAGGACTTCGAGAGAGAGGCACGTGCCATGATCCACCGCCCCGCGCCGGGTGTCCTCCGGACGACGCTCGCCCGCTTCGTTCTCGTGGTCCTCATGGGGTTCCCCGCGGTGGCCCCGGCCGTGGCGCAGGACGCCACGAGCAGAGAGCGGGCCCGGGAGATCATCGACCGCGTGGACCGCCTCCTGCGGGGGGAATCGAGCCGGGGCCGCGTCACGATGGAGATCGCCACGGAGCACTGGTCGCGCTCGGTGGAGATGGAGGTGTGGTCGCTCGGCACCGAGTACTCCCTCGTGCGCGTGCTCGCGCCGCCGAGGGAGGCAGGCACCGCGACGCTGAAGGCCGACCAGGAGGTCTGGAATTACCTCCCCAGGGTCGACCGGAGCATCAAGGTGCCGCCGTCCCTGATGATGGGCTCGTGGATGGGGTCGCACTTCACGAACGACGATCTCGTGAAGGAGAGCCGGATCGTCGACGACTACGACTTCGACATCACCTTCGAGGGCGCGCGCGATGGCGTGCCCGTGTGGGAGTTCCTCCTCACGCCCAAGCCGGAAGCCCCCGTCGTCTGGGGGCGCATCGAAGAACAGGTTCGGCAGCGCGACCTGATGCCGACCTGGGTCCGGTACTACGACGAGGACGGCGATCTCGTGCGGACGCTCACGTTTTCGGACTACCGAGAGATGGGCGGGCGTCTCGTTCCCGCGCGCTCGCTCGTCGTCCCGGCCGACAAGCCGGGCGAAGAGACGCGGCTCATCTATCACGAGCTCGTCTTCGGGGTCGACCTCGACGCGGGCTTCTTCAGCTTGCGTAACCTGCGCGCCCGCCGGTAGCAGAGATGGGGCGCGACGCGGTCTGGTGGCGGGTCGCGTGGCGAAATCTGTGGCGCAACCGGGGCCGTACCCTCATCACCGCCTCCGGGCTGGCGTTCGGTTATCTCGCGGCCGTCCTGATCGTGGGTCTGACCGACGGCATGTCCGCCGAGCTGGCCGAGAACGGAACGCGTCTGCTTGTCGGCCACGTCCAGGTGCACGCCGACGGCTATCTGCCGGAGCGGAGCATGTACCGGACCCTCGGCGACGCCGCGGGAGTCGACGTGCAGGCGCTGCTGCAGCGGGTGGACGCGCACCCGGGCGTCGTGGCCGCGGCGCCCCGGGTGTACGGCGGCGGGCTCGTCTCTTCCGGCGAGCAGACGAAGGCCGCCCTGCTGCTCGGCGTCGACCCGCAGCGCGAGCTGCGCGTGAGCAACCTCGTGTCCAACGTGGTCGACGGGCGCCTCCCGGATGAGGGTGCGTACGAGGTGCTGCTCGGAACCGAGCTGGCCCGGCAGCTGCAGGTCGAAGTCGGCGACGAGCTGGTGCTCGTCGCGCCGGCCGCGGACGGCTCGATGGGCAACGACCTCTACACGCTCGTGGGGATCGTGCGGACCGGCTCGCCGGGGCTGGACGCCAACTACGCGCTCCTCTCCTTCTCCCGGCTGCAGCAGCTGATGGCGCTCACACCGGAGCGCATCCACGAGGTGGTGCTCACGATGGAGGACCCGTGGGCGGCACCCACGCTCGCCAGCGCACTGAGCTCGGAGCTCGAGCCTGCGTTCGGAAGCGTGTCGGTCGAGCCGTGGACGGAGCTTCGCCCCGAGCTCTTCGAGTACCTGACCCTCGCAGACGCCGTGAACTTCGTGATCGTCATCGTGATCTTCGGGATGGCGGTATTCGGCGTCGCGAATACGATGCTCATCGGGACGTTCGAGCGCAGACAAGAGTTCGCGGTCGTGAGAGCCCTGGGAACGACCCCCAGTGGTGTGGGACGCACGGTCGTCTACGAGGGAATCATCCTCGGGACGCTGGCGCTGATCGCGGGTGCGCTCATCACGACCCCCCTCTTCGTGTGGTGGCACAACTCACCGCCGGACCTCACCGGCCTGACGAGCGGCTTCTCGCTCGGGGGCTCACAGTGGCGTCCGATCCTGCGGGTGGAGTACTCCCTCGACGCGCCGATCATCAGCGCGGTGGCGCTGCTCCTCACGGCGATTTTCGCCGCCGTGTACCCGGCCTGGAAGGCGACTCGGGTGCCGCCGGCGGACGCGCTCGCGGGCCGATGAGAGCGTTCGTCATCCTGCGCCTAGCGCTCCGGAGCGTCGGGCGGAACGCACGCCGGAGCGTTCTCACCGCCGCGGCGATGGTGCTCGGTCTCGCCCTCCTGATCTTCAGTCGCTCGCTCGCTGATGGCGGGCACGAACAGTGGATCGACTCGGCGGTGACGCTCGGAGCAGGTCACGTGGCCATCCAGGCGCCGGGCTACCTCGAGTCGGCAAGCCTCGACCACCGCCTCGACGCCGCGTCGGTGGACCGCGCAGTCGCGGCCGTCCGCGCGACGCTGGGCGCCGAGCTCGCGGCGGTCGCGCCGAGACTCGCCGTGGAGGGGCTGGCCAGCGCGCCCGCTTCGGCGCTCCCCGTGCGAATCGAAGGCGTGGACCCGGAGCTCGAGGTGGCGTTCTCGAACATGCCGTCCCGCCTCACCGAGGGCCGGTATCTCGCGCCCGACGATCGCTTGAGCGCCTTCGTGGGCGTCGAGCTCGCACGGCGCCTCGACCTCGAGGTGGGCAGCCGATTCGTGCTGACGGCACAGTCGTCCGCAGGGGACATCCAGGGCCAGCTGGTGCGCGTGACCGGTCTTTTCCGCACCGGGATTCCGGAAGTGGACGAAGGGCTCGTGCATATTCCCATCGAGACGGCCCGCACCTGGCTCGGCACGCCCGGCGAGGCGACGACGGTGGCCCTCCTACTCAGCAGCTCCCGCTTCAGCGACGCGGCCGTGGCGAGGCTGCGGTCCGCGACCGCCGAGGACGCGGGGCTACGAGTTCTCGGATGGCAGGAGACGTCTCCCGAGCTGCACGACGCCATCGTGATCGACGACGTCGGCGACTACATCTTCCACGGGATCCTCTTCGCCATCGTCGCGCTGGCCATCCTCAACTCGATCATGATGTCGGTGTTGGGTCGCAGGCGGGAATTCGGAATCCTGCAGGCCATGGGGCTTACCCGGGCGCAGACCGGTTGGGTGGTGTTCGGCGAAGGTCTCTTCCTCACTTTCGCCAGCGGGCTCGTCGGCGTCGTGGTCGGCATGCTCTTTACGTGGGGGTTCTTCCGCAACGGCCTCGACTTCAGCGCCTTCATGGAGAACGACATGGCCTTCTCGGGCGCGATCATCGATCCCGTCATCGTGCCGGAGTTCCACGTGCGGCAAATCGTCCTGAGCCTCTATTCGATCCTGCTCATCGGAACGCTGGCGTCGATCTATCCGGCCCTGCGTGCCTCGCGCTTCGACGTCGCGGAAGCCATGAAGTTCGACCAGTGAGCAGGGCACCGAACGGGAGCGCCGCGGTCCGCACGGAGGACGTGTGGAAGGTCTATCCCCAGGAGCCCGAGCCGGTGCGGGCGGTGCAGGGTCTGTCCCTGCAGATCGAGCGCGGTGACTTCGTCGCGATGGCGGGACCGTCGGGCTCGGGCAAGACGACCGTGCTCAACCTGATCGGTGGCCTCACCCGACCCTCGGAGGGACGCATCTGGGTCGGGGACGTGGAGCTCACCTCGATGAAGAACAAGGAGCTGGCGCGCCTCCGTCTCGAGCGTATCGGCTTCGTCTTCCAGGCCTACAATCTCCTGCCCGTTCTCACGGCGCTCGAGAACGCGGAGTTCACGCTCCTCTTGCGTGGGGTACCCAGGGACGAGCGCGTCCGGCGCGTCCGGAGCTTGTTCGCCGAGATCGGGCTCGAGGGCCTCGAGGACCGGATGCCCGGCAAGCTCTCGGGCGGCCAGCAGCAGCGGGTGGCCGTCGCGCGCGCCGTGGTCGGCGAGCCGGCGCTCGTGCTCGCGGACGAGCCGACCGCCAACCTGGATTCCGTCACGAGCGCGGCGCTCCTCGACACGATGGAGCGCCTGAACAGGGAGCACGGCACGACGTTCCTCTTCTCCACACACGACCCGAGCGTCATGGCCCGGGCGAGGCGCCTCATCCACCTGGTGGACGGTCGGATCTCGAGCGACGAGCGGAGGGACGCGGTCGGTCGGGGTCCATGAGAGCCACCGCCCGTGCGCTCGGCGCGGCGATGCTGCTCTCTCTCTGGCCGGCTCCGTCGGCCGCGCAGCTGGACGTGGCCGGCTACGCGCTCGGGGTCGGCTCGTACGCACGCGAGTCCGAGCTGCTCGCGGGGGGGAGCACGTGGCTCGCCCGGGCGCGCGCGATGGCGACGGGCGACGCGGGGGGCTGGTCCGTCGACGTGGCGTACGAGCACGTGGCCCTGCGTCGGCCGACGGGTGGCGGCTTCGCGGTCACGGCACCCGCCGGTGTGGCCGGTCGAACCGACTGGCTCGGCACCGACTGGACGATCCACGAGTCGGCGCGAGAGGAGTGGCGGCACCGCTTCGACCGGCTGAGCGTCGGCTACGCGGCCGGGCCCCTCGAGGTGACCGTGGGACGGCAGGCCGTCTCTTGGGCTACGACGCTCGTGCTGACCCCCGCCGATCCCTTCGCCCCGTTCGACCCGTCCGATCCCTTCCGCGAGTACAGGGGTGGGGTCGACGCCCTCCGGGCGCGGGTCTCGCCAGGCGCCTTCACGGAAGTCGAGGCCGTGGTCCGACCGGCCGAGACGCCCCTCGGCACGACCCTCACGGCGCTCGGTCGTGTGCAGACTTCCCTGGGGGGCTGGGCGGCCGGGGCGTGGGCGGGGGCCCTGCACGACGAGGCCGCCGGCGCCGTGTTCTTGAGCGGCGCAATCGGCTCGACCGCGGTTCGAACGGAGGCCAGCCTCCGCGAGCGTCCCGGAGGCGGAGGGGCTCTTCGCATGGCTCTCGGCCTCGACCGGTACTTCAGCCCGGGGGGCCGGGACCTCCTCCTGCTCGCCGAAGTGCAGTACGACGCGTTCGCTGCCGACGACGCCGGGGAGCTGTTGGCCAAAGCGCTCTCGGCGCCGTTCCAGCGAGGGGAGATGCAGGTCCTCTCCAGCTGGACCGTGGCGGGGCAGGCTTCGTACCAGCTGCACGCGCTCGTCGGGACGGACTTCACGACCTTGGTGAGCGGCACCGATGGGAGCGCGCTCCTCTCCGCCGGTCTCTCTTGGTCCGCGAGCGCCTACGCGTCGGTTCGGTTGGGCGTATTCAAGGGGCTCGGGGCCGGCCCCTCCGGCACGGCGCGACTCGGCTCCGAATACGGCGCGGTTCCTGGCCTCGGCTACGCCTCGACGTCCTGGTACTTCTGATCGCCGGCGAGCGTGCCCGGGACTCCCCTCAGCGAGGCTCGCGTCGCAGCCTCAGCGCATCGAGGAGCGTCGGTACGTCGGCGCGCCACTCGGGCAGAACGAGGCCGATCAGGAGCGCTTCCAGATTCGTGAGTACGACCCACGCGAGGGCCCAGGGCACTGCGGCGTCGTCGCCCGTCCACACCGTCCAGACCGTCACCACTCCGACCAGGAGCCAGCCGGCCTTCGCGGCGCGAGTGTGGTAGCTGGGCATGCGCCCGAACCGCACCAGTCCGACCGCCGACGAGAGGAGGAAGGCTCCCAGCATGGTGAGGAACCACGTGCGGTGGTCGAGCAGCACGTCGGGCAGGAGCCACCAGAAGGACAGCGCGATCGCCGCGTACATGAGCGCATCGGCGGTGCTGTCCAGGCGCGCGCCGAGCTCGGTTCGCTGGTCGAGCGCGACGGCGAGCCTCCCGTCGATCCAGTCCGTGAGGATCAGGAAGAGGAGCCAACCGACGAAGAGCCGACGACTGCCGCCCCAGGCCAGCCACAGCAGGGGCGCGATGCCGAAGAGCCGGATCCCGCTCAGGAGGTTCGGAGCGGTCCAGCGGCGCTCGCGCCGATTCTCAGTCATGCTTCGGGACACACCCGAGTCGCGTCAGTGATCCTCTTCGACCTCGTGACCGAGGGCCTCGAGGGCACCGATGACCTCCTCGACGTGCTCGCGTCCGCGCGTCTCCATCTGGATCACGATCTCGACGTCACCGAGGGAGATGTCGGCGTAGGCGCGCCGGTGGTAGGTCTCCAGCACGTTGGCGCCGAGGTCGGCGACCGTACGCGTGAGTGCCGCCAGCGAGCCGGGGCGGTCGCGCACCTTGACCGCGAGACGTGCGGCGCGTCCGTCGAAGACGAGCCCGCGGTCGATGATGCGCGAGATCATGTTGATGTCGATGTTCCCGCCCGAGAGCACGGCGACGACCGTTTCCTCGGGGGCACAGGTGACGGCTCCCGTGCGGAGCGCCGCGAGGGACACCGCGCCGGCCCCTTCGACGACCGTCTTCTCGCGCTCGAGGAAGAGGAGGATCGCGCCCGCGATCTCCGGCTCCCCTACGGAGACCAGGTCGTCCACGTAGCGCTCGATGATGGGGAACGTCAGGTCGCCGACCCTCTTCGTCGCGATGCCGTCCGCGAGCGTGTCCGAGGCGGTGATCTGGACGATGCGTCCGGCCTCGCGGGACGCCTTCGCCGACGCCGCGGCCTCGGCTTCGATTCCCACGATGCGGACGTCGGGGCGCGCCTCCTTCATCGCGATCGCGATGCCGGAGATCATCCCCCCGCCTCCCACGGGCACCAGGACGGTGGTGACGTCGGGCACCTGCTCGAGGATTTCGAGCCCGATCGTGCCCTGGCCCGCGATGATCTCGGGGTCGTCGAAGGCCGGCACCGTCACGAGCCCTCGCTCGATTGCGAGGCGCGCAGCCTCCTCGGCCGACTCGTCGAGGATCGTGCCCTTCTGCACGACCTTCGCGCCGTAACCCCGCGTGTTGCTGACCTTGTTGAAGGGAGCCGTCGTGGGCATGACGACCGTGACCGGGATTCCGAGTCGACCCCCGTGATACGCGAGCCCCTGAGCGTGGTTGCCCGCGCTCGCAGTGATCACGCCACGCGCGCGCTCCTCGGGCGAAAGCCCAAGGAGGCGGTTCAGCGAGCCGCGGTCCTTGAACGATCCGGTGCGCTGGAGGTTCTCGAACTTCAGGAAGAGCCGGCTCGGCAGGACGTCTTCGAAGGCACGCGTGCGGGTGCACGGTGTCGCGACGATGCCGTCGCGAATGCGCTCCGCCGCCTCGAGAACAGCCGTGCGATCCACCGCCGCTGCCGTGCGCCTTGGTGATCCGTCCGCCATCTTACAAGCTGTCCATGACCGACGCGCTCTCAAAGTCCCTGACCGAGGTCCTCGACCGGTGGGCCCGGGATCACGGCCCCCGTCTAGAGATCCGCGGGGAAGACGAGGCGCCCCCGCGTGACCACGGCCTCGATCCGCCGCGTATTCGAGATGTCGGCGAGCGGGTCGGCCTCCAGCAGCACGAGGTCGGCCCGCATGCCGGGTGCGACCCGGCCCATCTCCCCCTCCAGACCGAAGAACTCCGCGGGCCGTACCGTCGCCGCGCGGAGCGCCTCCAGGGGTGAGAGGCCGGCCCGCACCAGCATCTCGAGCTCGCTGTGGAGCGCGTAGCCGGGTAGTGCGTGGCTGATCGGCGTGTCGGTGCCGGCGCCGATCGGGATCCCACGCTCGTGCATCCGGCGCACCAGCCGCAGGCTCCACGCGGCGAATGTGGTGTCGGCCGCGTTCGGCGCGGCGCGCCATGCCTCGCCCGCTGCCCGCCAGCTCGCCTCGACCTCTGGC
>JBFGFY010000161.1:0-7713 GCA_041579355.1 Longimicrobiales bacterium | reverse complement strand
GGACCGGCCGACGCAGCCGAAGACGCGCTGGAGGGGCTCACGGAGCAGCTCGACGGCGTGGAAGCCCTGCTCGACCAGGACGAGCCGGCCCACCGTGCCATCGCCGAAGAGGTGTCGGCGCTGCGCACCGCGATCGAGGCGCTCGAGGAGGGGCTCGACGACGCACCTTCCCCGCGCGGCCTCCTCTTTCAGGTGCAGGGTGCGAGCGCACCGCCGACGGCGGACCAGCTCTGGCAGATCGAGCGGGCTTGGGAGCGCATCCCGCCGCTCATCGACCGGGTGAACCAGCTCGTCGGGACGGCCATGCCCGCGCTCTACCGTCGGCTCGACGCGCAGGGCGTGCGCCCCGATCCGGGCGAGCCGGTGCCGGTGCCTCGTCGTGGCCGCTGACCGGCTAAAGAGCCTCGGCGCCTCCGAGCCACCCGGCCACTTGGCCGCCGTCGAGTTCGAGCTGACGCCCGAGGACTGGGTCGAGGCGAGCGTGGAGCACGCCGAGCGCCACCCGATGACCCGCAAGGCGTTCGTACACATTCGCGGCCTCTTCGCCGCGCTCATGGTCGTCTTGGCCCTGCTCACCTGGACGGTCGGCCTGGGCTCGACGGCACTGGTGTGGCTCCTGGGAGGCGGGGTCGGGCTCGCCGCGCTCGGGCCGCTGCTTCGGAACGCGCAGCGGACGAGCTACCGGCGCTACGCGGAGGCGGGCATCGCGAACGGCACGTTCGGCCACCACCGCATCGAGTTGCGGCCCGACGGCCTGCTCGACGTGACGGAGGCGTACGAGCGGCTCACGCGCTGGCCGGCCGTCGAGAGGGTGGAGCAGGGGCAGCACGCGTTCCTCGTCTACCTCGGACCGAATGCGTTCCTCCCCATTCCGCACTCCGCGTTCCGCGACGCGGAGGCGCTGCGGGGCTTCGGAGACGCGTTCCACACGCTGCGCGCCGGCGCGGAGGCCGGGCCGTCCGTGGAGATCGAGGCCGGCGAGGAGCCGGTGGAGGGATGAGCGCCCGGTTGACGCCACGGGGCCCTGGCCGCAACCTTGGCGTGCTTTCCGCCGCAGGCAGGAGCGAGCCCGACATGGCACGGCGCACGACCACCCCGACGACGACGACCGCTCGGACCACCGGGCAGGGGCCGGCGTGCGTGCACTAGCTTAGGGAGACGCCAGACACGCCGCGCGGCCCCGGAGGACGGGCGCCGCGCTTTTTCTTGCCGGTCGCCCGGACCACGGATTGATCGCGAGAACACGAATCGGGACCAAGACGATGTCCAACGAACAGATCCGCATCACGCTCCCCGATGGCAGGGTCCTCGAGATGGAGCGCGGCTCCACGCCGGCCGACGTGGCTGCGGCGATCGGGCCGGGCTTGGCGAAGGCCGCGCTCGCCGCGGTGGTCGACGGGGAAACCGTGGGCCTGATGGAGCCGCTCGAGGCCGACGCCGGGCTCCGCATCCTCACGGAGAAGGACAAGGCATCCCTGGGTGTGCTGCGCCACTCGGCCGCACACGTGCTCGCGACGGCGGTGCGCGAGCTGCGCCCGGGCGCGGGCATCGGCTTCGGTCCCGCGATCGAGGACGGCTTCTACTACGACTTCGACGTCGACGCGCCGTTCACGCCGGAGGACCTCGAGACGTTCGAGAAGAAGATGGCCGAGGTGGCGGGCGCAGACATGCCGTTCGAGCGCCGCCAGGTCACGAAGGAAGAGGCGCGCGAGCTCTTCGGCGACGACCCGCTCAAGCTCGAGCGGCTCGAGGAGTTCGACGACGACGAGGTGATCACGGTCTACCGCAACGGGCCGTTCCTCGACCTCTGCAAGGGCCCACACGTGCCGAGCACGGGCCGGCTCAAGCACTTCAAGCTGCTCTCGGGCGCGGGCGCCTACTGGAGGGGAGACCACCGCCGGCAGATGCTGCAGCGCATCTACGGCACGGCGTTCCTCTCGAAGGCCGAGTTGGAGGAGCACCTGCACAGGCTCGAAGAGGCGAAGCGGCGCGACCACCGGCGACTCGGGCGCGAGCTCGACCTCTTCCAGTTCTTCCCCGTCTCGCCAGGTGCCGCGTTCTGGACGCCGCGTGGCACGCAGCTCTACAACACGCTCGAGGCCTTCGTGCGCGAGCGACAGCGGGACGGCTTCCTCGAGGTGAAGACGCCGCTCCTCTACACCAAGGAGCTCTGGGAGCAGTCGGGGCACTGGGGGAAGTACCGGGAGAACATGTTCCTGGTGCTCGACTCCGAAACGGACGAGCACGACATGTCGCTCAAGCCGATGAACTGCCCCTCACACTATGTCTACTACGCGAGCGCGAAGCACTCCTACCGGGAGCTGCCGCTCCGCTACGCCACGCTCGACGTGCTCCACCGGAACGAGCTCTCCGGGGCGCTCTCGGGGCTCACGCGGGTGCGGCAGTTCGCCCAGGACGACTGCCACATCTTCCTGCGCGAGGACCAGATCGCCGAGGAGGTGAAGTTCCTCATGGACTTCATCCTTGGCCACTACGACGCGTTCGGATTGCCTTCGAGCCTCAAGCTCGCGACGCGACCCGAGCAGCGGATCGGGAGCGACGAGCTGTGGGACGGGGCGGAGGCCGCCCTGAAGGAGGCGCTCGAGGCGACGGGACGGGAGTACGAGCTGCAGCCGGGGGACGGGGCCTTCTACGGTCCCAAGATCGACTTCCACGTGACGGACTCGATCGGCCGCCAATGGCAGCTCGGCACGATCCAGCTCGACTACAACGCGCCGGAGCGCTTCGACCTCACGTACGTCGGCGAAGACAACGCCGAGCACCGGCCCGTCGTGATCCACCGGGCCGTGTGCGGCTCGTTCGAGCGCTTCATCGCCATCCTCATCGAGCACTACGCGGGCGCGTTCCCGACCTGGCTCGCGCCGGAGCAGGTGCGGGTCCTGCCCATCTCCGAGCAGTGGGAGGAGAGCGCGGCGGAGATGCTCGCCGCGCTGGAGGAGGCCGGCGTGCGCGCCACGCTCCAGTCACGCGACACGCTCGCCTACAAGATCCGCGAGGCGGAGATGGCGAAGGTGCCGTACATGGCGATCATCGGCGAGCGCGAGGCCACGGACGGCACGGTCGCGGTGCGCAAGCGCGGGGCCGGGAAGAAGCAGGACGTGATGTCCCGGGACGCGTTCGTGGCGAGGCTGGTCGAGGAGATCCGAAGCCGCACCCTCGACTGACGCCGGGCGTGCGGCTCGGTGCGCCGACCGGACCGCGGTACTTCCCTCAGCACCCCCAGATGACGGACCGGCAGCGCGCGTCTCCCTCCCGGAAGATGTCGTTCTTGAGGCCCGAGACCTGGATCAGGCCGTTCGCGCCCTTGTCGAACGCGCGGAGGATCGCGTGGTCGACCATCACGTACGTGCCCGGGACGTCGGCGCGGAACTCGACGATCGCCGAGCCGCCCGGCGGCACGAGCGTCGTCTGCACGTTCTCGTTCAGCATGCTCCCGCCTTCGACGTACACTCGGTCGAAGATCTCCCCGATCACGTGGAACGCCGACGAGAGGCTCGGGCCGCCGTTGCCGACGAAGAGCCGGACGCGCTCCCCTCGGCGCACCTGGAGGGTGCCCTCACCCGCGAGCGACCCGACCCGCCCGTTGAAGACGACGTAGTCGGCGTCTTCGGCGAGCGCCTTCGCGTAGCTGAAAGGCTGGAGTCCCTTCTCTCCGTGGGCGCCCTCCGTGTAGAACTCGCCCTGCATCACGTAGAACTCGCGCTCGACCTCGGAGAGCCCCTCCTCCGGCTCGACCAGGATCAGCCCGTACATCCCGTTCGCGACGTGCATGCCGACGGGTGCGACGGCGCAGTGATAGACGTAGAGCCCGGGGTTGAGGGCGCGGAACGTGAAGGACGTCGCCTGCCCGGCGCCCGTGATCGTCGCCTTCGCCCCTCCGCCCGGGCCGGTCACCGCGTGCAGGTCGATGTTGTGCGGCGTGATGCTCGACTCGGCGTTCGAGAGGCGCAGCTCGACCTCGTCGCCCTGCCGGACACGGATGAACTTGCCCGGCACCGAGCCGCCGAACGTCCAGAACGTGTACTCGACCCCGGGAGCGAGCTCCTTCGTCACCTCGATCGTCTCGAGCTCGACGAGCACCCGGGTCGCGTAACCTCGCTCGATGGGCGGCGGCACGTGGGGAGCGTCCGTGAGGATCGCACGCTCTTCACCCTTGAGGGGCGGTAGCCAAGGCTCACCCGACGAGCCGGTCTCACCTGCTACGATACGGGCCGGCGGCCAGCCGGTCAGGACGACGACGAACGCGAGTGCTCCGACGCCCGCGTACAGGGACCAGAACCAGCGATTCGTCACGGTGGGGGTCTTCATCGGGAGCTCCGAGAGGCTGTTTCGACGATGCTCAAGGCTAGCGTCGCGCCCCAGGCCGCCCCGTCGGGCCACCCCCGCGTGCGACGGTCGGGAATTCCCGCACACGAGAAGCGTGCATGGACAGGTCGCCGCGCATAACGTGAGGTAGAGGGCCCCCCGGCGGTGACGCTCCTCCCGGAAGACGATCCGTGCGCCTCGAAAAAAACGACATCGACGCGATCTCGTTGACGCTCGCCGTGGACGGCCGCCCGGCGTTCTCGATTCTGCTGACTCGAGGCGGGCTGACCCGGCGTCGTGGGTCGAGCGACGCGGGCGAGCGCAATGCACTCGAGATCACCGGCCGTACCGACCGGTGCTTCGAGGACGTGCTCGGGCTGCTGCCCGAGCGCCTGCTCGAGCAGGGGGGCGCGTTCGAGGACGGCGAGCTCGGTGGGCCGCGTCACGACTGGCGGTTCGAGATCGGGGGCGGCATGACGTCGGTGGTTTGGGACGTCTCCTACCACGCCGCCGCGGCGGCGCTCCCGGACGAGTTCGCAGACCTGGTCGTGCACGCCGAGGCGGCCACCCATGCGTGGTATGCCGCCGGCGTCGCCGAGGAGACGGGGGCGCCGATTCGGACGGCCGTCGCGACCCCGGCTCCCACCCAGCCGCGCGCCGCCGCCGCGCCGGGCCGGCCGAAGTCCTCCGCTCCGAAAGGGAAGGCGGCCGCCGGGCGTCCCGCCGTCGCTTCGGACGCGCCCGCCACGCGGGAGCGCATCGCGCTCGCGGTCTTCATCGACTTCTGCCTCTTCAACGTACCCTGGGCGTACCTCGTCGCCTGGCTCGCCGACGGCCGCGCGCCCCTGGGTGCCAACGTGGTGGTCTTCGCGTTCCTGGAGTTCGCGATCCTCCAGTTCGCGCGCTGGTCGCCCGGGTACTGGATGCTCGGCATCCGCGCACCCCTCGGGGCTGCCCCCGTCTCCGACGGCTCCTGGCGTGCCCGCGAGTCCAAGGTGACGCTCGCCGTCGGGGTGGGGCTCATCGTCGTCGGGGTGGGGGGGCTCACGGCCTGGACGGTGTTCGAGGCGCCACGCCAGCTGTTCGGTCTCGGCTTTCTCGCGCTCCTGTCGGTCTCCGTGCAGATGCTCCTGGCCGTCGCCTCCCTCGTCGGCGGTGCCCTCGTGCTGCGCACCGACCTACGGGGCGTTTGGGTGGGCGGGGGTGCATCCCTCGCGGGCCTCGCGACCGCCCTGCTGGCGCTCCGCACGATGCCGGCGGACGCGGGACTCTCCGGGACCGTGGTCCGGGTGGTCCTGGTGGCGGTTCCGGTAACCCTGCTCGTGGGGCTCGGCTTCACCTGGAAGCGCCTTCATGGGGCGCCCGCCCCCAGGGCGGTCCGGCCCGCTGCCCGTTGACCTGGGACGCCGCTCCCCGCATGTTTTTCCTCGCCCCGCCACGCGCGGGGCATACAATACGAAGCGGGCCGCACAACCCGGTCCCACCTTCAGGGCTCCGAGGAGCCGACTTGAGGGTCGCAGGAGGCAGAGCCCCGACGTACGGGTGGGGCGCCTTCCGGTTGCGGCCCCGGGTGAACGCACCTCGGGCCTTTTTGGTCCCCGGCGTCCGGCTCGCCCGCACGCGCCCACAGAAGGAGGTATAGAGGCAATCAGCGAAAAACGAGTCCGCGTCAACGAGCAGATCAGGATCAGTCCGGTGCGGCTGATCCAGGACGATGGCGAGCAGATCGGCATCGTCTCCATCGACGAAGCCCGGGAACGGGCCAGAGATCGTGGGATGGATCTGGTCGAAGTAGCAGCGGAAGCCCGACCGCCCGTCGTCAAGATGATGGACTACGGGAAGTACAAGTACGAAGCCGCTCGGGCGGCCCGCGAAGCGCGGAAAAAGCAGCACACGATCAAGGTCAAGGAGGTGAAGTTCCGGCCGGGCATCGAGGAGCACGACTACGAGTTCAAGGTCGGCCACGCCCGGCGGTTCCTCGACGAGGGGAACAAGGTGAAGTTGACCATGATGTTCCGGGGGCGGCAGATCACCCATCCCGAGCTCGGCCTCGAGGTCCTCTCTCGCGTGACCGAGGATCTGCAGGACATCGGGAAGGTGGAGTCGCAGCCGAACATGGAAGGTCGTGTCATGTCCATGGTCGTCGCACCGCTGAAATCGAAATAATCACCGGGCCCCCGGGGTCCGACCCCAGGGTGAACGGAGCGTTCATATGCCGAAAATGAAGACCCACCGCGGTGCCGCGAAGCGCGTGAAGAAGACAGGCACCGGGAAGCTGAAGAGGATGCGGGCGAACAAGAGCCACATCCTCACGAAGAAGACGACGAAGCGTAAGCGCCGCCTGCGCAAGCCGGATCTCGTTGCCAAGGGCGACGCGAAGCGGCTCAACAAGATGCTGCCCTACGGCTCCTGAGGAGGAAGACCGATGCCTCGTTCGACCTCCGCCGTAGCGCGGAACAAGCGCAAAAAGAAGATCTTCAAGGAAGCCAAAGGCTACTTCGGCGGCCGGAAGAACCTCTTCCGTGTCGCCAAGGACGCGGTCGAGAAGGGCTGGGAGCACGCCTACCGCGACCGCAAGAAGAAGAAGCGGAACTTCCGGCAGCTCTGGATCGCGCGCATCAACGCCGCGGTCCGCGAGCACGATCTCTCGTACTCGAAGTTCATCAATGGCCTGAAGGAGGCCGGGGTGGAGCTCGACAGGAAGGCGCTCGCCGACCTGGCCGTGCGCAACCCCGAGGCGTTTAGCGCCGTGGTGGACCGGGCCAAGGAGGGTCTGGCCGGCAAGACCGGCTGAGCGCCTTCCCGGCTTCGGTCCAAAAGGGCTCTACGGCTGCGCCGTGGAGCCCTTTCTTCTTGGCGTAGTGAGCCTTTCCCCCAGGTGGTAGCTTTCGGCCCCTCATGACGGACAGCCAACCGATCCAGACGTTGAAGGCCCTCGAGGCCGAGGCGCTCGCGGCGATTCGCGAAGCGACCGACGAAGGTGCGCTCGAGCGTGCCCGCGTGACGTACCTCGGCCGGAGCGACGGCCGCATCTCGGCGATCCTGCGCGGGCTCGGGGCGCTCGACCCCGAGGAGCGGCCCGCGGTCGGCCAGGAGGCGAACCGCGTGAAGGGCGTGGTGGGCGCGGCGATCGAGGAGCGGAGCGCGGCTTTGCGTGCCCCCGCCGCCCGTGCTGCGCACGATCTCACGCTTCCTTCGCGGGCTCCTTGGCGGGGCGGGCTCCATCCGGTGACACAGGCGATCGAGGAGATCTGGGAGATCTTCAGGGGGCTGGGGTTCACCCGCGCGCGTGGCCCGGAGGCCGACACGGAGTGGTACAACTTCGAGGCGCTCAACACGCCTCTCGACCACCCCGCGGCGGATGAGCAGGATACGCTCTACCTGGTC
>JBFGFY010000160.1:0-7726 GCA_041579355.1 Longimicrobiales bacterium | reverse complement strand
ATCACGGTCTCGCTCGCGCACGACATCATCCAGGAGCCTGGCGTCGACGGCAATGTCGTGCTCGACCGGCAGGTCGTCGCGGTGAGCCCGACCGGCGCATCGGACCGCTATCAATACACGGGCACCTACCACGGCACCGTTCACAGCCACCTCGACGCGCTCGACTGCCACATCATGGTCGACGGGGTCGGGTACAACGGCGTGCGCATGGAGGAGATCCAGGAGGCGGGCGGCTGCCCCCGGGGGAGCATCCACGCGCATCGTGAGGGAATCGTCACGCGCGGCATTCTCTTCGACGCCACGCTCCTGCCCGGCTTCGCGACGCCCGAGGGATGGGTCGAGCCGGGCCGCGCGATCCACGCGTCCGACCTCGTGCGGCTCGAGGAGATCCAGGGTGTGCGTGTGGAGCCCGGCGACGTCATCCTGCTCTACACGGGGCGCTGGAAAAGGCGCGCCGCGCTGGGTCCGTGGCCCACATCGGAGGGCGTGGCCGGCTACCACGCCGACGTCGCCTACTTCCTGAAGGAGCGCGGCGTCGCCTTCATAGGCCACGACATGTGGAACGACGCGTACCCGCACGAGTTCGCGGATGAGGAGCGGCTGCCGCTGCACCGCCTGGCGCTCGTCTCTCTCGGCGTGAGCATCTTCGACAACCTCGACTTCGAGCGCCTCGCGGAGGTCGCGCGCGAGCTCGGCCGCTACGAGTTCTTGTTCACGACCGCCCCGCTACGGATCGAGATGGGGATGGGGTCGCCGCTGAACCCGCTCGCGGTTTTCTAGCGGAGTCGGAGGAACGCCCGATGTCCGACGTCCGGTTGGCGCTCCGCTCGCTGGGCCGTAGCCCGGGCTTCACCGCCGTAGTGATCGGTACGCTCGCCGTCGGCATCGGCATCAACACGGCCATCTACAGTGTCGTGAACGCGGTCCTCCTCGAGCCCTTGCCGTATGCGGACCCCGAGCGCGTCATGACGCTCTGGGAGTCGAACCTGCAGCTCGATGTCTCGCAGGAGCAGGTCTCGGCCGGCACGTACCGGGATTGGGCCGAGCGGGCCGGCTCGTTCGAGTCCATCGGCGCCTACAATGTCGCGTCGTTCATCGGAAGCACGTCGCAGGAGCCGGAGCAGATCAGCGCGGCACGCATCTCGCCCTCGGTCCTCGACGTCGTCGCGGTCCGCCCCGCGCTCGGCCGTCCCTTCCGCGAGGAGGAGGCTACGCCCGGGAACGACCGCGTCATGCTCGTCTCCAACGCGTTCTGGAGGGAGCGTCTGGGCGGCGAGGACGGTGTGCTCGGCACGACGGTTTACCTCGACAAGACGCCATTCGAGGTGGTCGGCGTGATGCCGGCGGGCTTCGAGTTCCCGCCCGGCTCGGACGACGTTCAGGTGTGGATCCCGCTCGCGATCAACGCGCGGCTCTTCGACGTGCGCGCGATGCGGGTCTACAACGTCGTGGGCCGCCTTGGGGAGGAGGCTTCGCTCGCGCGCGCGCGCTCCGAGCTCGACGCGATCTCGGCGGGCATCGCCGAGGAGCACCCGGAAACGAACCGCGGCTGGGGCGCCGTGGTGACGCCGGCGCTCGAGCAGGTCGTGGGCGATGTGCGTACGCTCGTCGCCGTGCTCGCCGGGGCGGCCGCGCTCGTGCTCCTGATCGGGTGCGTGAACGTCGCCAACCTCGTGCTCGCGCGAGCATCGGTGGGCCAGCGCGAGTTCGCGATCCGCGCGACGCTCGGGGCGGGGCGGGTGAGCCTGCTGCGCCGCTCGCTCGCCGAGAGCCTCGCGCTCGCGCTGGGCGGAGGCCTGGTGGGGCTCGCGCTCGCGGTCGGTGGCGTCGCCCTGCTCCGACGCGTGCTGCCGCCCGACCTTCCACGCGTGGAGGAGGTGGGTGTCGACGGCTCCGTGCTCGCGTTCGCGGCGCTCGTCGCCGTCGCCGCCGGCGTCGTATTCGGGCTCTACCCCGCGCTCCGAGCCATGCGGCCGCGTCTGCTCGAAGTCCTCCAGGACACGGGGCGCGGCCGGTCCGGCGGGCGCCTGGCGAGGCGCATGCTCAACGCGATGGTCGCCGGGCAGGTCGCGCTCGCGCTCGTGCTCCTGCTGAGCGCCGGGGTCATGATCCGGAGCTTCTCACAGCTCCTCGCCGTCGATCCCGGCTTTCGCACGGAGGGGATCGTGACGGTTGCGATCGCGCCGCCCGAGAGCTGGTTCCCGGACCGGGGCAGCCAGATAGAGTACTGGAACAGTCTCGTGGACGGCCTCGCCGCGCTGCCGGGCGTCGAGGCGGCGGGCGCGGTCTCCGCGCTTCCCATGAGCCCGGTCGGCACGGACTTCGACCTACCGATCCGTGTGCTCGGCCGGGAGGCCCCGAGCATCGCCGAGCAGCCGAGGGCCGCGTACAGGGCGGTCGTCCCCGGCTACTTCGAGACGATGGGGATCCCACTCCTGCGCGGCCGTCTGCTCGACCGGTTCGACCGCGAGCAGGGCCGCCCCGTGATGGTGCTCAACGAGAGCGCGGAGCGCCTTCTCTTCCCCGGCGACGACCCGCTCGGCCAGATCCTCGGCGTGCCCATGGCGGGAACCATCGAGGTCGTGGGGATCGTGGCCGACGTTCGGCACGACGGCCTCGACGCGGCGGCAGCGCCGGAGGTGTTCGTGGCGTTCGAGAACTTCCCCACGCGCGACATGCACGTGGTCGTCGCCGTTAGGGAGGCGACACCCGATGTCGTTGCGATGGTGCGCGCGGAGGTCACGCGTCTCGCGAAGGGAATCCCGCTCACGCGCTTCGCGACCATGGACGAGGTCGTGTCCTCCTCGCTCGCGCGGCCGCGCTTCAACGTGGTGCTGCTCCTGGGATTCGCCTTCTGCGCTTTGGTGCTCGCGACCGTCGGCATCTACGGCGTGATCTCCTACGCCGTCACCCAGCGGACGGGGGAGATCGGGCTCAGGATGGCCCTCGGCGCGGACGCGTCGCGCACCTTCCGCCTCGTCGTGGGGCAGACCGCGGCGTACGTGCTCGCCGGGGGCGTCCTGGGCGTGATCGGGTCCGTGCTGGCTGGCTCGGTCATTCGCGGGCTCCTCTACGAGGTGAGCCCGCTCGACCCGCTCACGCTCGTGGGCGTCGTAGTCCTGCTCGGGGCCTCGGCGTTCGCCGCCGCCGCGATTCCCGCTGTGCGGGCCACGCGCACCGATCCCGTGGAGGCGC
The DNA here is from genome assembly GCA_041579355.1 of Longimicrobiales bacterium. GTDB lineage: Bacteria > Gemmatimonadota > Gemmatimonadetes > Longimicrobiales > Gaopeijiaceae > UBA2982. Next base: position 4,531 of record JBFGFY010000160.1, on the reverse strand, counting down.
TCGCGGCGGAGTGAGGGTCGGGAGGTCTACCTAGGGCATCCGTCAGCCCTTCCTGGCGGGGGTTTTCCCCCACGCCGTCGTCGTCGCGCTCCCGACTGCCCGAGCCGCGCCGACCGCGCAGGCTTCTTGAGTCCGACGCGCGTTGCGTCGCGACCAGCGAAGCGCCGCAACGGAGGAAGGCCCCATCGTCCCGAGAGTGTCGTGGATCATCGCTACGGGGACCGCGCTCGCGATTCTCGCCGCACCGGCCTCCGCTCAGCAGACCCGGCTCGGCGCGGAGGTCCGCCCCCGCTACGAGCTGAGGAATCCTGCCGGTTCAGGAGGCGTGGACGAGTTCACATCGATGCGCGTGCGGCTCGGGCTCGCCGCCGTACTCGACGAGAGCCTGACGATCTTCGCGCAGATCCAGGACGTCCGGCTCTGGGGTGAGGAGAGCAGCCCGCTCCTCGACTACCGGGCGGACAACCTCGACCTCCATCAGGGATACTTCCGGTACCGTAACGACTGGCTCGACGGGGTCGGCGTGACGGTCGGGCGCATGGAAGTGACCTTCGGGGGCGAGCGGCTCGTCGGCACCGTGAACTGGACCCAGCAGGGCCAGAGCTTCGACGGGGTGCGGCTCGACGTGCGACACGGCGTCGTGGATGCGGCGCTGGTCGCCTACAGGATCGCGGACGAAAGCGCGCCCACCGCCTCGGCGGACATCGAGCTCTACGGTGCCTACGGTACCCTTTCGGAGGTCGTGCCCGGGAGCCTCGACATGTACTGGCTGTATGACCGCACCGAGGGCGCCGTTGCCTCCGGTCAGCACACGCTCGGTGCTCGCTGGCTCTTTCAGGCGCCCGGAGGCCTGGCGGGCCGGCTGGAGGGGACCTTCCAGACGGGGAGCCGCGGCGCGGCGGACGTCTCCGCCTTCCTGGTCGGTGCGCGGCTGGGCCGGGCGTTCTCCGCCGACCGCTTCGGAGTCACGCTCTGGTACGACTACGTGTCGGGTGACGACCCCTCGACCCCGAGGAGCGAGGTGTTCCATACGCTCTACGCGACCAACCACCGCTTCTATGGCTTGGCCGACGTCTTCCTGGACATCCCGTCCCACACGGGCGGCTCCGGGCTGCAGGACGTGGCGGTCAAGCTGTCGTGGCGGCCGATGGACGACCTGAGCCTGGGGGCCGAGGCCCACGCCTTCCGCGCGGCCGAGAGGCGCTCGCTGACCGGAGCCCGCTTCGGGGAAGAGGTCGATCTCACCGCGACCCACGCGATCTCCGAGTACCTCACGGCCTCGGCAGGCTTCAGCTACGTGTTTCAGGCGCCCCCACTCGGGGAGATCGGCCGGCTCTCCGAAGACCTGTCTTGGCTCTACCTCATGCTCAGCGCGGCATTCTGACGCGGTCGGGATTCTCCCCACGCGATTCAGCGCCCAGCGCCCGACAACCGCCACCACCCGCAGGTCGTACCGTAGACGGAATCGCGCCCCCGTGCCCCGTCTGCCATGCCCGTTTGCAGCTACCTGGTGACTCCCCGGGAGGGTGCCATGGCCGCCGTCGTCGCCGAACTCGGCGCCATGGGCGGCTGTGACGTCGTGGCGGCCCGGACGGGCGAGCTGCTCCTGCTCGTCACCGAGACCGACACCCAGGCCGCGGATCGGGCCCTGCGCGCCCGTATCGAAGGGCTCGAGGGCGTCCGAGGCCTCCTGCTCACGTTCGGGGACATCGACCCCGATACGGAGGACCCGGATCCGCTCGCCTCCGGTGTGAAGGCGAATTCTCCATCTCCAGAGGCCCGCCGCCCATGAGCCCGCTCGACCGCCGCGTGTTCGTCAAACGGCTGGCGATGGCTTCCGCAGCGGGAGCCGCGGCCGCTCTGGTGCCCGACGCCGCGTTCGGGGACGAGCTCAGTCGGTACCTCGACGACGTGCGCGATTTGGATTGGCGGAAGACCCCGTGTCGTTTCTGTGGCGTCGGCTGCGGCTTGCTGGTCGGGATCGAGGAGGGAAGGGCGGTCGCCGTGCGAGGGGATCCTGAGTCACCCGTGAACCGCGGTCTGGCCTGCGTAAAGGGGTACCACTCCGTGCAGGCCCTCTATGGACGCGACCGACTCACGCGGGCGCTCGTCCGTCGGAACGGACGCCTGGTCGAGGTGTCGATGGGCGAGGCTCTCGATCTCGTCGCGACTCGGCTGCGCGAGACGATGGAGGAATACGGGAAAGACTCCGTCGCGATCTACGGTTCGGGCCAGTGGACGATTCCGGACGGGTACGTCGCGTCCAAGCTCTTCAAGGGGTGCCTCGGGACGAACAACGTCGAGGCGAACGCGCGCCTTTGCATGGCGAGCGCCGTCACGGGCTTCACGACCTCTTTCGGGCTCGACGAGCCCATGGGCTGCTACGAGGACATCGACCACGCGGATGTCTTCGTGCTCTGGGGCAACAACATGGCCGAGATGCATCCCGTGCTCTTCTCGCGCATGCTCGAGCGGCGACGGCAGGCGCCGCGGGGGATGATCATCGACCTCGCGACCCGGACGACTCGCACGAGCTACGCCGCGGACCGCTCGCTGCTCTTCACGCCACAGTCCGACCTCGCGATCGCGAACGCGATCTGTCACGAGATCGTCGCGAAGGGGTGGGTGAACCGGGACTTCGTGCGCCGCCATGTCTCGTTCAAGCGCGGGCGCACGGGAATCGGCTACGGCCTCGAGGATAGCTTCCGCTTCGACGACCAGGCCGTCGACGCCACCTGGGACGACTACGTCCGCTTTCTGGACAACTACACGCCCGAGGCGGCAGCGGAGGTCTCGGGCGTACCCGCAGCGGACATCCGCTGGCTCGCGTCGCTTTATGCGGATCCGGCTCGGAAGGTCATGTCGCTTTGGTGCATGGGCATGAACCAGCACACGCGTGGGACTTGGATCAACAACCTCGTCTACAACATCCACCTCCTCGTGGGTAAGATCGCGACGCCCGGCAACAGCCCGTTTTCCTTGACCGGGCAGCCGAGCGCGTGCGGCACCGTCCGTGAGGTGGGCACGCTCACGCACAAGCTCCCGCGGGGCGTCGTGGCCAACGAAGCAGACCGCCGCTTCGCTGCCGAGATCTGGGGCGTGCCGTACGAGCGCATCGATCCGGTGCCCACGTATCACACGGTCGACATGTTCCGAGCGCTCGACCGCGGTGACATCCGCTTCATGTGGATCCAGGTCACCAATCCCATGGTCACCATGCCGCACCTGAATCGTTACCGCGCGGGTGCCGAGAAGGAGGGCCGCTTCCTCGTCGTGTCGGACGTGTACCCGACGCCGACGACGGACGTGGCCGACGTCATTCTCCCAGCGGCGATGTGGTTCGAGCAGGAGGGGCTGTTCGGCAACTCCGAACGGCGCACCCAGCACTTCGCGCAGCACGTCGATCCGCCGGGTGAGGCCATGAGCGACACGTGGCAGATCATAGAGGTCGCGCGTCGGCTCGGGTTCCAAGAGCAGTTCCCGTGGAGCTTCGAGACGCATGTCGAGGATATCTGGCGCGAGTACACGCGCTTTCACGACACGCCCGCGCACCGGATGGCTCCGATCGAAGAGCTCAAGGCCAGGCCAGGGGTGATATGGCCCTTCGTCGACGGCAGAGAGACGCGCTGGCGCTACAACACGGAGCACGACCCGGCGGCAGATCGTGCGTATGGCACGCACGACTTCTACGGAAAGCCCGATCATCGGGGGTGGATCTGGCTGCGCCCGTACGAGCCCCCGCCCGAAGTGCCCGATGACGAGTATCCCTTCTGGCTGAACACGGGCCGGGTGCTGGAGCACTGGCACACGGGCTCCATGACGCGTCGGGTGCCGACCCTCCATCGGGCCGTTCCGAACGCCTACGTCGAGATCAACCGGACAGACGCACAGGAGCTTGGCGTTCGGAACCGCGACCGGGTCAGGCTCGTGACCCGCCGGGGCGCCCTCGAGCTGGAGGCGAGGATCGACTACCGCGCGCAGCCTCCTCGCGGTCAGGTCTTCGTGCCCTTCTTCGACGAAGACCTCCTGATCAACGAGCTCACCCTCGACGCGTATTGCCCGATCTCGAAGCAGCCCGACTACAAGAAGTGCGCGGTCCGCGTCGAGCGGGCCTGACACCTCGATGCGAGGCGAAACGCAGCGCAACGTCGTGGGCATCGGCGCCCAGGTAGCCGTAATGCTGCTGGCCGTGGTGCTCCTCGTACCGCTGCTGACCCGGGGCGGAGAACGCGTGCGCCATGCCACTCCGCCGACCGTTTCGCCCCCGGGGGCTCCGATCGCGGAAGAGGCAGACGTCTTCCGTACGCGCCCCGAGGCGCTCGCCGTCGCCCCAAGCGCTTCCGCGACTGAGGACGCACGCCCACGGACGCTCGCATCAACACGGAGCTTACGCGCCTATCCTGGGGCGCCGCCCCGGATTCCGCACGCGCTCACCGAAGACGAGTGGCGTGAGGCGTCCTGCGTCAACTGCCACGAGCGGGGCGGCTTCGCCTCCCGCTTCGGTGCCTACACGCCGATCACGCCTCATCCT
>JBFGFY010000159.1:0-7734 GCA_041579355.1 Longimicrobiales bacterium | reverse complement strand
CTGCATGTACGACCGCAGGTCCTCGTCCATGCGGTCGAGTCTGGCACCGAGGGCCAGCACGTCGAGATGCACCGCCGCGATTTCCGCGCGCACGTCGCGCCCCGAGGTCGCGACCAGCCCCTCGAGGTGCGCGAAGCGCCCGTCCAGGACGCTGAACAGCTCGTCGAAGCGGCTGTCGACCCCCGCGAATCCCGCACCGACATCCCGACCCAGGCGCTGCACCCCCTCCCGGAGGGTCCTCAGCTCGTCGGCTGCGCCTGGGCCGAACCCGCCCGACGAGCCCTGGAAGAACGACGTGATGCGCGTGGCGAACCCGAGCACGTTGCCGGTCAGCGCAGCAATCGCGAGGTCTCGTCCGCGACTCATCACCTGCCCCGGGAAGTCCGCCGTACCTCGTTGGAGGTCGACGGCGGCCGCGCCCAAGCTGCGGATTCGGTCGGATACGCCGCGGTCGGCGCCCGATAGCTCGGCCGAGCGGGCCGCCAGGTAGACGAACGACCGCCCGGCGGCCCACTCGGACGCGCTCGACACGTCGGGCGTCGAGCCCAGGCTCGCCGCAACGCCGCTCAGGAAGCCGTGGTATCCGGTCATCACCCCGTCGAGCCCCGCGGCGGGGGCCGTGGACAGGCCGCCCAATGGGGTGCCACCCGTACGGAAGCCCAGCGGGGCCGACACGGTGGGGTGCGCCGCGAGGAGACGTCGCAGCTCGGGCGAGCGCACCATTACGCTCTCCGCCCCGTCGGAGGGCGAGAACCCGAGCACACCCGAGAGCAGGCCGTCCATTCGTGGGGCCAGGGAGGAGGGCTCGCCGGCGGCGCGGCTGCGCGCCTGCCAGACGCTCCCCAGCGCGCCTTCGGCGAACGACTGGAGCGGGTCGAAGGGTGCGGGGGAGAGCGCCGAGGCCGCGGCGCCCAGGCTCGCCCCCCTCGCCTGCGCCGGAGCGGCGGCGTAGAGGCCGAGAAGACGCACCCCTTCCTCGGTGAGCTCACGACCGAGCGCCGGGGGAGCGAGGGGCACGAGCCGCTCCATGGCGCAGATCGTCCCACGGCTCGGGTCGGTCTCGGCGCGGCACGCCCCGACCGGATCGGCCCCGCCCGACAGGGACGAGGCGAAGCGGCTGCCCGTGGCCGAAGCCCCGCGGGTCGGACGGGCGGTGAGCGCGCCCACGACGGGATCGAGCCCGTCGAGCGCCTTCTCCCCTTCGGTCTCCAAGGTCTTCCCGAGGGCCGAGACGAAGAGCAGGCTCGGATAGTCCTGGCGGGCCAGCAAGCGCTGCATGGACCCCGCGGTCCAGGCGAGCTGGTCGGCCGGCCCAGGCATGGACGTGCCGAGGTTGAGCGTGAGCGACGGCGAGCCGGGCGGCTGCTGCGCACACGTCGACGCGGGCGCGGCCAGCGGGTGGAGGACTCCGACTGCGAGAAGGGCGAAGGCGGATGCTTTCACGGAAGCGAGCGCAGGGGGCGCGGCCACACCCGAAGCCGTCCGCACCAGGTACTACGGCCCGCCGGGGAGTGTTCCCGGCGGCCAGGAGCCGCGGGGACGTCGGGACCGTACTTTCCCCGGCGACGCACCGCGCAAGGAGGAGGAGGCAGGGCCCTCCGAGCGCCTCCACCGCACCGCAGGGTGGCCGATGGCTCCATTGCGACTCGCTGCTGCGCTTGCCGGCCTGGCCGGGCTGTCCCTGACGGTTCTGAACCTCCTGCAGCCCGGGGCGGTCTGGAGCACGGGGACGTTCGTGGAAACGCTGGACCCGTCTCTCGGGCCCTCCCGCGTGGCGAACACAATCGTCTGGGGCGGCGGATTCGCTCTGCTGGCTCTCGCGGTCGTGTGGAGGATCGCGAACTCCACCGCGATCCTGATGGCCGGGCTATGGCTGGGACTCACCTCGGCCATCATCCAGTTCCAGGCTTCGGTGCTGGCGAACGACGCTACGCTGCTGCCCATGTCGATCGTCGCCGGGCTGATGAACGCGACCGGCATCCGCTTCACGCAGCTCTGGCCTAGACCGGTGGGTGTGGCCGAGGTGCGGGCGTTGACCGAGCGGGCGTGGCTCCGAATGACTCTCCGACCGGTGATGAAGGCCCTGCTCCGGCCCGGCCTGTTGTTTCCCGCCGTCGCCGTGGCCGAGGCGGGGGCCTTCAACTTGTTCGAGAGCCGGCTCCCGGTGTTGGTCGTCGTGTCCGGCGCCGCGCTGGTGGCTTCGAGCTATCTACTCGCGGGATTTCGCACCGGGGACCTGGAGGGCCGCAGGAAGATCTTCTGGATTCTCGAGGGAGTCGTCGTGTTCCTCGCTGGCAACGCCCTCCTCGCAGCGCTCGTGGCCGTGGACGAGCTCGGGGTCGTCCGCATGGACGTGCTCTTCTGGTCCACGTGGATCGATGTGGTCAAGGGCGTGGCCGTGGTGGCGTGCTTCGCGATGGCGCTCTTCTATACCGGCGCTTTCGACGCAGGAATGGTCCTGCGCCGGTCCACCGTCTACGGCGCGGCGGGGGGACTCTTCGTAGTGGTCTTCCTCACGGTCGAGACGACACTCGCCGAGCTGGTTCCCGGCGCTCTGGGCCTGGAGTCCCGCTTCGGTACCATTTTCGCCGGTGTGGTCGCAGCGCTGACGTTCCGGCCCGTCATGGACGCGGTGGACCGGCACGTCAAGGGATGGACCACGCCGGAGTCGGACGGACCGTCGTGATGGCGGGCCGGCACGATACCGCCCGGGCCCGCCTCAGCCCCTCACCACCTCCAGAACCTCGGCGCGCGACACGATCTTCACACGGGGGCGACCGCCCTCCTCACCGCGGGCGCACTCGACCTCGTCCACGCGCGTCCAGTCCTGGTAGGTGACGCAGTCGGGCTGGCGCTCGCGGACCAGCGCGTCGATCGCCGACGGATCGGGCCGATCGGGCCCGAGCAGGGAGCCGCTAGCGGCGTCCTCGAGCATCGCGGCTGCGGTCTCCGCCCCGTCCTTCTTGTTCGTGCCGATCACGCCACTGGGGCCGCGCTTGATCCAACCACTCACGTATAGGCCCGGGACCGGCCCGCGGCTCTCCGGGTCGGTCACCCGTCCGAGCTCGTTGGGGATCAGCCCCCAGCGCTCGTGGAATGGGACGCCCTGGATGGGGACGCCACGGTACCCGACGGAGCGGAAGACGAGGTCGACCGGCAGCTGCTCCGTGTCTTCCGTCGCTCGGCAGCCGAGGCGGTCCTTCTCCTCGACGAGCTCGTTGCGCACGAGCCGCATGGCCCGCACACCTCCGTCCTCGCCGGCGATGAGCTCGGTCGGGGAGACGAGGAAGCGGAGCGTGAGGAGGCGCGGCTTGCCGGTGCGCTCGCGGCCGGCGAAGTCCTGGATGATCTCGACCTTCTTCCGCGTCGACTCGTCTTCGGAGCTCTCGATCTCCTTGCGGCTCAGCGGGTCGAGCTCGGCCTCCTCGCGCGGCACGTGGATGTCGGCGCCCTCGAGCTCGCCGAGCTCGCGCACCTCGGGGTTCGTGAAGGCGGCCTGCGCCGGGCCCCGTCGCCCGAGCATGTAGACCTCACGGACCTTGCTCTGGCTCAGGGCCTCGAGGGCGTGGTCGGCGATGTCGGTGCGTGCGAGCTCCTCGGGCGTCCGGCAGAGGATGCGGGCGACGTCCACCGCGACGTTGCCGACGCCCACCACGGCGACGCGCTCGGCCGTGAGATCGAACTCGTAGTCGCGGTAGTCCGGGTGCCCGTTGAACCAGGCGACGAACTCGGTCGCCGCGTGGCTCCGCGGTAGGTCTTCTCCCGGAATCTCCATGCGGCGGTCGGTCTGCGCGCCGGTCGCGAAGCAGATCTGGTGGTAATGGTGCCGCAGATCCTCCAGCGTGAGGTCCGTGCCGATCTCGACGTTCCCGTAGAAGCGGAAGCCCTCGTGCTGGGCAATGCGGTGGAAGACCCTGGTCACGCTCTTGATCTTCTGGTGATCGGGGGCGACGCCGAACCGGACCAGCCCGAAGGGCGTCGGCAGCCGATCGAACATGTCAACGCGTACCTCGACGTCACCCTTCTTGAAGAGATGCTCGGCGGCGTAGAAGCCGGCGGGGCCCGAGCCTACGATCGCGACACGGAGCGGGTGCTCCGCGGTGCCCAGTTGCGTCATGACCATCCCTCGAAGGAAAACGGCTCCAACGATAGCCATTTCCCGGGCTTACGGGCACCCGTTCAGCCTCTCGGCTTCGCGCCCATCAGCCGCCCCCCGTCGACGACGAGCACCTCTCCCGTGACGAAGTCCGCCCCCGCCAGGTAGAGCACCGCGGCGACCACGTCGTCCGGCGTCCCGAGTCGACCGAGCGGCGTCACTTCTGCGAGCCGCTGCCGCGCTTCGTCGGTGAGGTCGTCGGGCGGTAGGACGGCTCCCGGAGCCACGGCGTTCACCCGGATTTCGGGGGCGAGCGCGCGTGCCTGCACCTTCGTCAGATGGAGCAGCCCGGCCTTCGAGACGGCGTGATGGGGACGCTCGATCCACGGCTGGAGCGCCGAGAGGTCGACCAGGTTCACGACCGAGCCCCGGGCCCGCCGCAGCAGCGGAGCGGCGGCCCGCACCAGGAGGTGTGGGGCGCGCAGGTTGAGCGCCATCACCGCGTCCCAGCGGGCCGCGTCGACCTCCAGGAGCGGGGCCGCCTCGAAGCTCGCTGCCGAATTGACCAGGAGGTCGAGCCGTCCGTAGGCCCCCTCCACCGCGGCGACCACCTCCTCGGCCGCCTCGGGCTCCGCGAGGTCGGCCGCCAGGACTTCGCAGCGGCGCCCCGCGGCGCGCACCCGGCCGGCCACCTCCTCGGCCTCCCGGCCCGAGGACCGGTACGTCACGAGAAGGTCGTACCCGGCGCCCGCCAGGCCGAGGCTCAGGGCGCGGCCGAGCCGCACGGCTCCCCCGGTCACGAGGGCCACTCGTTGCGGTGTCCGGTCGCTCATGAGCAAACTCCAGGCTCGTTTCGACGAGGCCTGAGCAGGGACGTGGAGAGATGCCGAATCTGACGGGCAAGGTGGCCGTCGTCACCGGGAGCACCAAGGGGATCGGGCTGGCGATCGCCGAGCGTATGATCAACGAGGGCGCCGCCGTGGTCATCAGCGCGCGCACCGAGTCGGAGGTCCAGGACGTCGCGGCGCGCCTCGGAGACCGCGCGATCGGGATTCCCTGCGACGTCGCGGATCCCGTCGCCTGCCAGCGCCTCGTCGACCAGGCCGTCGAGCGCCTCGGCCGGCTGGACGTTCTCGTGAACAATGCCGGCTTCGGCATCTTCAAGTCGATCGCCGACATGACCGTGGAGGAGTGGCGCCGGCAGATCGACGTGAACCTCGGCGGAGTCTTCTACTGCTCGAAGGCCGCGCTTCCGCACCTGAGCGCGACCGGCGACGGCTTCATCATCAACATCGGCTCGCTCGCGGGCCGGAACTTCTTCGCGGGAGGAACGGGCTACAACGCGGCCAAGGCCGGCCTCGTGGGGCTCACGGAGGCGATGATGCTCGACGTCCGCTACGACGACGTCCGTGTCTCGGTCATCATGCCGGGAAGCGTGAACACGTACTTCCGTGGCAAGGAGCAGAGCGCCGAGCGGTCCTGGCCGCTCGAGGCCGACGACTGCGCGCTCACCGTCATGCAGCTCTTGGACTATCCGAAGGGCGCGCACGTCAGTCGTATCGAGATGCGTCCCAGCCAGCCGAAGAAGGGATGAAGCGATGCGGACGGCGCTCCTGCTCGCAGGCTTGCTCGCCACCGCGTGCGGGAACGCGCCTGCGGAACCCTCCACGGCGTTTCCCATGAGCGGCTTCTATACGGGCCCGCTCGACGGGGTGGGTGACGAGGGGACGCTCGACGCGCTCATGGATCTCACGGTCCAGGAAGACCAGGGGAGGGTGAGCGGGGCGTACTTCCTGCGGGGGAGAGTCACGCGCGGAAACCAGGTGGCGACCATCGTGGGCGAGGGGACCTTCACGGGGACGATCTTCCCGGGCGCCCGCCCGTCGCTCGCGCTGACGCTCAGCAACCCACCGTGCCCGGACCACCCAGGAGAGCTGGGCGGCTGGTTCGACCCGGTCGCGGGGGGGATCCAGCTGGGCGGCCTGATCCAGGTGCGCGCCCCCGACTGCTCGCTCTTCGCTTCCTATCAGTCGTGGGCGCTCCTGGGGCGCTGAGCGGGCGCCGAAGCCTTCACGGCCCCTCGGCGTCCGGTAGATTCCTGGCTCGACGAGACGCACACGTGCCCGCGCCGACCGGGCCCTCAGGAGATGCCGGATGGCCGACGGATTTCGGATCGAGAAGGACTCTCTCGGTGAGATGAAGGTGCCGGAAGACGCGCTCTACGGGCCCCAGACACAGCGGGCCGTCGAGAACTTCCCTATCAGCGGCCAGCGATTCGGGCGACGGTTCATCCAGGCGCTCGGCCTCATCAAGAAGGCAGCGGCGGAGACGAACGCGGAGCTGGGGCACGTCGAGGCCGGGATCGCGGAGGCAATCGCGGGAGCGGCCGGCGAGGTGGCCGAGGGGCGGTGGGACGACCAGTTCGTGCTCGACATCTACCAGACGGGCTCGGGCACCTCGACGAACATGAATGCGAACGAGGTGATCGCGAGGCGTGCCACGCAGCTGCTGGACGCAGAGGGGGGCGTCCACCCGAACGACCACGTGAACTTCGGGCAGTCCTCGAACGACGTGATCCCCACGGCGATCCACGTAGCCGCACGGGTCGCGATCGAGCGCGAGCTGATCCCCGAGCTCGAGCGTCTCCGCGGCGCCTTGGCTGCCAAGGGCAAGAAGTTCGACAAAGTGATGAAGTCGGGGCGCACGCATCTCATGGACGCGACACCTGTGCGTCTCGGACAGGAGTTCGCCGGATACGCCGCGCAAGTGGAGAAGGGCATCGGCCGTGTGATCAAGACGGCGACCGAGCTCGAGGAGCTGGCGCTCGGAGGCACCGCGACCGGCACGGGCATCAACACCGATCCCGAGTTCGCGGCGAAAGCGATCGCTCGGATCTCCGCTGCGACTTCGATCGAGTTCCGCGAGGCGGACGACCACTTCGAGGCTCAGGGGGCCAAGGACGCGGCGGTCATGGTGTCCGGAGCGCTCAACACGGTCGCGACGAGCCTCATGAAGATCGCCGACGACATCAGGTGGCTCGGCTCGGGTCCGAGCTCCGGGCTCGCCGAGATCCGCCTTCCAGCAGTGCAGCCCGGCTCGTCGATCATGCCGGGGAAGGTGAATCCGGTCATGGCGGAGGCGGCGATGATGGTGTGCGCGCGTGTGATGGGGAACCACACCGCGGTGACCGTCGCCGGCAGCCGCGGAAACTTCGAGCTCAACGTGATGATGCCTGTGCTCGCGCACGCGCTCATGGAGTCGATCACCTTGCTGGCCAACGTGGCGCGGGAGCTCACGGAACGGTGCATCGTAGGCATCGAGGCCAACGAGGCGAGGGCCAAGGAACTGCTCGAGCTCAATCCCTCGATCGCTACGGCGCTCAACCCCTACATCGGCTACGACAAGGCGGCCGAGGTGGCGAAGGAGGCCGCGAAGCGGGGCGTGAGCGTGCGTCAGGTCGTCGTCGAGAAGAAGCTCCTGCCGGAGGACCAGGTGGACCAGGCGCTCGACGTGCGGTCCATGACGGAGCCGGGCCTGCCGGACTGATCTGGCGGCCCCCGAGGGGTGGGAGCCGTTCCTCCGTTCTAGCGGACTCCCCCCGCCGCTCCCCGCGTCTTGTCCGATGCCACTTCGGAACG
>JBFGFY010000158.1:0-7923 GCA_041579355.1 Longimicrobiales bacterium | reverse complement strand
GGCGGACAGCCGCGCCTCCCGCTGGAATCGCGCGACGAGCTCCGCGTCGAAGGTGCGCGCGAGGGGCAGCACCTTGATCGCCACCTCGCGCTCCAGGGACCGCTCGTGAGCCCGGTAGACTACGGCCATCCCGCCGCGTCCCAGCTCCTCGACGATCTCGTAATCGGCGGCGAGCGTGGAGCGGACGAGCGCTTCCTCCTCGTCGGGCTCTCCAACGGCGTCGATGCGGACGGTGTCGTCGGGCATGAGGCGAACATAATGCCCGGTGCGCACAGGACCGACCAGGCACGACTCCTGCACCTTCCCGGGGGCGAGGGACACGTCGGCGATCGGACCCTTACCCCGGTGACGTCCCGTACCGCAGCCACTTTGCAGACTCGCGCCAGGCCTTCCGGACAAGATGTCCGGCGCGAGCGTCGGGAAAAGAGTTGCCCTTCCGGGACACGGATGCGGGGATCCCGGTCATATGCCACAGCCACCGAGCGAGGCCCACCCATGAAGACGAAGCACCGAAAGACCCTCACGAGGACGTTCCTGCTCCTGGGCTTGGTCTGCTCCATCCCGATGGCCGTTCAGGCTCAGGGACGGGGCAACGGACGGGGCAACGGAAACGGAAACGGACACGGAAATGGCGGCGGTGGTCACGTCGAAGCCACTACGACGCTGTTGGGCGTCGACGTGACGCTGACCGCCGACATGCGGGCCCAGATCCAGAGTTACTACGCGGCTCATCCGGTGGCTGACGCGCAATCGCTTCCGCCGGGAATCCGCCGCAACCTGGCACGGGGTAAGCCGCTCCCTCCGGGAATCGCGAAGAAGGTTGCGCCACCCGAGTTGGCTTCGCGTGTCCGGCTCAGAGACGGGTACGCGCTCGTGGAGGTGGGGCTCGACGTGTTCCTGGTCGAAGTCGCCACCAACGTGATCCACGACGTCCTCATGGATGTCGTTCGCTGAGGCGCTACGGCGAGTCGGTTCGGCCACCCTCCCGGTGACCCGTTATCTTTCGTCATGGCTAAGAAAACGAAGAAGAACAAGAAGAAGGTGAAGCGGGGCACCGAGAAAGCCGCCGCCGAGGACAAAGCGCCCAAGACCGCATCGCCCGCCGCGACGTCCCTCGGGACCGGACGAGCTGCGAGGGCGAAGGTCCCGAAGGTCAGTGCGAAGGAGAAGTCCGCGCTCGCCAAGGAGGCGGCCCGGGCTGCTTGGAGCGAGAGGATGGACGCCGAAGGGCGCTAAGACCCGGCGATTGCTGCCCTGGGGGGCGGGAAGGCAGAATTGGGCGTGACTCCACCCACGCCTCCTGACCTCCCGGGCCTCCTCGTCGAGCCGTCGTGGGTCCGGGAGCGGCTCGGCCGATCCGGCCTCCGCCTCGTCGATCTGCGTGAGGCTGATGCGTACGCGAGCGGGCACGTCCCCAGCGCGACCCAGCTGAGTCTGGCCGACCTCGGGTCGCGCGCGGGCGGCTTGGAGAACGTGCTGCTCCCGCCCGACGCATTCAGCGCGCTCATGGCCCGGTGCGGCGTCTCCAACGGCGACGCCGTCGTCGCCTACGACGACCAGTGGGGCCTGGCTGCCGCGCGGCTGGTGTGGGCGCTCCACCGTTACGGCCACGACGAGGTCGCCCTGCTCGACGGAGGCTGGGACCGCTGGACGGCGGAGGGGGGACCGGTCGCCGAAGGCGAGGAGGCGATCACGCCCGGACACTTCGAGGCCGCCGCGGCGGGCGCCGGAGCCGAGGTCTCCGCCGAGCGGACCTGGATCGCCGAGCGCGTCGCCGCGGGTGAGGCGGTCCTGCTCGACACGCGGACCCAAGCGGAGTTCGACCGGGGGCACTTGCCCGGGGCGATCTGCTGGGATTGGTTCCACGCCGTGCCCGTCGCCTCGTGGGGCTTCTCGCGCGACCCGGAGGAGCTCAGGGCCGAGTGGCTCGCGCTCGGCGTCGAGCCGTCCCGCGAGGTGACGGTCTACTGCAGGTCGGGCATGCGGGCCGCGCACACGTATGTCGCCCTGCGCAACGCGGGGTTCCCGCGGGTGCGCCTCTACGACGGATCCTGGCAGGAGTGGTCGATGGAGACGGAGGAAGGGGGTGGCTGAGGCGGCCGGGGTCCGGGCGAGCCCGCTCGGTCCCGGTGCGGGCGCGCCGTCGCGGGACGCACTCCGCGCGGCTGCCACCTGGGGGCTCGCGGCGCTGGTGCTGCTGGCGGTCCTCCGGGTCGACGGGCAGTGGGCGCGGTTCTGGGCGTTCGGTCTCGCGTTCGGGTTCGCGCTCCAGCGCGGACGCTTCTGCTTCGCGTCGGCGTTCCGCGACCTCTTCCTGCTCGGCCACGGGCGCAACATGAAGGGCGTGCTGCTCGGCCTCGCGGTCGCGTCGGGCGGCTTCGCGGTCGTCATGGCCCGCCAGGTACCGTTCGTGGACATGGGCTTCCTGCCTCCCACCGCGAACGTGCTGCCCGTGGGCGTGCACACCGCGCTCGGTGGTGTGCTCTTCGGCACCGGCATGGTGCTCGCCGGCGGGTGTGTGTCGGGGAGCCTGTACCGGATGGGCGAGGGGTACGTCGCGTCCTGGGTCGCGTTCGCCGGCCTGATGGGCGGGCTCCTGCTCTCGAGCTACACGTGGAATTGGTGGTGGGAGGCCACGATGTCGGCCGGCCCGCGCGTCTGGTTCCCGGTCTCGCTCGGGCACTCGGGCGCGCTCGCGCTGACGCTGCTGGGCCTCGCCGCCGTATTCATCGGCGTGCTCTGGGTCGAGCACCGCGCCGGCATGGTCCTGCCCCCGGCCCGGCCGGCCGACGAGACCCCGGAGAGCGTGGGCGACGAGCTGAGGGCCCTGGGTCGCAAAGTCTTCGTGCGCGGCTGGCCCGTCGCGATCACGGGAGCGGTGTTGGGCGGGCTCAACGTCCTCCTCTTCACCGCACAGGAGCCCTGGGGGTTCACGGGCGAGGTCGGGCGCTGGTCCGCCGGGTTGGCCGGTCTCTTCGGCGCCGCCCCACCGCCCCTCCCCGCCGCGGCGGCCGAGCTCCCGGGGTGCGTGATCGTCTTCGGCGACGGGTCGCCGTTCAACCACATGACGTTCATGGTCCTGGGTATGTGGGTCGGCTCCTTCGCCGCCGCGCTCGGCGCGGGGGAGTTCAAGGTTCGGCTCCCGGCGCAGCGGGTCCGCTATGCTCAGTCCCTGGGCGGCGGGGCACTCATGGGCTACGGGGCGGGTATCGCTCTGGGGTGCACGATCGGGGCGTTCTTCTCGTCGATCCCGTCCCTGGCCGTCAACGGCTGGGTGTTCGCGGTCTTCCTCGGCGTGGGGGCCTGGTTGGGCACCATGATCATCCGTAGAATCCCGTGATCAGGGCCATTCGAGCAGGATAGACATGAGCAAGACGCTGGACGTGCGGGGCGAGATCTGCCCCTATCCGATGATGCGGACGGTGAGCGCCCTCAAGAAGCTCGAGGAGGGCGAACGTATGTTGGAGGTCGTCACGGATCACGCGCCCGCGCTGGACACGATCCCCACGCAGGCCGCCCGCCTCGGCTTCGACACGGCGGTCGAGGAAGTGGGCGGCTCGGAATGGCGCCTGGTGCTTACACGCAAGGAGGACGCATCATGAGGCTCGAGACCGTCGCAGCAGTCGCCCTGACGTGCCTGGTCGTCGGCGGCTCGGGCGCCGAGACCGTCCTGGCGCAGCAGACCCCGGCTCCCGGTCGCGTGGTCGCCACGGAGGGGGGTCAGTACCGCGACATCATGATCCCGGAGCTCCAGGCCATGCTCCAGAACAAGAACTTCCCGCTCATCAACGTGCACGTCCCCTACGCGGGCGACATCCCGCGCACGGACGCATCCATCCGCTTCGACGAGATGGCGGCCAACCTCGGCCAGCTGCCGACGGACAAGAGCGCGCCGATCGTGCTGTACTGCCGGACGGGGCCCATGAGCCAGCGGGCGGCACGGGACCTCGTGAGGCTGGGCTACACGAACGTCTACAACGTGGTCGGCGGGTTCACGGCCTGGGTCGAGGCAGGGCTGCCGCTCCAGAGGAACTAGCGCCGACCAGGCGGAGTCCGCCCGGAGGAACGATGCAGGCCTGCCGCTTCGCTGCTCTCCTCCTTGCCGCGGCTCCTTTCGCCCCCGGTGCCGAGGCGCGCGCTCAGGCACTCGACGCACCCCGGCCCATCGCCATGGGCGAGAGCCTGTGGACCGAGGAGCTCACCTGGATGGAGGTGCGCGACCGGGTCGCGGAGGGGTACACGACCATCCTGATCGGGACCGGCGGCGTCGAGCAGAACGGGCCCTACCTCGTGACCGGCAAGCACAACTACGTGCTCGAGACGGTCCTGCCCTACATCGCCCGCGCGATCGGCGGCACGCTCATCGCCCCGGTGGTCAAGTTCGTGCCCGAGGGCCGCATCGAGCCCACGACGAGCGGGCACATGGACTATCCGGGCACGATCAGCGTGTCACAGGCGACGTTCGAGGCGCTGCTCACGGACATCGCCAAGAGCTACGCCGCGCACGGCTTCCGCGACGTCGTGCTCATCGGGGACAGCGGTGGCAACCAGACCGGCATGGCCAACGTCGCGGCCGCGCTCAACGCGCAGTGGAGGGCCCAGGGCTCCGAGACCCGCGCGCACCACCTCCCGGAGTACTACGAGGAGGACCGGTGGAGCTACGACTTCCTCAAGGCGCGGGGCATCACGCAGATCGACTCGATCTCGGGACGGCGCGTCGACGAGCGGACGGACCGCCGGAACGGCATGCACACCGACATCTACTACGAGGCTCAGACCGCGGTGCAGGATCCCGAGCTCATCCGGGCGCGCCAGCGTGAGGCGGTCGGCCGGCTCGACCTCCACGGAGTCGACCTGTCGCCGATCGCCCGCACGGTCGAGCTCGGGCGAAGCCTCGCGGCGTACCGGGCGGAGATCACGGCCCGCGCGTTCCGCGCTTCCCTGGCCACCGCACGATGAGGCGCTGAAGCACGCCCCACGTGGGGAAAATCCCGACTGACGCCCCCCGGCGCATCCTCTATTCTTGGATGCCCGGCCAAGGCCGGGCCTGACCGATCAACCGCCGCAGTTTGGCGCTTCCATATAGATAGATGGTGGTGATATGACCTCCCTCTTGAGCCTGCTCGAGGGGATCTGGGTCCACGTGGGCCCCGGCCTCCTGCTCGTCCTCGCCCTGCCCGTCACCCTGGTCGCCCTCGTCGCCGTCGTGCGCGAGGGGTTGGAGCGGCGCCCCGACCGCTCGTAGCGGGCGCCCGCTCAGTCGACCAAGTGCGCCGGCTTGGGGTGCGCCAGTAGCCACTCCACGATCTGCGCGCCCCAAGTGTCGGAGTACACGGGGGTGTGCGCGCCGTCGGAGATGGTCCACAGCTCCGCCGAGCCGCCGTCCTTGCACCCGGTGTTGATCTTCATCACACCGGTCTCGTGGCCCGGAAGCGACGCGTCGAGGTCTCGCATCTCGCGCCCGGCTCGTGACCCGTCGCAGCCGTTGTACTGCGCCCAGCGCGTCACGCTCGCGATGGCGCCGGGATAGCGGTTGCCCTCGATCTGGCCGCCCCGGTAGAGGACGGTGGTGTCGTCGGTGCCGTGGATCTGCAGCACGTGCACCGGATGCGGGGGCGCGGGTCGCTCCTCGATGTGACTGGCGCCGGCGAGGCTGACGATCGCCGCGACGACGTCGGAGTGCTCGTAGGCCATCCGGTAGCTCATGAAGCCGCCGTTGGAGTGGCCGATCACGTAGACGCGAGCGCCATCCACGTTGTAGCTGGCCTTGATCAGGTCGATGATGCGGCGGAGGTAGCCGGAGTCATCGGTGCTCGTTCCGTATATGTTGCAGCACGCGCTGGACGCGTTCCAATAGCGATGGCGGTCCCCTCGCGGTTCTCGCTCCCCATCGGGCGCGATGGTGAGGAAGCCGTACTTGTCTGCGAGCGTGCTGATGCCCCAACGGCTGTCGTGACGCTCACCGCTGCTGGTATAGCCGTGGAGCGACAGGATCAGCGGAGTCGGCACGCTCCCGTCGTAGCCCTTCGGCACGGTGAGCGGAACCGGGCCACGACCCGCGTCGATGGTCTGGGCCCAGGCGGGCGAGGCTGTCACGGCGAGGGCAAGCAGTGCAGGCAGGCAGGGGCGGTTCTTCATGATGCGCGCGTGAGGGCAGGTGATCGGTCACGGAATTCGTGCCGCAAGATGTCGGCTCGATGCGGCCCGCGCGAGTCGGTTAGCGGGGCGACTCCCGTGGAACGTACTTTGGCCGGTCCATCTCCACTCTTCAGGAACCGATCCCATGTCCTTGCGACACATCGCGCCGCTCGCGGCGCTCCTCTTTGCCCTTCCGGCACCGGCCGCCGCGCAGCAAACGCTGCCCGCCACCGACGTGTACGCCGAGCAGATCCAGACCGTTCTCAAGAACATGATCGGCGTCACGATCGACCGTCAGGTGAAGGTCGGCGAGATCGGCGGCAACGAGAACGTCGCCGTGGGGATCCTGCACCGCACGGACGAGCACGACTCCGACGGCGCGTACACGGGGCTGGTCCACACGAGCATCGCGGAGGTCTACGTGATCCTCTCGGGGTGGGGCACGCTCTACACGGGCGGTGAGCTCTTCAACCGCGGCGAGGTGCGCGACCTACAGCCGGTGGTCGGGCCGAGCTTCAACGCCGAGTCCCGGGGCGGCGTCGAGCGCGAGATCGAGACGGGCGACGTCGTCGTCATCCCGGTCGGCACGATGCACACGTGGACCCGCATCCCCGACCACGTGACGTACCTGAGCATTCGCGTCGACCCGGACCAGGTGCTTCCGGCCGGATACGTGAATCCGGAGATCACGTCCGGCCGTTGACCGAGCCGGCGGGACGCGGTTGACGGGCCGACGAGCTACGGCTAATTCGTGCCGCGTACGTCGGGTCCACCCCTGATGGGAGGCGTCATGCGACGAGTCGCATGGGTACTGTCGGTTCCGTTCCTCGCGCTGGCGGCGCTGGTCGGGCCATCCGAGGCGACCGCGCAGGCGATGCAGGTCGTAGAGCCGTTCAAGGTCGGCACCTTCGAGATCGACGGGGAGCCGACGGTCGCGCTGGTCCTCCGTGACCGGCTCATCGTGGAGCTGGAGGCCGCCAACCGGTCGCTCGAGCGCGGTGGGATGCACCCGGCGCTGCCGATGCCCCCGGACATGCTCGCCCTCATCGAGCGGTACGAGTACGGCCTCAAGCACCGTCTCTACGAGATCGTGAACGACCTGGTCGCGAGGAACCGGCTCTCGGGCGCGAACCGGCCCGCGTACGTGCACGACGTCGCGAACGTCCGCACGCTCGCGCCGATCCTCTATCCGGGTAAGGTCCTCAACGCGGCCGGCAACTTCTACAGCCACGTCGGCGAAGGCGGCGGCGCGGCCGCCCAGCAGGCGACCGCCGAGGCCCGCCGGGCCAACCGCGGGGTGCCCTATCTGTTCCTCAAGCCGACACGCGGGGCGATCGTCGGCAACGGGACCCCGATCGTGCTCCCCTACGGCCGCGACCGGATCGACTGGGAGGTCGAGATCGGCACGGTCATCGGACGCACGGCGAAGTACGTACAGGCCGCCGACGCGCAGGACTACGTGTTCGGCTACATGGTCACGATCGACGTCTCGGACCGCGGAGGCCGCCCGCCGGGCAACCGCGACACCGGCAGCGACTGGTTCGTCGGCAAGGGCCACGACACGTTCGCGCCGCAGGGCCCTTGGATCGTGCCCAAGGAGTTCTACGGGGACCCGATGCAGAACCTGCGCCAGACGCTCACGGTCGACGGCCGGCTCCTCCAGGAGGCGCGCGCGGGCGACATGATCCACTCCCTCTGGGAGCTGATCGAGTACGCCTCGTCGATCAACACCCTGTATCCCGGTGACGTCGTGAACGGCGGCACGTCGGGTGGCACCGGCATGGG
>JBFGFY010000157.1:0-7931 GCA_041579355.1 Longimicrobiales bacterium | reverse complement strand
TACGTGGACGAGAGGATGATGGTGCCTCGTCGCATGGAGTTCTCGGGAGACGCCATCACCGACAGGGGGCCCGCCGAGGTTCGCGTGCGCGTCGACCTCGACAACTATCTGCCCATCGAGGGGCTCCTGATCCCGTACCAGACGACGGTGCGCATCGAGGGCCTCGGGGCGGCGCTCGACGACGAGACCCGGGCGCAACTCCAGGAGATGGAGCGACAGCTGGCCGACCTGCCTCCGGATCAGCGGGAGATGATGGAGCGCATGCTCGGGCCGCAGATGGAGCAGATTCGGCAGATGATGGCCGGCGGCGGCGACGCCATGACGATGGAGATCCGCGTCGTCGACGTCGCCATCAACGCGGGTCGGTAGGAAAGAACCGGCTCCCGGGGGCTCCCCTGGCCGAGGCGCTCCCCCTCAGGCACTCTTGGCTGGGTACGAAAGCCCGGAGGTGACCATGAGGGACTGTTTCATCGAGCTCACCCATCGCCCCGGCGACCTGGCGCTCGTCGCGGAGGCGCTCGCCCATCGAGGCGTCAACATCAAAGCGGTGGCGGCCATGGGGCTCGAAGGTGGGCGTGCCATCGTGCGCATCCTCCCCGACGACATCGAAACCGCCCGTTCGGCGTTCGAGGCCGCGCACATCCGCTTCGCGGAGAGCGAGGTGCACACCGTGCTCCTCGAGAACAAGGCCGGCCAGCTCGCTGACGTCACGCGCCGCCTGGGCGAGGCCCACGTGAACCTGGAAGCGCTCTACATCACGGGCCGTCTCGACGACATGGTCGAGATCGCCTTCGTGTGTGACGATCCGAAGGCGGCCAAGAAGGTCCTCGCCGAGTTCTGAGGGAGGCGACGTCGGTGCGCAGCGTCGCCCTGCTGTCGGTCTTCCTGGCGTTCGCGTCCGGCGGCGCCCTCTGTCAGCCGACACACGCAGACTCGTCGAGCTTGGTAAGCCGCTCCGATGTGTTTGTCGCGGGCAGCCTGCTGGCGGCGCAGATCGCGCTCTTCGCATTCGACGACGACCTTCACCGCGCCGCGACAGCAGCCCGAAGCCGGGCCACGGACGACGTATCGGACCTGCTTCGGCCGCTCGGTCGCAAGCCACCCTGGCTCGTCGCCTCGGCGGCCGCCTACGTGATCGGGCACGTGGCCGGAGCTCCGCGCGTCGCCGATGCCGGGCTGCACGCGCTCGTGTCGGTCGCTCTGGCGAGCGCGGTGACGGGCGGGCTCAAGGGGCTGGCCGGGCGCGCGCGTCCGGTCGTGCTGCAGCTGGACGGCGTCGACAGCCTGTGGGTGGGCCGCCAGGCCCACGAGTGGTCGCTGCTCGCCGGCTGGCAGGAAGGCGGCCCCCGGCAGTCCTGGCCCTCCGGGCACACGACCGCGGCCTTCGCGGTGGCTGCCGTGCTCACGGAGGAGCTCGGCGGGCCGACGGGGTGGATCGCCTACCCCATCGCGACGGGGGTCGCGTGGTCGCGTGTGAACGACGCGGCGCACTGGGCTACCGACGTCCTCATGGGCGCGCTCGTCGGCACGTTCACGGCCCGTCTGGTCGTCCGGTACGGTCACAGTCGCGGTGGCTGGCTCGAGCGCACGCTGCTCTTCGAGTCGGGGCCGGTCCCCGGTGCGCACTACGTGGGTGCGCGGGTGTCGCTCGGCAGACCCTAGGAGCGCGAGACCGCCTCGGCCGGGTGCGGGTACTCGGCCTTCAGCCGATGCTCGGGGTGGGCCTCGAGGTACTTTGCGACGCGGGTGCTGCGGGTCACCGCTTCGGCGATGAAGTCGACCGCGGCCGAGAGCCGGTCGTCCGGCTGTGCGCAGCTGAGGCGGAGGAATCCCGCCCCGGCCTCGCCGAAGCACTCCCCGCCGAGGCAGGCGACACCGAGCTCGTCGTCCGCGCCCTCGAGCAGGTACATGGCGAGGCCGTGTGAGGTGATGCCGAGCCGGTTGCAGATCGCCGCGACCGAGGGGAAGACGTAGAAGCTCCCCCCGGGCATCGCACACACGACGCCTTCGACGTCGGCCAGGGCGCCGACGAGGAGCTCCACCTTGCGGCGGAACTCGGCCATGTTGCGGTCGCGGTCCTCCAGGGCGCCCTCGAGCGCGGCCGCCCCGGCGAGCTGCACGAACGGAGGCACACACGAGAGCGAGGTGTTCGTCAGCTTGCCGATGATCTCGATCGTGGCCGGGCTCGAGACCGCAAAGCCGAGCCTCCACCCGCTCATGCTGAACGACTTCGAGAAGGTGTAGGCGGCGACGGTGCGCTCCATCATGCCCGGCAGCTCGAGCGGCGTGTGGTGCCGGCCTTTCCACACCATGCGGTCGTACGGCTCGTCGCTGAAGACGAACACGCCACGTCCGCCGCGCTTGGAGGCGGCTCCCCGAACGAGCTCGGCGATGTCGTCGAGGTCCGCGCGCGTGGTGATCCCGCCGGTCGGGTTGTGGGGGCTGTTGAGGAAGATCGCGCCCGGGCTGGGGTCTTCATCGAGGAAACGGCGGATCTCCGCGGGATCGGGACGGAAGTCACGGGCCGCCTCGAGCCTCGAGAGCACCACGCGCGCCCCGCGCCGCTCGATGTTGGGCGGGTAGGTGGGGAAGTGGGGACTGAAGACGAGCACCCCGTCGCCGGGGTTGAGGAACGCCTCGCAGAAGAGCTGCTCGAAGTTCTTCGCGCCCGGCCCGATCACGACGTTCTCCGCCGCCACGTCCACCCCGTACTCGCGGCTCACGTACGCGGCCGCCGCCCGGCGCAGCTCCGGGAGACCGAGCGAAGGAGCGTACCGCGTCTGCCCCTCCCGGATCGCTCGTGTGCCCGCATCCACGGCCGCGTCGGGGGTGGGGAACGGGGAGTCTCCGATCTCCAGCTCGATCACGTCCTTGCCGGCGGCCAGCAGGCGCTTGGCGACGGCGAGCACGGTGAAGGCCGTCTCGGCCTTGATCGACGCGGCGAAATCGCTATAGCGGACCGTCATGTCATCGACCGGAAGTTGAACGTGTTCATTGTACCGTGGCGCGTACCGTATCCGCCAACCCTTGGAAGGCCACGATGAGATCGGCAACGCCACGCCCCTGTGCCAGCGCGAGGCCGGTCGGGCTGACGGCGACGATCGTCGGGCCCGTGGACGTCCAGGTGCCGGCGAGGTTCTCGATGGTGTCGCCCGTGGCGTAGAGCACCGCCGACGAGAACTGCACCGACTGCCCGAGGGAGAGCGTAATCGTTTGCTGGCTCGCGAGCACGCGGGCGGGCACCGGCTGGAGCGGAATCTGCGCGCTCGTGGGCACGCCCGGCTCGATGCGGGCGATCGCACCGCCCTGGAAGAGCGGCAGGGGACCGCGACGCAGCTCCGCCTGGATGCCGAGGGCCGAGACGCGCTCCTCGGCATCGAGCGCGACGCCTGCACGCAGCCGACCGTTCAGGGGCTGGGCGAAGAGGAGCGTGTCACGCGTGCTTTGGTCGGGGCGCACGAAGCGCAGCGCCAGTCGATTCACCTTGCCGAACGCGCCCTCGGTGCCGCGGAGCGGCGTCGTCGTGATCTGGAAGGAGACCGTGATGTCGGGCGAGGCGGGCGCGGGCTCGGTGAGCAGCGCCTCGCATGCGGCGAGGACCACGGCCGAGATCACCGTGAGCACCATCCCTCTTCCCACGCGGCGGCTCATCGGCCCGGCTCCACACGAAAGCCGAGACCGGCCTCCCAGCCGAAGAAGCCCGACTCCGAGCTCTCGTCGACGATCACCTTCCCGAGGCGCAGGCGAGCCGAAGGCGAGAGCACGAGGCGGGTGCTCGAGCTGTTGCCGCGGAGCCGGAGGTCGAGCGCGGTGCCGCCCGAGGCGACCCACCCCTGGCTCGCGCCGTCCGCCGCGCGGAAGACCCGCACGTCGGCGGAGGGGAGGATCGCGGAGCCGCGGCCGAGCGGGAGGCGCACGCTGGTCCCCCCCAGGAAGAGTTGCTGGGAGGGTGAGTCGCCGGCCTCGGCGAGGAACGCATCCTCGAGGAGCAGCGTGCCCTTCGACCGGTGGTTCACGCCGGCGAACACGAGCGCGCTGCTCCTGAGTCCGAGCGGGAACGCCACGCTCACGAGCGACTGGATGCGGCTGCCCGACCGGAAGAGATTCGTCTCGAGGGCGCGGTCCTCGGAGAAGTGCTGGAACCCGACCACCGCCGAGAGCGTGCTCGCGCCGATGTCGCGATCGACCGCCACCCGCACCTGTATCTGATCGCCCGGGCTGTATCCGAGCGCGAGGTCCTCGACCGGCTCGAACTGACGCGCGGCCCGGTAGCCGGCGGCCACGCCGACCCCCCAGGCACCGAGCTGCGCGGCGGCGGCGAGGCTTCCTCCGAAGCCTCCTCCGCTCCCCCAGGTGTTGATCGCGAACGGCAGGAGCTCCGCCGCGACCACCCCCGCGACGAGCGACTCCTCGAGGGTGAGCGTGGTCTTGCCCGTCGGGAGCACCGCGTCGGCGCTCAGCACGAGCCACTCTGGGCCCGCCGCGACCGTGACGCCGAGGTTCGTGTCCGTGGGCCCGGAGAGCTCGGCGGACTCGCCGGTCGGGCTGGATCCCTCGCCCCGTGCCCACGCACCGTCGAGCGCCACCGCGAGCCGCGACCCGAGCCGCACGGAGGCCGCGTAGGGGAAGGTGAGGAGACGGACCGTCTCCACACCTGCGGACTGGGGGTCGTCGAACGTGTACGTCTGCAGGAGCGCTCCGCCGCTGAGCGCCTGCGCCGCGAGGGGCGCCGGCACGACGAGGGCTGCCACGAGGACCGCGCGGATCACGGCGTCCCCCCTGGCGGCGTGAAGACGAGCTCGAGGAGGATCACCTGGCCGAGGCGGTCCTGGCCGAGCACCTCGGCGAGCACGGCTCGCTGCTGCGGGCTCAGGTTGGAGAGGATGCGCGCGCGCGCGCCGTCCGGCGCGTTTCGCAGCAAGCGCACCGCGTCACGCTGGAGCGCGAGCTGCCGGGCACGGCCCGCGAGGTTCGCCGCTGTCGCCACGTCCACGGTGCCCGCCAGGCGGGCCACGCTCTGCGCTCGGTTGCGCGCCAGGGCGAAGCCCGGGTCGATGTCGACCGCCGCCTGGTAGTGCTGGCGCGCTTGAGGAAAGTCACCGGCGTTCTCGGCCGCGATGCCCCGCCCGAGCTCGAGGAGCGCCTGCACGCTCTCCGTCTGGCGCTCGTTGATGCGGGCCCGCTCGGCCGGCGTGAGCTGGATCCCCATCTCCTCGTGTAGGCTCAGCGCGATGCGCTTTTCGAGGGCGAAGAGCTGCTCGATCGCGTCCTGGTCCGAGAGCGGGTCGACCTCCACCTGCCCGGGGAGCCCGACCTCGACCACCGCGGCGTCGAGGCCGATGCGGGTGCCGCCGTCCACGCGGAAGCGCCCCTGGACCACGTTGCGTGAGCCGAGCAGGCGGCCCGCCCGCGCGGCGGTCTCCTCGGCCACGCGCCCCGAGAGCCCCAGCACGATCTCGTCGATGAGCGCCTGGATGCGCACGCGCTCGAGGACCTGGAGCCGGCCCGTGACCGACAGGTCCGTGGCGAGCATCTCGGGCAGCGCGAGCGCGAGTGGCTCCCAGGTCGGGTCGGAGCCGTCGTAGAGGAACGGGAACACGGCGACCGTGGCCGGCGGAGGCGCCTGCTGCGAGAGCTCCTGCTCGCGCGCGAGCGCGGCGCGCACCTCGGCGCGGAGCTCGGCCCGGCGCACCGACTCGAGACGGCGCTCCACCTCGTCACGAAGCCCACCCGAGACGCCGCCCTCGAGCGCCGACACGTACGTCGCGCGCGCGCGCGCCAGGTCGCCCGCGTCCTCGGCGAGAATGCCCGACATGAGCAGGAGTCCGGGATCCTCCGGGAAGCTCACGAGCAGGGTGTCGACGACCGTGCGGGCCTCGTCGACGCGCTCGACGGCGCGGTAGGCGACCGCGAGCCGGAGGCCGGCGTCGACGTCGGCGGGGTCGTCCGCCACGCGTGCCTCGAGCGCGGGGATCTCGGCGGGCGGAGCGGGCGGCGGCAGCGTCGCGGGCGAGGCACACCCTGCGGTGACCAGCGCGGCGAGCACGACCGCCGAGGCGCGGGGCGCGCGTGCGGGTCTAGCCGTCGTCACGAACGAACCGTTGCACCCGCCGGCCCCGTGTCTCTCCGATGTAGACGTTGCCCTCCGCGTCCACGGCGATGCTGTGGGCGGACATCACCTGCCCGCCCTGACGACCGTACGACGAGAAGCTGCCGACCACCTGCAAATCACTCCTCCTCAAGATCCAGACCACGTTGTTCGAGCCGTCGTTCACGTACGCCCAGCGTTGCTCGGGGTCCGTCGAGAGGGCGACGCCGTAGGCGCTTCCGAGATCTCCGGTCTCACGCGCGACGAACCCCTCTTGCACGAATGTACCATCGCGGCGGAAGACCTGGATGCGGTTCGCGCTGCGGTCCGACACGTAGACGAGGCCGTCCCGCGAGAGGTCGATGCCGTGCACCGGGCCCACGAACTGCCGCGGCGGATCGGCCGCGGGATCGAAGCGGAGCTGTACGTCCTCGGGCGTGTTGCCATAGGCGCCCCAATGGCGGCGGTACGCCCCGGTCTCGGCGTCGAAGACGATCACCCGCTTGTTGGTGTAGCCGTCGGCGACGAAGAGCTCGTTCGTCTCCGGGTCCACGGCCAGGCCGGCGGGCCTGCCGAGCCGGCGCGGGTCGTTGCTCCCGGCCGTGACCCCGTGCTCGCCGATCGTCAGGATGTGGCGGCCGTCCCGCGAGAGCTTGTAGATGACGTGCGCCTCGTCGAGCGTCACCCAGACGAAGTCCGCGTGGTCCACGTACACCGTGTGCTCGCGGCGACCCCAGGTCCCGTAGCCAGGTCCGTCTTCGGCTTCCCAGAGCGTCTCTCCCCGCGGGCCCACCTCGTTGCCCTGACCCGCCGACGTCCCCGGCGGCGCGAAGAAGGGGCGGAGCGGCGGCCACGCCTGCACGGGGGCGCCCGCGGCGTCGAGCTCGATCACCGGCGGGGCCGCCCGGCAGCAGGCGGCGCTCCCGTCCACGGCACCGAGCTCCCGCCCGCTCACCGTCCACGGCCTCTGGATGATCCAGACGTGGCCGCGGGTATCTACGTCGATGCCGCCGATCTCGCCGAGGATCCACTCGCTGGGAAAGGGGAGCGCGGGCCAGCCGGGGTCGTAGCGGAAGCGGGGCACGTCGGACGGCTCGGCGCAGGCGAGGACCGCGAGCGCGACGAGCGGGACGGGTAGCCGACGGCGAAGACTCATCGGGCGCCAACATCCCCGCAGGGCCCCGGAGGCGCAAGCCGGGCGGCGGGGTGCTCTCGCCCGCGGGCCGACCCGACTACTTTGTGGGTCCGCACGAGCAGAGGAGCGGAACGGGCATGGCGAAAAAGGGGAGGCCGCAGCGAGCGGTGAAGGGGTTCCGTCCGGGCAAGGAGCCGGCGCACCTCAAGAAGCAGCGTGTGAAGGCCGAGCTCGGCAAGGAAGCGAGCTGGGGCCAGAAGCAGGCCGTCGAGCTCGTGGCGGGCCGCAAGCCCGAAGAGGTGCAGCGGATCGTACGCCGGTGGACGCTCGGGGTGACGGCCGCGGCGCTCGTGTTCGCCGTCGGGGACATCTTCCTGTACGGGTGGACCGTCTTTGCGGGCGTGGCGGCGCACGTCGTGGCGCTCGGGCTCTTCTTCGCCGCGTACCGGATGCGGAAGCAGGAAGCTGGGCTCATCGACATGGCGAAGTCCCTCCGGTGAGGCGATCGCAGTCGCGCGTGGCGCTGGTCGCCGCCGTCGCCACGCTGGCGGCGCTCGTCGGCGGCGTCGCGGCGCCGGAGTCGGCCGACACCGAGCCCCGGCAGACGCCGCCCGGGTTCGTCCTCTGGTCGGCGGCCGAGCTCGCGGAGCGGAACCGGGCGCTCTCGACGCGGATCAGCCCGGACGGCTCCGGCCGGGAGACGCTCGC
>JBFGFY010000156.1:0-8030 GCA_041579355.1 Longimicrobiales bacterium | reverse complement strand
GGGCACTGAGCTCTCTCACCTCCCCACTTTGCGAGGCCACGGCGAAGAAGCGAGCGAGCAGCTTGAGTACCTCGCCCGCAGTCTCGACGGAGTGTAGACGATCGAGCTCGCCCCCGGGGAGCGTGCTGACGAAGTCGTCTCCACTCGGACGCATGGGGGCGTCTAGCCAAGCGGACGCATCCGCGGCCGGGGCGGGCGGCAAGGGAAGTGCACCGAACCCCGGCCGGTCAGGGCGAAGCCCGGTCACGGGAAGGGCATGGATCATGGACGCATGCGACTCCGTCCAGAAGACGCCGTCCATCGACTCCGGCGCGCTCCCAGAAGCTCGGGCCGCACCTTCGGCAGCCGCGCTCGTCCACACGAGATGCTGTGGGAGCTGCAGGTATCCGGCCGGCGTGGGCGCCCGCGGCGCGGCACCGCCCGGGTCCGACCACTCCGTCGTGAGGCGCCGCGCCGCGCCGGCTGCGACCAAATAGACCGGACACCCGGCCCGGAAGAAGTGGACGGCATGGACGATGAGCGCCGCGAACGGATACGACGTCTCAGGGGGCGCATCGGGGCCCCTGAGCTCGCGGACGGCTTCCCCCACGGCGGGCAGGGTCAGGAAGGTGTCCGGCTCCGAGTCGTCGACGCCCCTCCCCACCGCCTCCTCGCCGACCCGCTCCGACAGCCGCTCGATCACGGCGCGCTCGGGGAAGGCGATCTCGAAAGGCGTGAGGCGGGCGTAGAGGTCGTGCAGGGACATGGGGCGGGCAACGTAGAAAGAGGGCGGCTGTGGAGGAAGCCTACTGTGCCATGGCGCAGCGCGGTGTGCGTCGTCCGCTCAGGAGACCCGCTCGACCTCGACCTCCGACTCGCTCACGGTCCATGGCCGGCGCCGCACCAGTCGCGTCAAGCTCTCCCAGGCACTCCGCTTCCGCACGAGCACGAGCTCGAGCGGATCCTCATCGAAGTCCTCGCCGAGGATCCACACGAAGTGTACGTCCCCCAAGGTCTCGGGCCGCGGCACACGATAGTGCTTCCCTCGCCAGCGGAACTCGATACTCGATGCCCGCTCGAAGGCGGCCTCGCCCCAGACCTGCTCCAGGTACTGCCGCCCCTCCACCACGTGGACCCCTCCACCGAGGTCCTCACCGCGCTGGTAGTACCACGGATCGAACTCGAGACCCTCCTGCCGATTGAAGAGCTCATCCGCTGCGTAGTCGACGTGCTCGAGGGCGTCGTCGCGCGCCAAGGACTCGAGGTGATGCCGGATCTCATGGGTCAACGTCTCCCAGAGCTCCTCCTCCCAGTCGAAGTCGGGATCTAGATCGGCGAGCGCGCGGAACGACCCCCAATACAGCACGATCACGGATCGTGTGGTCTCGGGGCTACCGTACTCGGAGAGGTGGTCCTCGGTGACGCAGTGGCCGAGTGTGTACACGTCGGGGAGCGTCGGATGGGCGGGCGCCTCACGGCTGATCGTCAACCCGTCGATACCATCGCGGAACTCCTCGGGCACCTCGTCGAAGGCCTCGTGAGCGAGGCGCTCGAACGTCTTCAGGTCCACGGCAGTGGGGTGCTCTAGGGCGCGGGCCGGCTCGCTGCGGGCTCGCCTCCGTCCCCGACCGCCCGGGCGATGCGCCGGTTCAAGAGAAGCAGGATCACGAGGGCGATCGCGAACTGGATGAGCACCGAGCCCACGTTGTACGGGCTGAAGAGCGTCCACGTCGCCCGGAAGTCGGCTCCCCGTGCGCTCCAGAGCCACCACCCGGCGAGCATCACGGCCTCGACGGCCACGAGGCGGATCGCCCAGTCCCACCAGGCCCCGATGCGGACGTCGGAGTCCTCGTGGTTGATGAAGGTCTCCCGCCACTTCGTCACGCCGTAACGCAGCACGGCGACCGCGAAGAAGAAGCCAGAGACCATGAGGCCGACCCCCCAGACCCAGTCCTGGTTCTGGAAGACGTCGATGCGCAGCGCGCTCGGAATGCCGAACAAGATCCCGGCGCCTCCGACGACCGCGAGCGCTCGGGCCCGAGACATGCCCTGGTCCTGGAGCGCACGGGCGGCGAGCTCGATCATGGCCACCAGGCTCGTCCACGCCGCAAAGACGAGTGCCAAAAAGAAGAGCGCCTGGAAGAAGCGTCCGCCGGGGATCAGGCGGAATAGCTCCGGAACCCAGATGAAGGTGAGGCCTTCGTTACCCGCGCCGACGATCTCACCCGCCGCGTCGGGCATCACCGAGAAGACGGTGCAGAGGACCATGATGCCGGCCAGGAGCGACATCGAGTTGTTGCCGAACCCGATCACGAAGGCGTTGAGTGCGGTGTCCTCCCTCGCCCGCATATAGACCGCATACGAGACCACGAGACCCCAGCCGGCACCCGTGTCCCAGGCGTTCTGCGTAAGTGCCTGGATCCAGATCTCGTAGTCGGCGAGCGCCGCCCAGTCCGGCGTGAAGAGGAACGCGAGTCCCGCCGAGGCACCGGGCAATGTCACGGCCCGGACGGCGAGCACGATGACGAGCACCACGAGGCTCGGAATGAGCACTTTGGCGGCAGTCTCGATTCCGCGCACACCGCGCGAGACGACGAAGAGGCCGAGCGACATCGCGACGACGTGCGTGAGCACGGCGCCGGGCGTCGATTGGAAGCCGTCCCAGAAGGCGCTCGGGGTGGCACCCGGCACCTCTCCCGTGAGCGTGCCCACGAAGAAGCGGATCGTCCACCCCATCACCACGCTGTAGTAGAACATGATCATGGTGGCGACGAGCGCGACCCACGCGCCCATCCATGCGAAGCCCGGCCCGAGCGTCTTCACGAACGCTCCGATGGGGCCCCGACGCGTCCCCTTCCCGATCGCGAACTCGAGGATCAGGAGCGGCACCGACCACGCGATCAGGAATACGACCCAGGCCACGAGGAACGAGCCACCGCCGTTCGTCGCGGCGATGCGCGGGAAGCGCCAGATGTTGCCCGTCCCCACGGCCATCCCGAGCATGGCGAGGAGCATGCCCCACCGCGTCGTGAAGACCTCCGAGCGCGTCACTCTACCCCAGGCGCTCGCGCACCCAAGTGACCACCTGGTCGGATGCGACCCGGACTTGGGCGAGCGAGTCGCGGTCCCGGATCGTCACCGTGCCGTCCTCGACGGTTTGGCCGTCGACCGTCACGCACCACGGCGTGCCGACCTCGTCCTGTCGGCGGTAACGGCGTCCGATCGCACCCGAGACGTCGTAGAAGGCGGGGATCGCGGCCGTGCGCAGATCGGCCTGCAACTTCTCGGCGATCTCCGGCATGCCGTCCTTCTTCACGAGCGGGAAGACGGCCACCTTGGTGGGCGCGAGCGCCGGCTGGAGCGCGAGCACCACGCGGGTCTCACCCTCGACCTCCTCCTCCCGGTAGGCGTCCGCGAGCAGCACGAGCGCGCAGCGGTCCACGCCCAGCGAGGTCTCGATCACGTACGGAACGAAGCGCTCGTTCGTGGTGGGGTCGATGTATTCGAGCCGCTTGCCCGAGTACTCCTGGTGACGTGAAAGGTCGAAGTCGGTGCGGTTGTGGATCCCCTCGAACTCCTTCCAGCCGAACGGGAACTCGTACTCGATGTCGAAGGCCTTCTTCGCGTAGTGCGCGAGCTCGTCGGGCCCGTGCTCGTGGAAGCGCAGCTTCTCGGTCCGGATGCCCAGCTCCCGATGCCAATCCATGCGCAGGGCCTTCCACTTCTCGAACCACTCCTCGTCCGTGCCCGGCTTCACGAAGAACTGCATCTCCGCCTGCTCGAACTCCCGCGTGCGGAAGATGAAGTTCCCGGGCGTGATCTCGTTCCGGAACGCCTTGCCGATCTGCGCGATGCCGAACGGGACCCGCTGACGGGCCGCGCCCTGCACGTTCAGGAAGTTCACGTAGATGCCCTGGGCCGTCTCCGGGCGGATGTAGACGGTGGCGGAGGAGTCCTCCACCGGCCCCATGAACGTCTTGAACATGAGGTTGAACATCCGCGGCTCGGTGAACGCGTCCTTGGTGCCGCAGGTCGGGCACTGGCCGCCCTCGACCTCCGGGAGGTCCGCACGGAAGCGGCGGTGGCAGTTCTTGCACTCGATGAGCGGGTCCGTGAAGCCCTCGACGTGCCCCGAGGCCTCCCACACCCGCGGATGCATGAGGATCGCGGCGTCGAGGCCCTCGATGTCGTCGCGCTGGTGCACCATCGTGGACCACCAGCGGTCCTTGAGGTTCCTTTTGAGCTCGACCCCGAGCGGGCCGTAGTCCCAGACGGAGCCGGTCCCGCCGTAGATCTCGGACGACTGGAAGATGTAGCCGCGCCGCTTGGTCAGCGACACGAGCTTGTCCATGAGGTCGGCGTTGGCCATCTCGGTCCCGTGAAATGCCTTGGAGGGTAAGGGCTTTCCCCCCGGGGGCGGAGCCGCGAAAGGTACCCGGCGCCTCGGAGCCGATCAACGCCCGCTGCGTGCGCCGACCGCGGCGCGCCCGTAGAACTCACGGACCGCACGCGGGTAAGAGCCCAAAAGCCCCACGCGCCGCCCCGGCGCCCGACCCGGACTTGCATGATCACCTTCACCGACCGCGCCCGCGAAATGGTCCAGGAATTTCTCGACCAGAACGAGGGTGATGACCTCGCGCTCCGGATCGGGATGACCGGGAGCCCCGTCTCGCCGACCTTCGACCTCACGCTCGTGAGCCTAGCAGAGCAGGGCGAGGAGGAGATCATGGTGGACGGCGGCGGCTTCACCGTGCTCGTGCAGGGCGCCGACGCCGAACGCCTCGAGGGCGCAACCGTCGATTTCGTGGAACGCGTCAACGAGAGCGGCTTCGAGGTGCGTCCAGCCAAGCTCCCCACAACGTCCGCCGGGCGTCGCGGCACGCCGACCGGCGAGATCGCGGACCGTGTGCGCCAGGTCCTCGACACTCAGGTGAACCCCGCGATCGCCGCGCACGGGGGCATGATCTCGCTCGTCGACGTGGAGGAGACGGATGTCTACGTGGAGATGAGCGGGGGATGCCAAGGGTGTGCGCTCTCGCGCATGACCCTGCGTCAGGGCGTGGAGCGTATGCTGCGCGAGGCCGTGCCCGAGCTTACTGCGGTCCACGACGTCACGGACCACGCGTCGGGGGACAACCCCTACCTCTGAGCCCCGGGCCGCGGCTCCGCGGCCGTCGGGCTACCGGACGCCCGACTCCTGCAGGCGCGTGATCATCGCGTCCACGAGGCGCTGGCGCGTGGCCCGGTCGAGCGAGCCCATGGCCACGTCCAACGCCCGAGTGTAAGCCCCGATCATCTCCTCCAAGCGCGTCCGGAGGGCGGGCGTGCTCGGGGCGACCTCGAGGACGGGGTCCACGGTGCTCGTCGCCGCGGGCCTGTAGGCGAGGTCCGCCTCGTTGTCCAACAAGAAGTCGTGTAGGTCGAGGGCAGCGAGCACGACTCTCTCCAGGTCGTCGTAGGCTCGCAGCCGGTCCTCCTCCGCAGCCACGAACCCCGAGTCGGCTCGCTCCACGAGGAGCGCGGCCTGCTCGGCTTCGAGGCCTGCGCTACCTGCCCGTGTCACGAGGGCGTCGTGGTAGGCCTCCCAATCGCCGGAGCGCAGGCGGTCGACGAACTGACCGAGGCCGCGCCAGAAGGGCTCGACGGTCGCGAACTGGCTCGCGTTCCCCAAATACATACCCGCGAGGTACTGCTGGGGCGGGTCTGTCGGCGCGTCCGACGGGCGCGTCGCCGCGTCCGTCTGGCGCACCACGTCCGCGATGGCGGCGTCGGCCAACTCGTGCATGCGCGGCAGAAGCTCGGCCGGCAGGGGCGGCATCACCACCGCCGGGCGCACCGGCTCCTCCGGCCGCGCGAGGCGCGCCTGGAGGATCGGCCAACCGACGTACCCACCTACCCCGATCGCGAGCAGGATCATCACCAGGACGATCGGTCCGGACAGCGAGCGCTGTCGCTTGAACTTGGGCGCCGAGGGCCGGTCCTTGGGGACGCGGCGATCCCGCACCGGCGCCTCCTTGGGCGGCACGATCGCTTCGTCTTCCGCGGCGGACACGGACGAGAAGTCCATGACTTCTTCCTGGGTGGACGGGGGCTCGTCCATCCACCCGGGCGGGGAGTCGGGCTCGAACTCCGACATCGGCGTCTCCAGCTCGAGTCCGCCACCGCCGGCGGCACCCGCCCCCGTGAACTGCATGGGGGTCTCGAGCTCCAGGCCCCCCGAGCTGAACCCTCCCGCTTCGGATGCCGGCTCCTCGAGCTCCAGGCCCTCTTCCATGCCGGCCACGTCGAAGCCCGCGTCGGCGTCTGCCGGTGAGGGCGCGAGGTCCAGCGTGACCTCGGCGGGGCCTCCCCGCGCTTTCTTCGCGTCGGGCTCGGCCGGCTCGGGGGGGGCCTCCGCGAGCGTGAGCCCCAGGTCGAAGCCGTCCTCTTCTTCCTTTACGTCCCCCTTCACCGCGGGAGCCTTCTTCGACGGTTTGGAGGGCTTCGACGGGGACGGCGCGGGCGCCGCGGCCGGGGGCGGGGCGACCGGAGGAGCGACGAAGTCTCCGCCACCGACTTCCCGCGAAAGCGTGTGGAAGATCTCGTGCGTCTTCGCGGGTCCCCAATGATCGGCCTGGGCGTCGTAGAGCTCCGTCTCCGGACCCACGGCGCCCAGCTCGATTCGCAGCGCGAGCGCGTCCACGCTCGGAATCGGGACTTCGTTGCCGTGCGAGTCGATGTAGGCGAAGCGCATTCGTGGAAGTGTAAGGAGAAGCACGATCACGGGCGAGAGGAAGGAACTCCGTAGATCCAGCCCGCGCAAGCCTTTCCAGACGGTCGGCCGCGCCGAGCAACCTTGTGATTCCCCTCGCCGGAAGGGAACTTCTTCCATGCTGGCGATCGGATCCCCAAAACCCTGACCGCGAGCGACGGCGTGAAGTCCGCTCCCACCATGGCGCTCCGTGTGCTCGTCACCCTGCTCGCGGTGGTAGCCACCGTGGCCCAGGTGGCATACCTGGACGCGCTGTCCTGGCACCGCCTCGGCCTTGCTCCCGCGATGGCGGCCCAGATGCGGCCCCCGTTCGTGACCCTGATGACGGCGCACGCCTTGGTGTCGATCGCGTGTGCCGCCATCGCGGTGACCCTGGTGCTGCACGAGGGTCCCCACGAGCGAGCGGCGCGGGGCCTGGGTCTCGCCATCGGCGCCTGGAGCTATCTCACGGCGTATTCCGGGGTGACGCTTCTGCTGCGGGATCCGGGCGGGGCACGCGCCACCTTCGACGCCCATTTCCTGGCCGTGGAGGTCGTGGGCCTGGTCGGGCTGATCCGCTTCACCTCGCTCTTTCCCAAGCCGCTCGTGCGGGAGTCGCTGCCGCCCCCCGAGGCCCTTCCGGTCGTGCTGCGCCCGTTCCACGCATGGAGCGTCTGGATGTTGCGGCAAAGCGCTCCTTGGATCGCCGGCGCAGTCGTGCTGGGGGGGCTGTGGGCGCTCTCCCTCGCGAGGGGCCGGCCGATCGCCAACGCGGGCCTCGATCCCGTCATGGACCTCGTGCGCTTCAGCGTCGCCGGACTCGTGGTGTGGAACCTCCGCCGCGCCTGGTCGCACGCCTCAGGTGAGCATCGCGGTCGCCTCACCTGGCTCCTCGCCGCGCTGGTCTTCCTGGTCGGCGCGCTCCTGATCGTGATCGGCGGCAACGTGCTGATGGCAGTGGCGGGTTGGACTGAGCCCATCCTGCCATGGCGTCCGCTCCTCATGGACGTGGGGCTCGTGGGGTTCTTGGTGGGCCTCGCGATGTCGGTCTTGTACCGAGGGCCGGTGGACCCGGCGCAGACCACTCGTCGGATCGCGTCGGTCACGACCGTGGCGACGCTGGGGCTCTTCCTCGCGGCCGCGCTGGAGGCGCTCCTCTCCGAGACGGTCCTGGCCGGGTTCGCACTGCGCACCGGTGTCGGGACCATCCTCGCGTTCGCCATCGTCCTCGCCTTGCACCGGGGCCTCTTGAGGGGGGTCGAGCGGACGCTCTCTTCCCTGCCCACGCTGGGGATGAGCGAGCACGCGGCCTGACCGGCGT
>JBFGFY010000155.1:0-8083 GCA_041579355.1 Longimicrobiales bacterium | reverse complement strand
CCGGCAGCCGATCCTCCGTAGCGCCGCGGTCCGCGCCCTCGGCCGGCTGGAGCGGCCGGAGCTGTTACCCCGGATCGCCGGGCTTCTCCCGGACCCGAGCGCGACGGTGCGCGCAACCGCCGCGCTCGCCGTGGCGCAGGCGGTGCACGGCGAGGACGGCGGCACGGCCCTGCCCCTCCTCCTCGATCGCGTGGGCCGTGAGAGCCATCCGGCCGTGCGAGGCTCTCTCGCCTGGGCCCTGGGTCGACTCTCCCTTCCCGTGGCGGACCGCGAGCGTGCGTTGGAAGCGATGCTGACACTCGCGGGGCCCTCCAGCGGTGGCGGGGGCGCGGCGGCCGACGGGTCCCCCGAGTTGCTGGTAGGCGTCGCTTTGGGCCTCGAGGCGACGATCCGCGGGCAGGGAGAGCAAGGCGTGAGCCTCCAGGCGGCGACACGTCTCGAGGAGATGCTCGTCCATCGGCGCGACGACCTCGGCGATGTGGACGCCGCTCGCATCCGCGCCCTGGCGGCCTCCGCCCTCAGGGGTGCGCGCCGGATGCGCCTCGAGCTCGTGCTCGTCGCGCTCGAGGATCCCGATGCCGAGGTGCGTCGACTCGCCGTGCGGGCGCTGGAGGCCGTGGTCCCCTCACGGCGCCCGGATCTTCTTCGCCGTGCGCTGCGGGACAGCTCGGACCGGGTCCGAATCGAGGCCGTCCGCTTTCTCGCCGCGCGCACGAGGACGGAAGAAACCTGCGCCATGCTCGTCGAGGCCGCACGCCCCTCCTCTCCTACCACGGTGCGCGTGGAGGCCCTAGGCGCGCTGGCCACTCCGTGCCCCGGGACGGAGCAGAGCCGGGTCCTGGCCGATGCGGTCGCAGCGCTCGGCGATGGGGAGGCGTGGCAGGTCGCGACACAGGCCATCCGCTCGCTCGCCCGCACGGATCCGGCCGCGGCGCGACGCCACCTCGGGGTCTTCGTCGACCACGAGGACCGCTTCGTACGCGCGCACGCCGCGCACGCGGCAGCCACGCTCCGGGAGCGCCGCGTGCTCGGGCCTCTCTCCTACGACGTGAGCCCCAACGTTCGAGCGGCCGCGGTTCAGGGCCTGTTCTCCCTGGACGGCCACGCGATCGGTCCCCTCCTCCGCGCGCAGCTCGAGGGCGACGATCCCCAGCTCATCCTCACGGTGGCGGAGCTGCTCGAGGGATCCCCGGACGCGAGCGCCTCCGGAAACGCGGCCGTCGCCGCCTTCGAGCGCCTGGCCGCGCAGCGCCGGGAGACGCTGCGCGACCCGCGCAGGGCGCTCCTCGAGAGGGTGGGCGAGCTGGGCGACGCCACCCACGTCGCCCGCCTCGAGCCCTACCTGCGCGACCACGACCCGGTGATCGCCCAAGATGTCGCGCGCGTCCTGCAGGGCTGGACCGGCGAGACCCACGCACCCGCATCCGTGGCGCTGGCACGCGCTCCGCTGCCTTCGGCGGACGAGCTCGCGACCCTGGAGAGGACGACCGTGACGCTCCACGTGCGCGGGCTCGGCCGCGTCGTGATCCGGCCCCTCCCGCACCTGGCCCTCACGAACGCGAGCCGCTTCGTGCGACTCGCCGAGCGTGGCTTCTACGACGGCCTGACCTTCCACCGCCGGGCCGCGAACTTCGTCGTGCAGGGGGGAAGTCCCGGTGCGAACGAGTATGCGGGCGACGGTCCGTTCACCCGTGACGAGATCGGCGAGGTGGCCCACTGGCGCGGGACCGTGGGGTCGTCGACGCGCGGAAGGGACACCGGGGACGGCCAATTCTTCGTCAACCTCGTGCACAACGTCCGGCTCGACCCCGACTACACGGTCTTCGGCATCGTCGTCGAGGGAATGGATGTGGTCGACCGGGTGCTCGAAGGCGCGGTGATCGAGCGGGCCGAGGTGCAAATCGGCAGCTGAGGAGCCACCTTAGCACGCCCTGTTTCTCCCCCCACCCTGCACAGTCGCCATGGAACACCGACCAGAACTCCCCTGGTACCGTCAGCTGCACTGGCAGGTGCTCCTCGCGATGGCGCTCGGGGCGGTCACCGGATTCGCCTTCGGGGAGCCGGCTGCGGCCCGCGTCGGGTGGATCGGCGACCTGTTCATGCGGCTCCTGCGGATGATCATCGTGCCGCTGGTGCTCACCTCCATCGTGTCCGGCGTCGCCTCGGTTGGGGGCGGCCGGGCATTGGGTCGGCTCTTCAGCAAGACACTCGGCTACTACCTGCTGTCGAGCTTCCTCGCCGTGTCGGTCGGACTCGCGATGGTGAACCTGATCCGGCCCGGGGTCGGGGCGAACATGGTCGAGACCACGGCAAGCGATCTGCCGCCCCTCGACACACCGGCCTCCGCCGTCGACCTACTCCTTGCCGTGGTGCCGAACAACGTCATTCAGGCCGCGGCCACGGCCGACATGCTCGCGCTGATCTTCTTTGCGATCGTGTTCGGCGCCGCGATCACCACGATGCCGGAGAAGCCCCGGAACACGGTGGTCGAGCTCTTCGACGCGCTCTTCCTCGCGATGATGCGGCTCACTTCCGGGATCATCGCCTTCCTCCCGATCGGCGTGTACGGGCTCATCACGCGCATGGTCGGCACGACCGGCTTCGACTCGTTCCGGCCACTCGCGCTCTACGTGGTCACGATCGCTTCGGGGCTCACGCTGCACCTGTTCGTCACGCTGCCGCTCCTGTTGATCTTCGTCGGGCGCATCTCGCCGCGGATCCACTTCGCCAACATGCGCGAGCCGCTCTTGATCGCGTTCTCGACCAGCTCGTCTGGGGCGACCCTGCCGGTCACCATCAAGGCCGTCGAGGAGAAGGTCGGCGTGTCGAACAAGGTGGCCTCCTTCGTGCTCCCCATGGGAGCGACGGTCAACATGGACGGCACGGCGATCTTCGAGTGCGCGGGGGCCTTGTTCATCGCCCAGGTTCTCGGCTTCGACCTGTCCCTCACCCAACAGGCGATCGTCGTGCTCACCGCCCTGCTCGCCTCGATCGGGGCGGCCGGCATACCCTCCGCAGGGCTCGTCGTCATCTTCATCGTGCTGGAGGCGATCGGCCTCACCGGCCCGGACGTCAACGTGATCGTGGGCGCCATGCTGGCCATCGACCGGCCGCTCGACATGTACCGAACCGCGGTCAACGTCTTCAGCGATTCGTGCGGTGCCGCTATCATCGCACGCTCGGAAGGGGAGACCGACGTAGACGCCGAGGTCCGGTAGCCGCTGGACGCTGCCGGCCCGGCGTACCGCTCCCCCTCGCATCACCAACGCAGATCGGCAGATCCAGATGAAGATCGGGCTGGTCGGCTTCGCCGGATCCGGCAAGACGACCGTTTTCAATACGATGACGGGGCTCGGCGTGCCCGTCGGCTACGGGGGTGAGGTACGGCTGGGAGCCGTCCGCGTGCCGGACGAGCGCATCGACCGCCTCTCCAAGGTCTTCTCGCCGAAGAAGACCACATACGCCGAGATCGCTTTCTGCGACGTGCCCGGCGAGCACGGCTCGGCCAAGAAGGGGCTCTCACCCCGCGGCCTGCAGCAGATCCGGGACCAGGAGGCCCTTTGCCTCGTCCTGCGCGACTTCGAGAACCCGGCCATCGAAGGCGCCGCCGATCCCCTGGGGGACCTGGAGGCGTTCCACACCGAGTGCGTCTTCGCCGACCTGGAGATCGTGGACAAGCGGCTCGAGCGAGCCCGGAAGGAGCAGGCCTCTCCGGCGGAGATCGCCGCCTTTCAGACGGCGCATGCCGCGCTCGAGGCCGAGCGGCCGCTGCGGGCTGTGCCCGAGAGCGAGCTCGACCGGAGCTTCCTCAAAGGCTTCGGCCTCCTCAGCGACCGTCCCTTGCTGGTAGCGGTGAACGTCGACGAGAGCCGCGCCGCAGACCCACTGCCGCAGGCGCTGGCATGCCGCATCGAGCAGATCCACGCCGCGGGCCTGACGCTCTGCGCGAGCATCGAGGCCGACATCGCGGCGATGGACGAGGCGGAGCAGGCCGAGTTCCTCAAGGACCTCGGCCTTCAGTCGTCCGCGCTGGCCCGCTTCATCCGTACGGCCTACGAGCTACTCGACCTGGTCTCCTTCTTCACTGTCGGGCCCGACGAGGTGCGCGCGTGGACCATTCGTCGGGGCACCAGGGCGCGCAGAGCGGCCGGCAAGATCCACTCCGATCTCGAGCGCGGCTTCATCCGCGCCGAGGTGATCCCCTATGAGACATTCGTCACGTTCGGATCGGAGAACGCGGTGAAACAGGCCGGAAAGCTCCAGATCGAGGGGCAGGACTACGTCGTGCAGGACGGCGACATCATGCACGTTCGCTTCAACGTCTGAGGCGTCGACCCCGGGACTACTTGTAGGCGATCGCGGCGCTCGTCGGCCCGACCAACGGGATCAGGTCGAAGCGACGGAAGCCCACCTCGCCACACCACGAACGGAAGTCGGCGCCCGTGTAGTCGAAGCCGCCCTCGCCGAACTCGATCAGCATGTTGAGTGACATGAGGAGGCCGAACGCGTTCTCGCGGCGCGCGTCGTCGATCACGTTCTCGATCGCGATGAAGGCGCCTCCGTCGGGCAGCGCGTCGTACGCTCGTCGGATGAGGAGCTTCTTCGTCTCGAGATCCCAGTCGTGGAGGATGTTACCCATCGTCACCACGTCGGCCGGCGGAAGGTCGTCGACGAGGAAATCCCCGCCCACCGTCTTGATGCGGTCCCCGAGACCCGCACGCTCCACCTGCTCCCGCGCATGTGGCTCGACGGGAGGAAGGTCGAAGGAGCAGAACGACAGATGCGGATGGTGCTGCGCCACGATGCGCGACAGGAGCGCGAGCGCGCCCCCCGCGTCGGTGACGGACTGATAGGCGGAGAAGTCGAACTTCTGTGCCAGCGCGTGGAAGTTGCCGGCCTGCAGCCCGGACATCGCGTCGAGAAAGACACCGAGGCTCGCCGAGTCGGAATAAAGCTCCTCGAAGATCGGCTTGCCGTGGATCTTGACCTCGTTCTGCGGCTGACCAGTCCGCAGCGCCTCGCCCAGGTGATTCCAGAAG
The DNA here is from genome assembly GCA_041579355.1 of Longimicrobiales bacterium. Lineage (GTDB taxonomy): Bacteria > Gemmatimonadota > Gemmatimonadetes > Longimicrobiales > Gaopeijiaceae > UBA2982. The sequence goes on along the minus strand of JBFGFY010000155.1, from coordinate 3,044 downwards.
CCGAAGAGGCGGGCGTTCAGCATTTCCGGCATTCCGCCGATGTACTGGGGACTCGCCTTGTCCAGGAAGGCGCCGGTCTCGGGGGTGTTCCTGTAGCGCCCCTTCGGGCCGTCCCCGTCGCGATCCAGGAATCCGAGCGCCACGAGGGCGTCGAAGAAGTCGAAACGGCCACGCGGATGGATCCCGAGCTCGTCGCCGAGCTCGTCTGCGGTGCGAGACCCCGTGCCGAGCGTCGAGAAGAGCTCGAACTCCACCGCCGTGAGCAATACCTTCGACGCCCAGAAGGCGGTGGCCGTCTGCATGATGTGCGCGGGACTCGGAGGAGGATTCATCGGCCGGCCTCAAGAGGAGGATCAATTGCAGAACGCTCAAGGTAGGGCGCGCGCGCGCCACATGTCACCGCGTGCGCTGCTCGCCACCCTCATCGCCCTGCTGCTCGCGGCCGTGCCGTCGGGCGCCGCCTCACAAGCCACCTGCTCCGACGCACCCCTGGCGCTGCAGGTCCTGGGCTCCGGCGGCCCGTTCGCGGGGTCGGCGCGAGCTTCGTCGGGCTACGTCGTGTGGGCGAGGGGTCGCTCCGTCCTCCTGATCGACGCCGGTGGTGGCACGTTCCTCCGGTTCGGCGAGGCCGGCGCGAGACTCACCGACCTCGAGGCCGTGTTGATCAGCCACCTCCACCCCGACCACGTCACGGACCTGCCGGGATTCCTCTGGCTCATCGACTCGGTGCGGGACCGGGGCCTCCCGCTGGTCGGCCCATCGTCAGGCGGCGTCTTCCCGGACATCGACACGTTCGCCCGCCGTCTCTTCGACGGCAGGACCGGTGCCTTCCCGGTCTTGAGCGGGAGCGTGGGCGGGCCCGGCCGCGGCGTCGTCCTCCAGACACACGTCGTGGACGTGAACCGAGCCGAACGCACGACGCTGCGGTTGGGTTCCGATCTCGTGCTGCACGCCATCGGGGTTCCCCACGCCAGCGCGGGTGTGGCCGACGCCGCGACCCCGTCGGTCGCGTACCGCGTCGAGGTGGCCGGGCGCAGTCTCGTGTTCGGCTCCGACCAGAACGGCTCGGACGAGCGCTTCGTCGGGTTCGCCGCCGGGGCGGACCTGCTCCTGATGCACTTCGCGGTGTCGGAGGAAAACGACGGTCTCATCCACGCGACCCCGAGCGTGGTGGGGCGCATCGCGAGGGACGCGGCGGTAGGCCGCCTCGTGCTCAGCCATGTCATCGAGGCGCCCCCGGGCGTGGCCGACCCGCAGCGCTTCAGCGGTCACGCCCTCGAAACGAGCCTCGCCGCGCTGCGATCGATCTACCGGGGCCCCGCCGAGGTGGCCAGTGACCTTCAGTGCATCGGGGTCCCCTAGGGGCGGCGATCCAGCGGCCTCGCTCCTGGCGCCCTGGGGCCGGAGACACCTTCTTCTCCCCATGTTCCGCTGGATCGCCCTGACGATCTTCTCGGCTACGCTCGCCATCTCCTCGTGGCATCGCCGGCGCGCGCGCCTGAGCACCGGCACGATCCCACGCAGGAGCGAGCCAACGCCCCTCGTCCTGGGTCGCTTGCTCGTGGCCCTCCCGCTCTTCGGCGGCGTCCTCCTCTACCTCGTCGCTCCGAGCGCGATGGCGTGGTCGTCCATCCCGATGGCGCCCTGGCTGCGGTGGACGGGGGTCGTGCTCGGAGCCCTCACGGTGCCCGCGGCGCACTGGGTGCTGCGCACGCTCGGTCCGAACGTGAGTGAGACGATCTTCACCAAAGGCGAGCACAGGCTCGTGCGGGAGGGCCCGTACCGTTGGGTCCGGCATCCGCTCTATGCCGTCGGCATCGCGCTCTTCGTCGGCGTAGGGCTCCTGGCTGCCAACGCCTTCATCCTGGTGTGTGCGGCAGCCGCGCTCCTCGGCGTCCGGCTGGTGATCATCCCGCGGGAGGAGGAGCAGCTGATCGCGAAGTTCGGAGACGAGTATCGCCGCTACCGGTCGGGCACGGGGGCGCTCCTCCCGGTGCGATTACTACCCGGAGGTGAGGAGTGACCCAGACCGATTACCTGTTGGTGCTGGCCTCGATCATCATCGGCCTGGCAATCGCGGAGCTGCTGCGCGGCCTAGGCATGTTCCTGCGGGCCGGCCGCGACGTGCAGCGCTACTGGATCCACAGCCTCACAGGTATCAACGCCTTCTTCTTCCTCATCGATTTCTGGTGGTCCATGTGGGGCTGGAGGGGCGTGACCGGTTGGACGCCGCTGGGCCTCATGGTCCTCATCGGCGGCGTGACGGCACTCTATCTGCTGTGCCACCTCTGGTTCCCCGAGCAACCGGACGGTGTGGAGCTGCGCGATTACTACTACCGCCAAGCCCCGCAATTGTGGCTCATGGTCGCCGTGTATATGGCACTGGCGTTGGTGGCCCCCTCTCTCGTGCTTGGCGAGGCTTTCGAGCTCGGCCAGGTGCTGCCGTCGGTGGGAGGCCTCGTGATCATGCTCGTCCTGGCGTCGACGCCGAAGCCCGTGGTCCACGGCGTGTTGGTCACGGTCGTGACCGGCGTCAACCTCGTCTTTCTCTTCCTGTAGTCGCTGGAACGAAAGCTCTTGCTCCACACGGTCCGGCAGCCGCAGAATCGGCGGTCGTGATTCACGCTCCTTCCCGGGGCTCCGCCCCTGAGGCCCATCGTGTCCGCGCAGCGGCTGTCGAGTCGGAGTCCACGCCCGCCCCGAGCCCGGTGGGGGGTCTTTCTCTGCACCGTGCTCCTCGGCGTGCCCGGCTGCTCCGCCGAGGTCGAGGCCGAGCGGACGGCGGCCGACCCGCGCGTCGAGGCCCCCTCCGCGGGTGAAGCCCTGTACCGGACCTCCTGTAGCCCCTGCCACGGCGAGACCGGCCTGGGCGACGGACCGGTCGCGTCCACGCTGCCGGTCCGGCCGGCGAACATCATCGAGCACCTCGGCGACCACTCGTACGAGGAGATCGTCCGCAGGGTGAGCGAGGGTATTCCACCGGCGATGCCGCCGGCCCAGATGACGCAGGATCAGGTCCGCCAGGTGATGAGCTACATCTGGGG
>JBFGFY010000154.1:0-8094 GCA_041579355.1 Longimicrobiales bacterium | reverse complement strand
CTCCTCACGCCGCTCGGCTTCGAGGTCGTGGGCGACTCGGACGGCACCCTGCAGGTGCGCGTGCCCGGGTTCCGCAGCTACGACGTGCGCCGAGAGGTCGACCTCATCGAGGAGGTCGCCCGCACCCACGGCTACGACGCGTTCCCCGCGGTGCTCGGCCCTTATCCGGCGGGCACGGTGGCGGACCACCCGCTCTTCCGGCTCGAGGACGAGTTGCGGCGCGCGCTCGCCGCCCGCGGCCTCTACGAGGCCCACACGCCCGCCTTCGCCCCCGAGGGGGAGGGCGACGTCGAGGTGAACAATCCGCTTTCCTCCGCCGAGCGCTTCCTGCGTGCCACGCTCCTGCCGGCGCTCCTCCGCCGAGTCGAGTACAACCTGGCGCGCGGAAACCCGGACGTGCGCCTGTTCGAGATCGGTACATCGTTTCGGAAGGCGGGCCCCGGGGAGCCGCCGGGGGAGCGCACGCACCTCGCTGCGGTGCTCACCGGGCGCCGGGCCCCCCCACACTGGTCGCGCGTGGACGAGCCGTTCGAGGTGTGGGACGTGAAGTCCCTGCTGGAAGAGGTCGCGCGCCGCGCCTACCCGGGTGCCGTGGGCATCGAGCCCGGCCACCCCGGTGGAGGCCCGCTCGACCCTGCCACGTCGTTCGTCGTGAAGGCCGCAGGCGGCCAGCAGGTCGGCAGCGCCGGCCGAGTCTCCGAGGGGGCCGTGGACACGCCGGTCTGGGCCGGTGACGTGTGGGCGCTCGAGCTCACCCTCCCCTCGGAGGGGCCCGCGCGGCCCGTGGCGACGTACGCCCGACTCCCGAACCAACCTCCGGTCGACCGCGACCTCGCTCTCGTCGTCCCTCAGGGTGTGGACGCCGCCGCGGTGTCCGGCGTGCTACGAGCCGGCGCGGGCCCACTCCTCGAGACGCTCGAGCTCTTCGACGTGTACGTTGGGGACCGCATCCCGGCCGGCACGCGCTCGCTCGCGTTCCGCTTGCGCTTCCGCGCGGCGGAGCGGACCCTCAAGGACCGAGAAGTCGATCAGGCCGTCCATGCCGCCCTGAAGCGGCTCGAGGAGGAGCTAGGTGTCCAACCCAGGGGGTAACGGAGGGCCACCGGAACGCGCGGCTCTGGCCGCGTTGGAGCAGGCGGTGGGCGTGGCGCTGCGTCGGCTCGACGAGATGACACTCCGCGTCCGGCGTGCCGAGGCGAAGAGCGCGGAGCTCGGTGAGGTCGTGAAGCGCTTCACGGGAGACGAGGCCGAAGCCGGCCGCATCCTCACCCGGCTCCGGACGCTCGAAGAGGAGAACACCGAGCTCCGGGGACGCCTCGCGAAAGGGCGGGAGGGCGTCGACCGACTCCTCTCGAAGATCCGCTTCCTGGAGAATCAGCAGTGAGCCCGGAAAAGACCTCGGTCACCGTCCGCATCGCCGGGGAGGAGCACACCATCCGGGCGAGCGCGGAGCCGTCCTACACGCGGAAGTGCGCCAAGCTCGTCGACGACCGCATCCATCAGATCCGCCTCCAGGCGGGGCTCATCGAGGGTCACAAGGCCGCGATCCTGGCGGCGCTGTCCATCGCCGACGAGTGCTTCCAGGCCCAAGAGGAGCTTGCCCGCATGCGGAGCGACATCTCGGGCCGTGTCAGCGAGCTCGCGGAGCGCCTGGCGGCCGCCGCCGAGGGCGGCGAGGACGGCGCCTGACGGCGCGCCACCCACGGGGGCGCGCTTGCGGAGGCCTTCTCCAGGCCTCTATTCTCCGCCGTTCCACGGTCCCTTCGGGCCTGCCCCGGACCGGGCAGCTTCGCTAGGGTTTTTCGCTCACCTTCGGTCGCATCGAGTGGCCGATTTCGGAGTCGATACATGAACACCCCGCCTGTGCTGTGGGCGGCGGTGGGGGTCGTCCTGGGCGGGCTGATCGGCTTCGCGATCGCTTTCGAGCGAGATCGACGGCGACAGCAGAGAGACAAGGAAAGAGCACAGGACGAGGCCTCCCGCATACTGGAGCGGGCACGAGCCGAAGCTGAGAGTGTCCGCAAAGACGGAGAGCTCGCGGGAAGGGAAGAAGGACTTCGCCTCCGTGAGGCTTGGGAAAGAGAGGAGGACCGCCGCCGCGAAGAGGTCGAGCGAGCCGAGCGGCGAGCCGAGGAGCGCTCGGACGTGCTCGACCGGCAGTTCGAGCGCCTGAACACGCGCGAGGCCGAGCTCGACGAGCGTGGCGACGAGATCCGCAGCCGCGACGAGAAGTTGGCTGCCGACGGGGCGCGGCTGGAGGAGCAGCGCGCCGAGGTCCGCACCCGCCTGGAGAAGCTCGCCGGCCTGAGCGCCACCGAAGCCAAGAAGGAGCTCGTCGAGGAGCTCCGCGACGCAGCCCGCGCCGAGGCCGCGAACTCGATCCGCGAGATCAAGGAGCAGGCCCAGCGCGAGGCGGAGCGCGAAGCGCGCAAGATCGTCGCGCTGTCGATCCAGCGGATGGCGGCCGACCTCACCGCGGAGACGACGGTCTCCGTCGTCCAGCTCCCCTCCGACGAGATGAAGGGACGCATCATCGGCCGCGAAGGTCGCAACATCCGCTCGTTCGAGCAGGCGACGGGCGTCGACGTGATCATCGACGACACGCCGGAGGCCGTTGTGCTGTCGGCTTTCGACCCGGTTCGGCGCGAAACCGCACGGATCGCGCTCGAGCGCCTCGTCGAGGATGGACGCATCCACCCGGGGCGCATCGAGGAGATGGTCGGCAAGGCCGCAGAGGAAGTAGAGCACGCCATGGTAGAGGCTGCCGAGACCGTGCTCTACGAGCTCGGCATCCACAATGTGCACCCGGAGATCGTGCGCACGCTCGGGCGCCTACGCTTCCGTACGTCGTACGGGCAGAATCAGCTGCAGCACGCCAAGGAGGTCGCGCTCCTGGCCGGCTCCATGGCTGCTGAAATGGGGCTCGACGTTCAGGCCTCGAAGCGGGCGGGGTTGCTGCACGACATCGGCAAGGGCATGACGCACGAGCACGAGGGCACGCACGTCGAGCTCGGATATCGGCTCTGCAAGAAGCACAACGAGGGCGAGGTCGTGTTGAACGCGATCCGTGCGCACCACGACGAGGAGCCCCATTTCTTCGCGGAGACCTTCCTCGTGTCGGCTGCCGACGCGATCAGCGGATCGAGACCGGGCGCGCGCCGTGAGATGTTCGAGGGTTACGTGAAGCGGCTCGAGAAGCTCGAGGAGCTCGCCATGGAGCACCCCGGCGTCGAGCGCTGCTTCGCCATCCAGGCAGGACGGGAGCTGCGCGTCATGGTCGAGCCCGACAAGGTGACCGACGGCGAGATGGCGCAGATCTCCGAGGCCGTGGCGCGCCGCATCGAGAGCGAGCTCCAGTACCCCGGTCAGATCAAAGTCGTCGTGGTCCGCGAGACGCGCGCGATCGACTTCGCGCGGTAGCGAGTCGACAGCTCGGCGAACGCCTCCGTCCTCGGCTTACGTACGTCATGACGTACGTCGGTCGGGCACTTGTCCCACTTCGCCTCGCGCCGTTTAATGGCGGGTAACCCCTTCTTCACGAGGCGAGGCCATGAAGATTCTCCGTTTCCTGCCGCTCCTCCTGCTCACTGTGGTGGTCGCGTGCTCGGAAGACGCGCCTACCGCCCCGGCGTCCTTCGATGTGGAGCCGTCGGCTTCGATCGAGTCGTCGCCGGTCGGGGCCCTCTCGGTGCTTTCGCGCAATCTGTACATCGGCACCAACACGAGCTTGGTCATCGCGGCCGTGGCGACCCCCGATCCCAACGACGACGTTCCCGCGCTCCTCGCCGCGATCGACGAGCTCCAGCGGACGTCGTTCCCGGATCGCGCAGCGGCGCTGGCCGGGGAGATCGCCCGCCAGAAACCGCACATCGTCGGGCTCCAGGAGGTGTCGATCATCGACATCGACCTGCGCCCGCTGGGCCTTCCGATCGACTTCGACCTCGACTACCTGCAGATCCTGCAGGCGCGCTTGGCCGCGCTCGGCCAGAGCAACTACGTGGTCGCGGCGAGCGTGGTGGGCATCACCGCCACCCTCCCGGGCGTTTCCGTCATCGATCGTGACGTGATCCTGGTCGACGCAGATCGCGTGAGCTGGGATCCGGCGAGCGTCGTCGAAACGACCTTCAACGCCAACCTCGGCGTCGTGGCACCGGGCGTGAACCTCAGGCGTGGGTGGGTCGGACTCGAGGCCACGGTGGACGGCGCCACGTTCAAGGTCGTGAACACCCACCTCGAGTCGGGGGCCAATCCGGCACTCACACCCCTGAGGGCGGCGCAGGCGATGGAGATCGTCCAGGCGCTGGGCGCTGGGCGGGCCGTGGTGCTCGGTGACCTCAACGAGGGTCCGGGCTCCCCCATGCACGCGGTGCTCACTGGCGCGGGCTTCACCGACGTGTGGCTGGCGCTCCGCCCCGGTGCGAAGGGGCTCACCTGCTGCCACGTCGACGATCTGTCGAACAGCGTCGCCAACGAGGAATTCGACCAACGGATCGACTACGTCATGACGCGTGGCTTCGGTCACGGGAACGGCAAGCTGATCGGCCAGGTCGCCCTGCTGGGGACCACGCCGGGCGAGCGCGTCGCTGGTCCGCAATACCCGGTGTGGCCCTCCGATCACGCGGGGGTGCTCGCCAACCTGTGGACGCCTCCCGCGCCGTGATGCGGGCGTAGTGCGGGCCGTGTCGGCCGGAGCCCCCTGGCCCCGGCCGGCGCGGCTCTCCGCATGGCCGTGGCGCGCACGGTCGGGGACCCTGGCCCGGTGTTATCTTCCCCCCCTTCCACCGAGCCAGCAGCCCCGACCGGAAAGGAGCCCGGATGAGCGCACAGATCATCTCCGGACGCGCTGTCGCAGACGAGGTCCGAGCGGAGATCCGTGAGCGCGTGGCGGAGCTCGATGAGAGCGGGATCACGCCGGGCCTCGCCACCGTGCTCGTGGGCGACGATCCGGCCTCCCACCAGTACGTGCGCAGCAAGAACAAGGCGGCGGCCGAGTTGGGCATCCACTCTCGGCAGATCACGCTCGATGCGGACACCTCCGAAGCGGAGCTGCTGGGGGTGGTGGCCGGGCTCAACGCCGATCCCGACATCCACGGCATCCTCGTCCAGCTCCCGCTCCCCGGGCACATCGACGAAGGCAAGGTGATCGAGGCCATACACCCGTCGAAGGATGTCGACGGGCTGCACCCGACGAACGTAGGTCGACTCGCCACGGACTCGGGCCGCTTCTTCGCTCCCTGCACACCAGCGGGCATCGTCGAGATGCTCTTGCGTACGGGACACGACCCCTCCGGCAAGCACGTCGTCGTGGTCGGACGCTCGAACCTGGTGGGGCGCCCGCTCGCGTCGCTCCTCCTGCGCAAGGGCCGCGGGGGCGACGCCACGGTGACCGTGTGCCACTCACGTACGCGCGACCTCGGCGCGGTCACGCGCACGGCAGACATCCTCGTCGCGGCGATGGGCCGTCCCGAGACCATCACCGCGGACATGGTGCGACCCGGAGCGGTGGTCATCGACGTCGGCACGAACCGCGTCCCCGATCCCGGCTCGGAGAAAGGGTATCGCGTCTGCGGCGACGTCCTCTTCGCCGACGTATCCGAGGTGGCAGGGGCCATCTCGCCCGTGCCGGGCGGCGTGGGCCCCATGACGATCACCATGCTGCTCTCGAACACGGTGAAGTCGGCGGCGTACGCAGCGGCCGACGCGGTCGCGGCGGGCCGGTGACGGACGACGACGGCAGCCTCGATCTCTTCGATCACCCCGAGCAGGGCCCCGGCGAGCCGCCCGCGCAGGCGCCGCCCGAGGCCCCGGGTCCGAAGGTCTGGTCGGTGTCGCAGGTGAACCGAGCCGTGCGTCGACTCATCGAAGGGAGCGTCGAGCCGCTCTGGGTCGGCGGCGAGGTGGCCGGTTGGACGCGGTCGCGCGCGGGTCACCGCTACTTCTCGCTCAAGGACGACCGCGCTCAGCTGCGCTGCGTGATGTTCGCGCGCGAGGCCTCGCTGCTCCCGACCGACCCCGAGGAAGGAATGCAGATCCGCGCCTTCGGTGAGCTGACGCTCTATGAGGCGCGGGGAGACTATCAGCTCGTCGCGCGGCGGGTGGAGGCCGAGGGTGCGGAGGGTCTCTGGCGCCTGGCCTTCGAGAAGCTCCGGGCGAAGCTCGAGGCGGAAGGGCTCCTCGCGCCCGAGCGTAAGCGGCCGCTGCCGGTGTACCCAGGCTGCGTCGGGGTCGTGACCTCGCTCGGCGGGGCGGCGCTGCGGGACGTCCTATCCGTGATTGGGCGGCGGGCGCCGTGGACCCGGGTCGTCGTGCGCGGCACCCGCGTACAGGGGGAGGGCTCGGCCGAGGAGATCGCTGGCGCGCTCACGCTCCTCGCCGGGAGTGGGCTCGCCGACGTCATCATCGTGGGGCGGGGAGGGGGCGCAGTGGAGGACCTATGGGCCTTCAACGAGGAGCCGGTCGCGCGCGCGATCGCGGCCTCGCCGGTGCCGGTCGTCTCGGCGGTGGGCCACGAGATCGACGTCACGATCTCGGATCTAGTCGCCGACCTGCGGGCGCCGACACCGTCGGCGGCGGCGGAGGCGGTGGTGCCGGACATCGAGGTGCTCCGCGCCGCGCTCCGGCGCGTGCCCGAGCAGCTCGGGCGCGCCCTCCGGCGCGGGGTCGAGCGTCGCCAGGCGAACGTGGCCGACACGCTGCGCGTCCTCGCGCGCGGCATGGAGCGCCGCCTTGCCCCCGCGCGGCAGGCGCTCGACCGCTCCCTCACCGGCCTCGAGCGGGCCGCGCTCGACCGGGCGCGCCTGCGTCGGCTCACCCTCGCGACGCTCTCCGGCCGTCTCGACGCGCTCTCTCCGCTCGCCACCCTCCAGCGCGGGTACTCGGTCGCGCGCGCTCCGGACGGCTCCCTCCTCAAGCGGGTGGAAGACCTGCCCGAAGGGCTCGACTTCCATCTGCGCGTTCGGGACGGTACGGTGGCGGCTCGCTCGCGAGGTCCACTCCGGGAGGATGCATGACGAGCCAGTCGGAGGTGCCACTCGAGGCCCGCCTGAAGCGTCTCGAGGAGATCCTCGCGCGCATGGAGTCGGACGAGGTCGCGCTCGAAGAAGCGCTCGAGCTCTTCGAGGAGGGCGTGGGCCACGTGCGTGAGGCGGAGCAGGTGCTGGCCCAGGCCGAGCTCCGGGTCGAAGAGCTCCTCGCCGACGGCCGCACCCGGGCGCTCGAGACGGAGGAAGAGTGACTGGGGGCGCCGCCGCCGAAGCAGCCGGGACTCCGACGCTCGACCAGTACCTCGCGGAGGAGCGTGGGCATGTGGAGGCCGCGCTCGATCGTGCGCTCGAGAGGATGGGTCCAACGCTGCCCGAGGACGTCGCGGCGGCCGCGCGGCACGGTGTCCTCGGCGGTGGCAAGCGGCTCCGCCCCGTGCTGTGCGTCGCGGCGTACCACGCGTGCGGCGGTGAGCCCGCTCCGGCGGCGTACGACCTGGCCGCGGCGCTCGAGCTGATCCATGCCTATTCGCTCATGCACGACGACCTCCCCTGCATGGACGACGCCGAGCTGCGCCGCGGGCGGCTCACCACACACCGCGAGCATGGAGAGCGGGTGACGATGCGCGCGGGCGCGGCGCTCATTCCGGCGGCGGCGCTCCAGGCGGTGCGGGCATGCCGCGTCCTCGGATGCCCCCCCGCGACGACGACGGCCGTTACGCGGGCGCTGCTCGAGGCTGCGGGTGCGGGCGGCATGGTCGGTGGGCAATGGCTCGACCTCGAGGGGGAGGACGCGAAGCTCGACGCCGCCGCGCTCGACGACCTGCACCGGCGCAAGACCGGTGCGCTGCTCGCCGCTTCGCTGGAGGTCGGCGGGCTCGCCGCCGGCGCATCGGACCGGGCGGTGGGAGCGCTCCGATCGTACGGTCGCTCCATCGGGCTCGCCTTTCAGATCGTCGACGACGTGCTGGACGCGACGCAGACCGCCGAAGCGCTCGGGAAGCGGCCGAGCGACGCGGAGCACGGAAAGGCGACCTACGTGTCGCTGTACGGGATCGACGAGGCACGCAGGCGGGCCGAGGAGCAGACCGGCGCCGCGGTGGCGGCCCTGGTG
>JBFGFY010000153.1:0-8154 GCA_041579355.1 Longimicrobiales bacterium | reverse complement strand
ATCGGGCGCCGACCGCGGAGTATCCGACCGAATCCGCAGCTTGGGCGCGGCCGCCGTCGACCTCCAACGAGGTACGGCTGACTTCCCGGGGCAGGTCAGGAGTCGCGGACGAGACCTCGCGATTGCTGTGCTGACCGGCAACGTGCTCGGGTTCGCCACGCGCATCACGTCGTTCTTCCAGGGCTCGTCGGGCGGGTTCGGCCCAGGCGCAGCCGACGAGCTGAGGACCCTCCGGGAGGGGGTGCAGCGCCTGGGTCGGGACGTCGGCGCGGGATTCGCGGGGGTCGACAGCCGCTTCGACGAGCTGTTCAGCGTCCTGGACGGGCGCTTCGCGCACCTCGAGGGGCTGGTCGCGACCTCGGGGCGCGACGTACGCGCGGAAATCGCGGCGGTGCATCTCGACGTGCTGGCCCTCGGTGCCAGACTCGACCGCATGGACGAGGACCTGCGGTCGTACATGCAGGCGGGCTTCGACAGGGACTACATGAGGACGCTGGTTCGCTGTCTGGAGCACCGCGAGCGGTACGCCCCGCCCTTCGACCAGATGGAGCTGGGTGTGTTCTCCGCTTGCCTCGCCGACTTGCGGGTGCGGGCGGTCGACGACGCACGTGACGCGCTCCTCACGGACCAGGCGACGCCGCTCGACGACCTATCCCTGACGCAGGCGCTCTCCGGCGCGTCGACACAGGACCTCGCCCGCCGCCTGCCACTTCTCGCCCGCGCCGCCTCCCAACGATACGCGTACGGCGGACTCGGATCGGGGCGCACCCTCGCCAATCCACTCGAGTGGGCGGTCGCCGCCCAGGCCTACCTCGCCCTTCTTCGGGATTGGCCGGACCACGCGCGAGCCGTCACGGCCGTGGACCTCGAGCGGATGTGGGAGGTCGGCACCGACGTGCGGGACGCCCTCCAGGCGGTGACGCTCGACCCAGCCACGGGTGCTCCCGGCGCGCTCCTCCCGGCCGTGCTCGCCTCCTACGAGGCGAGCGTCGCCTCGCTCACCACCGAGGCCGCGCTCCTCGCGCGGCGTCACCGGCAGGAGGGGCTCCGGCATGCCCCCGCGTCCAGCATTCTCGTAACTCTCACGCCCGCGGATGGACCCGGGCCCTTGCTGCCCGTGCCCAGCGCCGTCGCCGCGGCTCTCCCGCCCGAGGTGCGGACCGCCGCCGTGCTCGGGCTCGACAGCGCGCGCCTCACGTACCGGCTGGTGCGCGAAGACAGCGTGGCTCGTGGCGACGCTCGGCGGCGGTGGCTCGTCTTCGGCAAGCGCCACGACCGATTCACCTACTCGCGCGTGTCCGTCGAGGTGGAGCTCACGGTGGGCACGCTGCACGGACTCGCGAGCTACCGCGCGACCGGGCCTTTCCACCTGCGGCGCACCGACCGCATCGCGGGCGACCACGACAGCGACCGGTCGGTGGGCGGGGTAGACCACGTGCCCGACGTCGCCTCCCACTTCCTCGCCGCAGACTGGCCGGAGCTGGCAGCCGAGTGGCAGGCATGGACGACCACCACACCCGAGCACTTCGTGCTCGAGCTCCTCGAGCAGCGCGTACAGGACGAGCTGCGCGGGTCCTCCACCTCGGCCCTGGCGGCGGTCATCGACAACGCGTGCGGCGGTCAGCCCGGCGCGACCGGCCTCTCGGGGCCCGACCGTGAGTCCTCGCTGCGCATCCGGCGCACCCTGGCATCCATGTCCGCGACCCGGGCCCTGCTCGAAGCCTACGTGCGACTCGGCCTCCCCCGCTCGCTGGAGGAGGACGCCGCACTCCGGGGCGCCCTCCTCGGCAACGACGCGATTCTCGACCGGGAAGGGCTCTGCAGCCTAGTCGAGTCCGACGCCCACCCCCTCCGCCTCGTCTGGCTCGACGAAGAGCCGCAGCGGCGCGCGACCCTCCTCCGTGCGGCACTCGACCGCTCCCTGGAGCGCGCCGCGAGGGAGCCCGAGCTCCTCCCTGCGGTCGCCGCCACTCTCGATCAGCTCGAGGTAGCGATCCGGGTGCAGCGCCTGCGCACGCGCAATGCGCTGGGAGCGCTCTGATCGCGAGTTGACGCCCCCCGGGAGGGCTCCGTACCGTGCGGCCGTCGACGTCGCCCTTCCCCACGGCCAGCCCAGCGAGGAGCCTCTCTGCCGGAGACGACCGCCCGCACGGCTGATCGCTCGCCCGACAGTGGCCCGTCGAACCGGGTGCGTCTCGCCGTTCGAGCCCTCGGAGGCGTTCTCCTCGTCCTGGCGTTCGCGCCGCTGTACCGCCTCATGGACATCTCCGGCGAGGCACGCTACCGGGAGATCGCCGTCTCCGTCGCCGACGCGGCGCTCGCCTTCGGAATCTGGGGAACGGTGCTCACGCTCCTCCTCGGGCTCGTGCTGGCCCTCCTCCTTCCCACCGACGCGCTCCGTCGGGTCGTAGCCGGATCGGCGGCTCGCCTCGCCGCCGTTCCCCTGCCGACCTACGCGCTCGCTCTGGGCGCCCTGGCGGCCGGCCTCGCAACGCTCGTGCTCCGTGTGCTCTACCGGGGGCTCCTCACCAACGTCGACGAGATGGCCTCGACGCTGCAGGCTCGTTACCTGGCGAACGGGATGCTCGGCGGGCCGACGCAGGGGCTGCCCGAGTTCTGGCTGATCCCCAACACGCTCGTGTCACCCGAGGGATTGGTGTCCCAATACCCTCCGACGCACCTCTTCGCGATGGCCGGCGCGGAGCTCATCGGATTCCCACTGTTGTTGGGCCCCGTCGCTTTCGCCGCGACGGTCGTCCTCGTCGCGCTCACGCTACCGCGTCTGCTGCCGGCGCATGCTGGGGCCGCTCGCGTGACCGCGCTGCTCGTGGCCCTGTGCCCGCTCCTCCTCTTCCTCTCGGCTGGGCTCCTCAACCACACCACGACCGCCGCCTTCCTCATGCTCGCCCTCTACGCGGCCCTCCGGGCGACGGAGGGGAGCGCGTCGTGGGGTGTCGTCGCGGGGGTCGGCGTGGGCCTCGCGGTCGCCGGCCGTCCGCTGACGGGTCTCGTGCTCGGCACGCTCTTCACGTTGGGGGTGTGGGCTCCGGCCGCGCTTCGGCCGGCGCGGGGTCTGGCGTGGATCGCCACTCGGAGCGCCGCCACCGTCGCGGGAGGTGCACCCATCGCGGTCCTGCTCGGGTGGTACAACCAGCGCCTCTTCGGGAGCCCCACCACGCTCGGCTACGTGGCTGCGTTCGGAGAGCGCCACGGGCTCGGCTTCCATCAGGACCCATGGGGCTACCCGTACGGGGCGCTGGAGGCGCTGGCTTTCACCTCCGCCGACCTGGTCACGGCGGGGGTACAGCTCATGGAGACGCCCTTTCCGCTCACGCTCCTCCTGGCGGCGTACTTCCTCGTCGGCCGGCGTTTTCCGGAGAGGATGCGGTTCTTGCTCGCGTGGACGTTCCTTCCCGTGCTCGCGAACGCCCTCTACTGGTTCCACACCGCGCGGATGCTCTACGAGGCGGTCCCCGCGTTGCTCGCCCTGTGCGCTCTCGCCGCGGTGGAGCTCGCGGGTGCTCCGGGGCAGGAGTCGTCGAACCGGTACGGGCAGCTCGCACGCGACGCGTGCGCTTGGTCCCTCGTGGTCGCCGTGGTCGGGTCGCTCGTCTGGGGCGTTCCCGCGCGCTGGGTGAGCTACGAGTGGGACGAAGAGACCCTCGGCCGGATCACGGCCCCCGAGCTTCCCGGCGACGCTCCCGCGCTCGTGTTCGTGCATTCCTCCTGGAACGAGCGCACGAGCTCGATTCTCCAAGGTGCTGCCGAGATGCGCCAGGACAGCATCATCACCGCGCTGCGCCGCAACACGAGCTGCGGGCTTCACCTGTACGCGCTCGCGCGTGATGCGCGGGTGCGGCATGGGTCGAGCGCGCCGATGCCCGAGGTCGACCTCGAGCAGATCGCGGGGAGCCCGCCCGACATCCAGGTACCGCCCCTGCGCGCGGGTAGCACCGTGCGCGTGCGCGACGGCGAGCCCTTTCCCGCGGCCTGCGCACGTCAGCTCGCGTCCGATCGGTTCGGCACCGTGGCGCTGGCCCCGCTCCTCTGGCAGGGAGATCTGCCGGGAATCGAGGAGGGCCGTCCGCTCTTCGTTCGCGATCTGGGGCCCGAGCGGAACCGTGCGGTGCTCGAGCTCTACCCGGACCGCGTCGCGTACGCCTTCACGCCCACGACGATCGACGGACCCCCGCGGATCGTCCCCTACGCGGACGCGATGCGGCTCCTCTGGGGCGCAGCCGACGGCGACGCGTCCCCGGAGTCACAACCGGGGGCCTGACCCGGTCATGCGCCTCGATCCGCGTCGCCTGCTCGCCAGCCCCGCTCTCTATCACGGCTTCGCGTCGCTCGTCGGGGCCCAGCGCTCGCGCGCGGAGATCGTGCGGAGGTACGTCCGACCCCGACCGGGAGATCGGGTGCTCGACTGCGGCTGCGGACCGGGCGAGTTCCTGGAGCACCTGGCGGACGTCGAATACGTCGGCATCGACCTGGACGAGCGCTACGTCGACGCTGCACGGAGACGCTTCGGTGACCGGGGTGAGTTTCGTCTCGGTAGCGTCGGGCCGGAGACGATGCACGAGGCGGGACGCTACGACCTCGTGCTGGCCATGGGGCTGCTGCACCACCTGAGCGACGACGTGGTGGGCGAGTTCTTCCGGCTCGCCCGACTCGCCCTCAAGCCGACCGGGCGGCTGGTCACGCTCGACCCCTGCTACGTGCCCGGCCAGTCCCGAGTAGCGCGGCTGCTCCTCGACCTCGACCGCGGCGAGCACGTGCGGACGCTGGCCGAGTGGGGCCCGCTCGTCGAGCCGTTCTTTCCCGGCCCGACCATGCACGTGCGGCACGACCTGTTACGTATCCCCTACACGCACGTCATCGTGGAGGGCGTCGCGCGGGACCCTTGAGCGCCCCTCAGGGCACGAGCTCGGCCAGCCCGATCCCGGTCCGGCCGTAGTCGTTGCCGTTGTAGAGCATGTAGCGCCGGTCTCCGTGGTCGAACACGCACGGGTACGCGATCGACTCGGAGTCCCACCCTTCCTCCGACACTCCGATACCGGCCCTCGCGTCCAGACGGGTCCAGGACAGGCCGTCGTCCGACTCCGCGTACCCGATCCGGTAGCTGGCGCCGCGCCACGAGTACCACATCCGGTACCGGTCGACGTCCCGCACCACGCTGGGCCGGGCGATCGCGTACTCCCCGGGGTGCTCGAAGTCGATACAGACGCGGCCGTCCCTGCGCCAGTCTACACCGTCGTCGGAAGTCGCATGCCGGATGTGGTAGAAGTGCCGGGGTTCCCCGTCCACGAGCCGCCACGCCGTCCCGGACAGATACCACATGCGCCACACGCCCCCGTCGACGAGCACGCAGCTGCTCCCGGTCAGGTAGGGGTCGGTGCGGTCGCGGCCCACGACCGGTCCCTCCGAGACGCGTCGGAACGACTCGCCGCCGTCCTCGGAGAGCGCGAGGCCGATGGTGTTGTAGAAGGGCACGGTGACGCCCCGTGTCCAACCGATGTAGTAGAGCCGGAGCGCGTCGCCCGAGTCGAGCACCCACGAGCCCATCGCGCCGCTCTCGTCGAAGGCGCCGACCCCACCGGGCGCGAGAGCGGGCTTCTCCGCAACGCCGTGGATATGAGCCGGGTCGGAGGGATCGAAGTCGAACCAGCCCACGCTCGAGCGACCCTCCTGGTCCCTCGTGCTGAAGAAGACCCGCACGTCGCCTTCCGGGCGCACGAGGGCGCAAGGCACAGAGGCATGGCTCGCGGCCCAGGTCCGCCCCTCGAGCGGCCTGAAGACGAGCCCCCGCTTCAGCCAGCGAGCCACGGGCTCACAGGTCGAGCTCGGAAGCGCGCCGGCCCGAGCGCTCGGTGCGCTTCGCGATGAGGACGTCCTCGGCCTCGGTGTCCTTCATGACGAGCGCACCCGCGCCCACGACCGTGGAAGGCGCGATCGTGACGTGGTCGCGGATCGTGGCGTTCACGCCGAGGAAGGAGTAGTCGCCGATCACGACGCCGCCCGAGACGACGACATGCGACGTGATGAAGCAGTGGTCCCCGATCACGACGTGGTGCCCGATGTGGTTGCCGCTCCACATCACCACGTTGCTGCCGACCTTCGCGAACGGCTGGAGCGTGTTGTCCTCGAAGATGAACGTGTTGTCGCCCACCTCGAGGTCGCTCCACCGCGTGGCCTTGGAGCAGACGTAGGAGATCAGCTCGTAGCCACGGCCCTTGCACTCCTCGTATACCTTCGCGCGGGCGCGATTGACTCCGCTGAACCCGATCGCGACGAACATCGCGTACGCGTCCGGCGGATGGGTCTGCTCGAGCCGTTCGAAGGGGACGACCGGCAGCCCCTGGACGTCGCCTTCGGGCATGTACTCCTCGTGCACGGTAAACGCGACGACCTCGTGGGGACTGTCCTCACGCAGGTAGACGTGTGCGACCTCGGCGTACTCCCCCACGCCGAAGATCACGACCGGCTTGCTCATCCCAGGTCCTTTCGCACGAGGATCGTGAACTCCCACAGGCCATAGTCGTGCAGCAGCGCCACGTGAGGAGAGAACGTGCGCTTGCAGTAGTCGAAGGCTTCACGCGGGTCGGCATAATAGAGCTGTGGCACCATGCGCTCCGCGTCGGAATACGAAGTGAGCGCGTTGAACGCGAAACCGCGTCGTGACATACGGTCAAGCTCACCCAGACAGAGGCGCACGTGCTCGTGCCATTGGGCGAGCGGGACATCGAGCTTCACGTTGAGCACGCCGCTGGCGACCGCATAATCAGCGGGCCCGAGAGTCTCGAGGTCCGTTACGAACGTGCAGTCCCCGTCGGCATGGCGACGGCGGGCTCGCTCGACCATCTCCTGCGAAACGTCGTATCCGACGTAGCGGAAGCTCACGCCCAGCGCATTCAGGCTTTCGATGAGCGCACCGTAGCCGCAACCATAGTCGAGGACCGAGAAGCTGGTCGCACCCTCGGGCAGGATCCGCAGCAACTGACGGAAGCGGAGCTCCTGTGACTCCGATGAACTCCAGTCGACTCCCTGCGCGGTCTCTCCGTGTAGTCTGACGCAGTCCGCGTAATACGAGGCGACGCGGTCCAGAATCGGCGCGCGCTCGAGGCTCACGCGCCCTCCGTGGGGCGCTCGTGCACCTCGCGAATCACCGTGTAGGGCCGGTCCTTCGTCTCGGTGAAGATCTTCGACAGGTACATGCCGATGACGCCGAGGCAGCAGAAGGTCAGCCCCGAGAGCAGCCAGATGGAGATGATGAGCGACGGCCAACCGAGCTCGAAGTCGATGAAGAAGAGCTTCGCGACCAGGGTGCCGAGCGCCGCGGAGAGAGAAACGGCGGTGACGGCCATGCCCAGATAGAAGATGAAGACGAGGGGCACGTTGCTGAACGACGTGACGGAGTTGAGCATGATCGCCAGCTTCCGGCCGAGTCTGTACGAGGAAGCACCCTTGTCGCGCTTCTCGACCACGACCGGGACCTGCTCGAAGCCCGTGATCGCCCAGAGGCCCGCGAGAAAGACCTCCTGGTCGCGGTGGGCCACGAGACTGCGAACGTAGCGCCGCGTCATGAGGCGTGCCGCGGTCTGGTTGGCCGGCACTGGGTAGCTCGAAAGCAGCCGAAAGAGCGCGTAGTAGACGGAGCCGGTGACGCGCTCGACGAGTCCTCCCTTGCGACGCGCCTGCACACCGTAGACCACGTCCGCGCCTGTCTCCCGCATCTTCTCGTGGAAGAGACCCAGCCATGCGGGATCCTCCTCGAGGTCGCTGTCGAGGCAGAAGACGAGCTCGCCACGAGCATGCTCGAAGCCCGTGAGCAGCGCCTTGTGCTGGCCGAAGTTCCGCGCGAGGTCGATGACACGCACGCGCGAGTCCGTGCGATGGAGCTCGAGCGCGACCTTCAGCGACTCGTCCGGCGAGCCGTCGTGCACGAGCACGATCTCGAAGGGGCCCCCGATCGCCTTTGCCGCCGTACAGCACCGCTCGTAGAGCTCCCGCAGGTACGGTGCGCTGCGATACAGCGACGTGACGATCGAGAGCTTCATCGGCGCGGCTCCGGGAGCATGTACTCCTGCGCGCGCGAGCCCGTGTGAAAGAGGAGGTCCAGCGCGCTCACGCGATGCTCGAACGGCGGATGGAGCTGCT
>JBFGFY010000152.1:0-8208 GCA_041579355.1 Longimicrobiales bacterium | reverse complement strand
CGCGTGGTCGGTGCCGCTCCTGATCCTCGAGTTCGCGATCGGGAAGGGGACGCGTCGGGGCCCCATCGGAGCGTTCGTGAAGACGCTCGGGCCGGGCTTCGCATGGATGGGCGCTTGGGTCGCGCTCGTCGCCACCATGATCATGTTCTACTACAGCGTGGTGATGGGCTGGACGATCCGCTTCTTCGTGGGCACGCTCACGGGGGAGGTGCCCGGTGCCACCCCGAGCGCCTTCTGGGACGGATTCCACTCGACGCCGGGCGCGGTGCTCACGCACGTCGTCGCGATGTCGCTCGGCCTCTTCGTCGTCTCGCGCGGCGTGCGCGGAATCGAGACCGCGGCGAAAGTCCTCATCCCGAGCCTCGTGGTGTTGGTCGTCGTGCTCGCCCTCAGGGCGGTGACGTTGCCCGGCGCCTCGGCCGGCCTCGCGTTCCTCTTCACGCCTGACTGGGCCGCGCTCGCGGACTACGAGATCTGGATCCAGGCGCTCACGCAGAACGCGTGGGACACCGGCGCCGGGTGGGGCCTGGTCGTCTCCTACGCCGTCTACATGCGAGCGAGGGAGGACACCGCGCTCAACGCCTTCGTGATCGGGTTCGGCAACAACTCGATGTCGCTCCTGGCCGGCATCATGGTGCTCTGCACCGTGTTCTCCGCGATGCCCGACGCGGCGGGTGAGATCGTCGGCGCGGGGAACGAGGGCCTCACCTTCATCTGGGTGCCGGAGCTCTTCCGGTTGATTCCCGGCGGCCGGTTCTTCCAGGCACTCTTCTTCCTGGCGCTGGTGTTCGCGGCGTGGACGAGTCTGGTGGCGATGATCGAGCTGGCCGCCCGGGCGCTCCAGGACCAGGGCATGTCGCGCGGCCGGGCGCTCGTCGTCGTGGGGTGCGCCGGGATCTTGTTCGGCATCCCGAGCGCGCTGCGCATCGAAGTCTTCCAGAACCAGGACTGGGTGTGGGGCGTCGGCTTGATGGTTTCCGGCTTCTTCTTCGCCTTCGCGGTGCTCCGTTACGGCGTGACGAAGTGGCGGGAGACCTTCATCAACCACGAGGACTCGGACGTGCGTATCGGGGCCTGGTGGGACTGGGCGATCCGGCTCGTGGCCGTCGAGGCCGTCGTGCTCGCCGGGTGGTGGCTCTGGAGCGCACGCGGCGCCGACTTCCGTGCGACATGGACCCTCTTCAGCCCGTACAACGTCGGGTCGGTGCTCATCCAGTTCGCGGTCGCGCTCGCGATCCTGCTGTTCCTCAACCGACGCATCGCACGAGCCGCCGGGGTCGGAGGGGAGCCCGGGACGGACCCGCCGGCGAGCTAGCTTCGGCCCGGTTCCGTGGACCTGAAGACGTTCGAGCGCCTGGCCCACGAGGCCTTCGCCGAGGTGCCCGCAGAGTTCCGGGAGGGAATCGACGGGCTCACCGTCAGTCGCGAGGCGCCCGCGCACCCGACGCTCCCGGACGTCTACACGCTCGGCCACTGCGTCACGGAAGATCACCTCTCCGAGTACAGCAGCCCCGAGACGACACGCTCCGTGATCGTGCTCTACTGGGGCTCGTTCCAGGCGCTCTCCCAACTCGATGACGATTTCGACTGGGAGGCCGAGCTCTGGGAGACGCTCACCCACGAGATTCGGCACCACCTCGAGTCGCTCGCACGGGACGACGCGCTCGAGCACGTCGACTACGCTGCGGACGAGCTCTTCAATCGCCAGGAGGGGCTGGAGTTCGACCCCTGGTACTACCAACGCGGCGAAGACCTTGGCGGGGGTGTCTACCTGGTCGAGGGGCGTCAGTACCTGGAACAGGTCTGGGAGGAAGGCGCGTTCGAGCACGCGGCCTCCCTCGAATTCCGCTGGCGGGGAAGGCTCTACCGCCTGGAGCGGCCCGCGAGCCTCGGAGACGTGCACTTCGTGTGGATCCTCGGCGAGGACTTCGATGACGACCCGCTCGAGCTGGTGCTCGTGAGGAAGCGGAGCGCGTTGGAGAGCCTGAGGCGCGTGTTTCGTCGACGACCGTGGATCGTGAGCGAGTCGGAGGGCGAGGTCGAGCGGGTCTCGTAGGCCTTCCACTCCGCGGCCTTCCTCCGCGCCCGCCCTCCCTCTACGTTGCGCGCCCCATGTCCCTGCACGACCGCTACGCCCGCATCACGCCGTTCGAGGTCGCGTTTCCCGAGCGCGCCGTGATCGAGCGGCTGGCGGAGGACGTCGCACAGGAAGCCGGGGCGGGTGGCCGCGACGACTCCGAGCCCGAGGCCTTCCTGACGCTCGCGGCGGTCGGGGACGCGGTGCGCGAGCTCCGTGGGCCAGACGCGCCCGCCGACGCCGCGTATCCCTTCGCGGCCCTCCTCTTCCACGCCGTCCACTTCCTGCGGGCCGGCTGTCCGCTCTACCTGGTGGAAGCCGCGGCGGCCCGGCGCCTCACGGCGGAGTGGGGAGGCGCCGCCGGTGTGGCACCGCGCCCGCCGGCGCCGGCCGGTTACCTCCAGCTCCCGCAACACCTCCTCTGGACTGGCGCGGCGGTCGTAGGTGCGCCCCGCTCCTCGGGGGGCACGCCCGAGTCCGTGGACGGCGTCTTCTGGATGGAGTCCCGCGCAGGCACGTTGCATGCCCTGTCGGTCACGGGTCTCCGGCCCGAGCGCCCCGGCTTCGGTGCGCTCCCTCTGCCACCCGCACCTCTGGGAGACGCGGCCGCCTGGCTCGACGCGAGCATGCGGGCGGAGGGCGACGACTTCGCCAGTACGCTTCCCGGAGCCGAGCTGGACCGGCTCTACTCCGTCGAGACGGCGGGTGAGGTCCTCAAGCTGCTCGCGCGCTTCTTCGCCATGACCGCGGAGAGCCAGGGTGGGCTCGAGACGCGGACCCCGACACCCGTGGCCGAGGGCGACGATCCGCGCCCGTCGGTCCTGCCGTATACTCGTGTGACGCTCCCCGGATGAGCGGCGAGCCGACACGGAAGAGAGCCATGGCACGGGAATCGAAGAGCGCGCGTAGGGATCGGGCGGCCGAGGTCTACGACCTCCTGTCCTCCGAGTATCCCGACGCGCACTGTGAGCTCGACTTCGAGAATCCGTTCCAGCTCGCCGTCGCGACGATCCTCTCCGCGCAGACCACCGACGAGCGCGTGAACTCGGTCACACCCGAGCTCTTCCGGCGGTATCCCGACGCGCGGGCGCTGGCCTCGGGGCAGCAGGAGGACGTCGAGGAGATCATCCGCTCGACCGGGTTCTTCCGGAACAAGGCGAAGAACATCATCGGGTTCGCGCGGGGCCTGATGGCCGAGCACGGCGGTGAGGTGCCGGCCGAGATGGACGCGCTTGCGTCGCTCCCCGGTGTGGGCCGCAAGACGGCGAACGTGATTCTCGGAAACGCGTTCGAGAGAGCCGAAGGGGTGGTCGTCGACACGCACGTGAAGCGCCTCGCGAACCTCCTCCGCCTCACGAGGCACGAGACGCCCGAGAAGATCGAGCTGGACCTCATGGAGCTGTTCCCGCGCGAGCGGTGGACCTTGCTGTCGCACCTGCTCATCTGGCACGGTCGCCGTGTCTGTATCGCGCGCCGGCCGCAGTGCGAGGAGTGCGTCGTCACCCGCCTCTGTCCCTCGTCGAAAGTCTGAGCGAAAAGGAGCCCGTCATGCCGGACCGGAGTGAAGCCGTCGCCCTGCTGGAGGAGTGGGTCGAGAACGAGGGCCTGCGGAAGCACATGTACTCGGTCGAGGCCGCGGTGCGGCACTACGCGAAGCTGCGGGGAGCGGACCCGGACCTGTGGGGCCTGGCTGGACTGCTGCACGACCTCGACTGGGAGAAGCACCCCGAGGAGCACCCGCTCAAGGCCGTCGAGCGGCTGCGCGAGCTCGGCTACCCGCAGGAGGTGGTGCACGCGATCCTCGCACACCGCTCCGACTACACGGGGGTCGAGCCCACCCAGGAGCTCGACAAGGTGCTGCTCGCGTGCGACGAGCTCGCGGGGCTCGTCTTCGCGGCGTGCCTCGTGCGCCCGAGCGGGATCGACGACCTGAAGCCCAAGTCGGTCACGAAGAAGCTCAAGGACAAGACCTTCGCGGCCGGCGTGAGCCGAGAGGAGGTGGAGCGGGGTGTGGGGCTCATAGGGCTCGATCGCGCGGAGCACATCCAAAACGTGATCGACGGCATGAGGGCGGCGGCGGCCGAGCTCGGAATCCGCGCGCAGGACCTGGCGAGCTAGCCCGTCCGGGGCGCCGCCCCGGAACCGCCTTTTCCGGCGCCGTGTAGGGAAAGCGACTTCTTCCCGCATCGCCCAGCCGCCGCATGCCGCTCGAACGCCCACTCATGGTCGCTTTCGCGATCGTGTGCTCGACCACCGCGCTCTCCGCGCAGGACGTGGAGATGCTGGGTCGGCAGTACGGCACGCGGCCACCGGAGGGCTACTATCGCGAGCTGGCCCGGGATCCCGAGGCGTACCAGTTCCGCCGAGGTCGTGCGGCCAGACTGCGGGAGACGATGCAGCAGCAGTCGAGCGAGGCGCTGCGCACGCTGGGACCCGCGGGCGTGTCGGCGTCGGCGGCCCGGCCCGCAACCTCGGCCCCCGCACGCAGCCGGTGGTCGGCAACATCTTCATTCCCCTGGTCCTCGGCCTCTTCACCGAGTCGCCTGCACCGACGTACCAGCCCGCTACCATCCAGACCGCCTACTTCGGGGCCTCGGGTGCGACCGTGTCGACCTACTTCGCCGAGGTGTCGAACGACAGCATCTCGCTCGGAGGGGACGTGCGGAATTGGGTGCGCTCCTCCCGCACCGAGCTGGCGACGACGCAGGGGCAGAGCGCTCTCGTGTGTTGCGGCATCGGCGACTTCATCAAGGACCTCCTCGCGCTCCAGGTGGGCGTCGACTGGGGCCTCTACGACAACGACGGCGCGGACGGCGTGCCGAACTCGGGTGACGACGACGGCTTCGTGGACGCCCTCGCGGTCATGCATCCGAATCGCGGCGCGGAGTGCAACGGTAGCGACGACCGCATCTGGTCCCACAAGTGGACGTTGTCGGCCGCGAGCTCCGGGCGCTCACCGTACACCACCAGCACCCCGTCCGCCGGGGGGGGCTTCATCCGGATCGACGACTACTTCGTCCAGGGTGTGCTCGACTGCAACGGTACGTCGCTGAATCCGATCGGGGTGTTCACGCACGAGACGGGACACGCCTTCGGCCTGCCCGACCTCTACGACACGCGCCAGTTGGGCTTCACCCACGCCGGGGCGGGCTACTGGGACCTCATGGCGTCGGGCACGTACGGGTGCAGCGGCGGCAACGCGGCGCGACCCTGCCACATGGGGGCGTGGAGCAAGGCGATGCTCGGCTGGGTCGACGTCGTCACGCTGGCTCCGGACACCGACCACGGCACGCTCACGCTGCCGGCCGTCGAGGCTGGCGGTGTCGTGTACCGCGTGGACGCGGGCGACGGCTCGGACGAGTACTTCCTGCTCGAGACCCGCCGCGACCTCCCGTCCAGGCTCTTCGACAAGAACCTGTACAATGGCGGCGGGCTCCTCGTCTGGCAGATCGACTGGGGGCTCGTGCTCGCGCGGTGGCCGGCGAACACGGTCAACGCCAACGTCCACATGGGGGTGTGGCTCCGGCAGGCCGACGGCTGGGAGGACCTGGGCCGGAGCGGGGGTGGGCGCGGCGACCCCGGCGACCCGTTCCCCGGCTCGACCGGCAACACCCTCTTCCACGCGAGATCGAACCCGGCGTCCCGATCCTTCGAAGGGAGGGCGACGGGTGTGACGGTGCTCGACATCGCCTCGGCCGGCCCGGACGCGATGTCGTTCCGCCTCCTCACCCGCTTCAGCCGCGTCGCGGTCGACGCGACGGGAACCGCTGGAGCGCCGAGCGGGCTCTTCACCATCGACGGGAACGTCGTGAACGACCCGCCTGCGAACTTCGTGCGCTCGGCGCCCTTCGAGCCGCGCCAGATCGTGGCCGCGGCCGGCGAGACGCTCGCCCCCGGTGAGCGCCGTCCGTTCGTCCAGTGGACCGACGCTCCCGCCGCTCCGCGCAGCCGCACGCTGACCACGCCTCTCGTCGACACGACCCTCGTCGCGGCCTACGCCGGCACACAGTACGAGCTCGCGATCGCGCTGAACGGTGGCGTGAACGGAGTCACTCCCGGGAGCTTCACGGCCACGCCACCCTCGCCCGACCTCTGGTTCGCGCCCTCCACCGCGGTGGAAGTGACCGCGATCCCCCAGACGGGCTTCGCCTTCCAGGCGTGGGGCGGCGCGCTCGCGGGGCAGCCCAATCCGGCCTCGGTGGCGATGAGCGCGCCCGTGCAGGCCGCTGCCGACTTCGAGGTCATCTATTCGGTTCCGGACGTGCGCGTGCCGCTCGTCGCCACGACACTCGAGAGCGTGCAACTCGTGGTCGAGAACGGGTCGCCCCCGTTCACCTGGACGGTGCTCACGGGCACCGTCCCCTTCGGCCTGGTGTTCGGCTCGAACGGCCGCATCACCGACACGGCGCTCGACTTCGGCTCGTTCCCCCTCACGGTGCGCGCGCGCGACGTGCTCGGTCTCACGGGCACGGCGACCGTGACGCTCGACGTGGCCGCCCCCGCGATTTCGGTCGAGGAGCTCGCGTCCCGCTTCCTTCTTTCCGGACCGCTGCTCGACTCGCTGCGCGCGACCTTCCTGGACCGGCACGGCAACCAGAACGGCGCCTACGACCTGGGTGACTTCCGAGCCTGGGTGCTCGCCAACCCGCAGCTCCCGCTGAGCGCGGGGCTGCCGCCCCGCGCCCCGGGCGTCGAGCCGCGGGTCGTGAAGGTCCCGGTGCAGCTCGCCCGGCCGTCCGGGCCCGAGGAGGAGCGGTGAGGCGCGCGCGTGGGCCTCGGCGCACGGGGTGGGTCCTCGTGGCGGCAATCCTCCTCGCCGGGTGCGACCTCGGCCCGAGCGGCCCGAGCCGCGTGCTGGGCACCGTGACCGGCAACCCGGGCCTCGGGGCCGCCGTGGTCGAGGTCACGTGGCAGGGCGTCACGGACTTCGAGGGCCGGGGGAGCACGCGGGTGTACGCGGCTCGGATTCCGGGCACGACGGACAAGTACCGCGTGATCCTCGTCGATCCCGTGGGCGGCGATCTGCGCTTCACCGTGGTGCTCGAGGAGCGCAGGCTCGACGGGCCGGCGCTCGCGGTCGTGTCGGCGGCCGGAACGAACAACCTCGACCTGCCGGTCGGGGGGCTGAGGGTGGTGCTCGAGCGCTAGGGTGTGACCCCACCGGCGACGCGCTTCGCCGCTTGCCCCCCCAACCCCCTTTCACGAGCTTTCGCCGCCGAGTATCCCCGGAGGTGAGCGATGACCCCTGCGACCTGGATCACCATGGTGCTGGTGACGGGGTTCGTGTGGGGCGGCTTCGCCTGGGTGCTCGCGACCGCCGTCCGCAAGGAGACAGAGAAGAGATCTTGATCCGGTGCCCCGACGCGACGATCTAGAGACCATCCTGATTCTGGGGTCGGGGCCGATCATCATCGGCCAGGCCTGCGAGTTCGACTATTCCGGCACGCAGGCCGTGCGGGCGCTCAAGGAGGAGGGGTACCGCGTCGTCCTGGTGAACTCCAATCCAGCGACGATCATGACGGATCCGGACCTCGCGGATCGCACCTACATCGAGCCGATCACGGCCGAGTGGGTCGAGAAGGTCATCGAGCGCGAGAGCGTGGACGCCATCCTCCCGACGATGGGCGGCCAGACGGCCCTCAACGTGGCGATGGACTTGCACCGCTCGGGCGTGCTCGACAAGCACGACATCGAGCTGATCGGCGCGAACGCGCGCTCCATCGAGATGGCGGAGGACCGAGAGGAGTTCGCGCTGGCCATGCGGCGCATCGGTCTCGACGTGGGCACGGGCGGCTTCGCGCGCACGCTCGAGGAGGCGATGCAGATCGTCGAAACGACGGCCTACCCGGCGATCGTGCGCCCGTCTTACACGCTCGGTGGCACCGGGGGCGGCATCGCGTACAACCGCGCCGAGTTCGAGGTGCAGGTGCGCAAAGGGCTCGACGCGTCGCCGATCCGCGAGGTGCTCATCGATCGCTCGGTGATCGGGTGGAAGGAGTACGAGCTCGAGGTCGTCCGGGACGGCATCGACAACGTGATCATCGTCTGCTCGATCGAGAACTTCGATCCGATGGGCGTGCACACGGGGGACTCCATCACGGTCGCGCCAGCGCAGACGCTCACCGACGTCG
>JBFGFY010000151.1:0-8338 GCA_041579355.1 Longimicrobiales bacterium | reverse complement strand
GTCGCGCAGCCAAAGGGTCTGCCTCGCATCCTTCGGGTTGCCGTCGATGAAGCAGAAGACGCATTTGTTCGCACATTCACGAATCGTGTCCGGAGCCGGAACGATCCCGAGCGGCTCGCCCGCCTCCCGCTCGATCTCGTACAGGACCGTCGCGCCTTCGGGCGTCTCGGCCTCGAGGGTGAGGGATTCGTCGGCGAGCAGGAAGGTCAGGTCGATCCCGTCCCGGACGCGCTCGCCGTTGATACGGACGATCCGCGAGCCGATCTCGAGGCTCAGCTCGTCGGCGATGCTACCGGCTTCGATTTCGGCGATGCGTACCACGGGGGACCTGCGGGAGCGGGGGCCGGGCGGGGGGCGGAAGAAGCTAACCGGGCCACGCCAGGCCTTCAATTTCACGTCCTTGACCGAGGGGCCCGGAGAGGGTCAGCTTCGAGGGTTCGGGCACACGCCGAGGCCCGAGCCGATTTGCGAAGCGGGTCGGTGCGGCCTTTCCCCCCGGCGCCCGGTCTCCAGACCTGTGATCCCATGATCCCGAGCTCAGAACTGCGAGCCCTCGCAGCGATTGCGCTCCTCGCCCTCTGGGGGTGCGAGGAGATCGAGCAGATCCAGGACTCGTTCCGGGACCTGACGCCCCACGAGGCGTACCAGGAGTCGCTCGTCGCCGCCGGGCTCGCGGAGACCGCGCTCGGCCGCGACTGGCTCAAGGCGGCCGACGCCGCCGTCGCCTCCCCCGTCGCCGTGTCACCTCCCTTCCAGGAAGAGGGCTTCATCACGGCCGAGGAGCCCGCCGCGCTGGCCTACCTGGTGTCGGTCCCGCGTGGCCGCCGCCTCACGGCCGAGGTGACGCTCACCAGCGCAGAGGGGACCCGCGTCTTCGTGGACCTCTTCCGGGTCGCAGATGACGAAGGCGACCCGCTGCGTCCCATCCTCTCGACCGACTCCGTGCCGGGGTCGTTCGTGCACGAGCCATGGCGAGGTGGGGATTTCATCCTCCGGCTCCAACCCGAGCTGCTGCGGGGAGGTCAGTTTCGAGTCACTCTGCGACTCGAGGCGCAGCTCGCCTTCCCGGTCGACGGCTACAACATGTACGCCGTTCAGAGCATCTTCGGAGCCGACCGCGACGGCGGCCGCAGAAGCCACGACGGCGTGGACATCTTCGCCCGCCGCGGCACACCCGTGCTCGCCGCGTCCCCGGGTATCGCGTACCGCGTCGGTGTGACCGGCCGCGGTGGAAAGGTGGTCTGGGTGCGGGACCCGCTCCGCAACTTCCGCGTCTACTACGCGCATCTCGACAGCCAAGCCGTCCAGGACGGCGACCGGATCGAGATCGGAGACACGCTCGGCTTCGTGGGCAACACGGGGAACGCGCGTACCACGCCGCCCCACCTGCACTTCGGCCTCTACCGGAGCGGAGAGGGCGCGGTCGACCCGGTCCCGTTCCTGGTCCCGCCGCCGGGCACGCTCGCCGAGCTCACGGCCGACCTCGACCGGCTCGGCACCTGGGTGCGCCTCTCCAACGAGGGGATCCGCCTCCGTGGTGCGCCGGGACTGCGGGCGCCCGTCGTGCGGGAGCTGCCGCGCCATACAGCGCTGCGGGTCCTCGGTGGCTCGGGGGAGTACTTCCGGGTCCAGCTCCCCGAGGGAGGTCACGGCTACGTCGCCGCGCGCCTGACCGAGCCCGTCGACGCCCCGATCACATCACAGGTCGCGTCCGCGGGCGAGGGGCTGTATGCCCGCCCCGATGCGTCGGCGCCACTCGTGTCGAAGCTCGACGGTGGGGCGGAGCTGTCCGTGCTCGGCCGCTATGAAGACTACCTCCTCGTCCGGTCGCCGGCAGGCCGGCGCGGCTGGATCGACGCCGCCGACCCGATGGAGGCCGAGGCCACGCAGCAGTAGGGCCGCGGCCGGAGCGCCCGTAGCGGACGCTCCGGCGCGCCCCATGGCTACGGTGTCGGGCCGGCGAGCGGCATCGAGCGTCCGAGGCCGAGGTTCCCGATCGCGGCGACTGGGCGGGACTTCAGGCGCACGAGGGCGGCGTCGAGACGGACCCGCTCGTCGTTCGAGAGCGGCACCGTGAGCGCGTATCCGGTCACGGGGACCATCTGGCCCTCTCGCTCACGCCTGGGCGTGGTCGCGTTCAAACGCCCGAGCACGCGCAGAGCCACGCTCAACGTCTCTGGTGTGGCATCGGTGTCCCGCAGCAACACCAGGTCGCGCCCAGGCTCGCGCAACAACACGAATCGCCCGTCGACGTCAGGGAAGCTCTGAGGCATCACGAGGAACAGGGGAACGTTCAGCGGGATCGACTGGGCGGCGGCGTGCACACCCATGGCGGGTGAGGTCAGCACGAGGAGCGCGGCGAGCGCAGCCGTGGCGACGGCAGAACGGGTGGACATGGTTGTGTCTCCAGGAATGAGTTGGGTTCTCGTCGGGCTCGGATGACTCGGCTCAGCCGCCGATCTCCTCGCACCAGAGGACGTCGACGTCGAGGACTTCTCCGGTGCTCAGGTCGTACCAGATGCTCACGCGGCACACGTAGCCCGAGCTCGACCCGCCGCCTCCGGGACCCTGCCCCGGATCAGGCGGTGCGCACTCGACCTGGTGACGGAGGGGAGCGAAGGTCGACGTTTCGACGTTGGAGAACGTGGAGACGGGGCTCCCCATGACGACCTCCCACCACGCTCGATGATCCGAGCTCGCGCTCGCGGACAGCCCGCACTGGTGCTCCGTGAAGATGCGGGAGACGGCCTGGATGTAGTTGGAGGTCAGCCAGCTGATCCAGGGCAGCTTCGAGTCTTCCCGCACCCCGAGCTGGCTACCCACGGGCTCCCCCTGATAGGAGACCCTGAGCAAGGTCTCGATGCGCGACTTGCTCCCCTGGTAGCGGTGTTCCCCCTGGGCATACACGTGGTCGGGATTGAAGTAGACGAAGGTGTTGGGGTTGAAGATCGCCGCCACGGCATTGGGGTCCGGCTCGCCCGCGGGCGGCGGCGGCTCCTCCTCCGAGATGGCAGCGGGTCCACCGACTCGGGGGGAGCCGGAGATCTCTCCACGCTCTTCCATCACCAGCTGCGCGCGCTGGAAGGCGGGGAAGAGAAGCTCGAGGCCCGGCGCGTCCGGAGCTTCGGGCGCGGTGGGTGCATCGGCGCACGCGGCCGCGACGAGCAACGCCGCGGGCACGGCGAGTTTCCATGTGCGTGACATGGATCCTCCTGATTGTGTGGGATGGTTGTGCCCTGAAAGGCGTCCGCAGCGAGGCTCTAGGTGCAGGAGGTGCTCAGCCGGAGGATGAGGCTGCGGAGGAACTGGTTCGTCGGGTCCGCGCTGTACTGGGGGCCCACGACGAGTACTTCGCTCGGTGCGTGTGACGCGGCGGCGAGGAAACCGAGATAGGGGCTCACGGTCGTGAGGCGGCGCTCGGGAACCGACACGCGGCCCGGCTCGAGCAGTCGGAGCTCGGGCGAGGGGCCGGATTCGTCTTGGTGCACCACGAGCCACTCCGGGCCGCCGTCCCCCGCGCGAAGCGCCATGATCTGAGAGACGGAAGAGTCGAGCGTGAGGCGGCGGCCGCCTCCGTCCGAGCCGATGTCGAGCACGGCGTAGGCACCGAGGTCCTCGGCGCCTTCCACGCGCCAGCTCACGGAGACTCCTCCCGTGGTTGGCGTCACTCGTGGGTCACGGACCTTGTCGCCCTCCGGGAGCACCGCGACGCGCCGGACGAGCTCCCACCCGCCGACCCGCCGGTAGAGCCGAAGGGACTGCTGCCAGCCCGGGAGGTCGGGGTCTTCGCTGAACTGCGCCCACCAGAGTCCGGACGAGGGATCGAACGCGAGCGCCGCGACCTCGATGGCCGCCCCCGAGATGACGCGCTGTCGCCAGCGTCCGGCGCTCCGCGTGTACTCGACCGCCTGATGCGCCGAGTCGAGTCCCACGCGCGCGGGCACGATCCATACGAGGTCGTCGCCTGCGCGCACCAGCTCCGTGGAGCCCGAGATCACGGGACGGCCCTCGGGAGGCTCCGGCAACCGCTCCAGCCGCGCCCACCTCTCGCCGTCGTGCTCGCCGTACCAGAGGCCGAGCGGGATGGCCCGCCCGGGGAGGGAGTCGGCGACGACCTCGTCGAAGAGTAGGCCCCAGCGCTCCCCTCCGAGCGCGACGGGTCGCACGCTGCCGATCGCACCCGGAATCGGCTTCTCGACGAGGGTGGCCGCCCCGTCCAGGCCGAACCGCGCGGCCACGTGCGCATCGGTGGTGACGCGCGTCGTGGCTCCCCCCGGCCCGTCCGCCCACGTGTAGGTGGGGGTACCGGCGACGAGGAGCCCTTCTCCGAGCCGAAGAAGCGCCTCGGGCTCGACGTACGGGTGAGTGCCGTCCTCGATCGTGAGCGGGACGCGAGCGACCTCACAGGCCACGACGTCCCGCGTCGAGCCCGGTTCGGCCCGCTCCGCCGGCTCACCCGCCTCGCCGGCGCACGCCGCCGAGGCCAGTGCCAGCAGGACGCCGAGCCTCGGCGCCTCGCTGCGTCGACCTCCTCCGTGCCGCCGGGTGAGCGACCCCTCCTTTCCGTTCATCACGACGTACGATCGACGCAGCGCCTCGCCCGCTCCATGTCTGGATGGGACGGCGGCTTTCCGGCGCTAGCGGAGCGCGGTCGCCGGTGCGTGCGAGATCAGACCGGCGGCCAGTCCGCCAAGTCGATCCGCTCCACCCCTTCCCCCGGCGGAACTGCCGTGAGCAGCTCGGAGACCGTCGGCCCACCCGGGTCGGGGCGCAGGGCGGGAGCGATCTCCGCGAGCGGCACGAGCACGAACCGCCTTCCGCTCATCCGTGGATGGGGGAGCGAGAGCCCCGCCTCGTCGACGTGCACCCCACCGTAGTGCAGCAGGTCGAGGTCGATCGTCCTCGGGCCGAGGGGGACGGTCCGCTCCCGGCCCATCATCTGCTCGATCTCCACGAGCCGGTCGAGGACGTCGCGCGGAGCGCGCGTGGTGACCCCCCGCAGCACGGCGTTGAGGAAGGAGGGCTGCGCTTTCAGCCCGACGGGCTCCGTCTCGTACACCGAGGAGACGCTCTCGACGGTCAGATGGGCAGCGATGCGTCGCACCGCCTGGCGGAGGTTCGCCGCACGGTCGCCGAGGTTCGACCCGAGCGCGATGTAGACCTCAGCCATGCCTCGTCCGGTGCACCTCGACGAGCGCGTGGGGAACGCCCCACGCGGCGAGCGCACCGGGCTTGCGGACCCGCACGACGACTGCGTCGACCGGGAAGCGCCCCAGAGCCGCGGCCGCGCACTCCTCCGCCACGGACTCGATCAGGTGGAAGGCCCGGGAGCCGACGACCTCGTGCACGAGCTCACACACACGCTCGTAGTCGACGGTGCTGGAGAGCGAGTCCGCGACGCCCGCCGGGCCGAGGTCCAGGTGCAGCTCGACGTCGACCTCGACGCCCTGCGGGCGGGCGCGCTCCGCTTCGCCGGCGCCCACGCGCGCCTGCACCCGCAGCCCCGGCACCACGATGCGGTCCACGTCACGCTCCCAGCACGGCGTCGACGACCTCGACGACCCGCTTGGTCGCGGCCACGTCATGCACGCGCACGATCGAAGCCCCGTGCATCACCGCGACCGCGACGGCGGCGAGCGTGCCCTCGAGCCGCTCGGATGCCGGCAGGCGGCTCGCCAGGGAGCCCAGGAACGATTTGCGCGAGGGACCCACCAGCACCGGGAAGCCGAGCGAGGTGATCTCTCCGAGCCTGCGCAGAAGCTCGAAGTTGTGCGCCGCGGTCTTTCCGAAGCCGATCCCCGGATCGACGGTGACGTCGGTGATGCCCGCGTTGCGCGCCCGGGCCGCCCGGTCCGCTAGGAAGGCCTGCACCTCGGCGACGACGTCCTCGTAGGAGACGTCCTCCTGCATCGTCTTCGGTCGGCCGCGCATGTGCATCACGACGACCCCTGCCCCGTGCTCTGCGGCCACCCGCACCATCTCCGGGTCGGTGAGGCCGGTCACGTCGTTCACGAGCGTGGCGCCGAGTGAGAGGCACTCGCGAGCCACGACGGGCTTGTACGTGTCGATCGAGAGCCGCACGTCGACCTCGGCCGCCAGCCGCTCCACGACGGGTGCCACCCGCTCGAGCTCCTCCGCGGCGGACACGGGCTCCGACCCCGGACGGGTGCTCTCACCCCCGATGTCGAGGATGTCCGCACCCTCCTCGGCGAGACGGAGCCCCTGACGGACGGCGGCCTCCGGCCGCAGGAAGCGTCCGCCGTCGGAGAACGAGTCGGGCGTGACGTTGATCACGCCCATGACACGTGTCGTCAGTTGGCCAGATCCAGCCCCGCCGCGAGCGCGCGTTGGGCCCGCACGAGGCTCTCGTTGTAGTGCGCGCGTGTGTATGCGTCGAGCCCGTCCGCCGCGAGCGCGGTCTCGAGGTCGTCGGTCAGTCCTTGGAGCGACATCCGCGCCACCGCTCGCGCGTCGGCCGGCGTGCCGCTCGGGGCGTCCGTGACGAGCCGCACGACGCGCTCCAGGTGCGCCCGCTGGAGGTCGCGTCGGATCCCGGGGACCGACTCACCCCGCTCGAGCTCCCGCCACACGGACGCGCTCAGGGCGTCCATGAGCTCGGGAATCGTCAGCACCTCGGCCTGCCCGTACTTGAGCTCGGCGTCCCGGATCCGCGCGAAGACCGCCGGGCTCATGATTTGGTTGAGGAGCGCCTCCTGCAGGTCGATGACCTCACGGTGGTATGGATAGTCGATCCGGCCGCCCGCGAAGGTCATGTCGCTACCCCAGTGACTCCAGCGGTTCGCACCGAACTGGCGGAGCACCTCGGGTGGGAGCTCGAAGGCCTGCTCGCTGAAGCCGTACTCGACCAGGAAGTCGAGGGCCTCGAGCTGCCGCGCACGGGGGACGTTCTGCCACGGTCCACGCGAGCTCGGATCTCCGAAATGGTCGCGGTAGAAGTACTGCCCGCCGATGTACTTCACCCCCACGGTCACCGCCCGCGCGTACTGGTTGAGCAGCGTGGAGTAGACCTGTGTGACCATGGCGTAGGAGCCGTCGTCCTCGAGGGAGAACGAAGGCAGGTCGCGCCACGAAGCCCGAATCATCTCGGCGCGCTCTTGCCCCCAGTGCAGCGGGTCGGCGCCGAGATCGTACACGTTCACTGTCGGGTCGAGCGCGCCCGGGCCCCGCGCGTCCTCGTCGGTGCCGTACGCATGGCCGGGCTCCGCGGAGCGGCGCGCGAGCTCGGCGGCACGCTGCGGGTCCGGCGTATATCCGTACGCGACGGCCCAGCGGTCATACGTCCCGAGCCCGCGGTTGTAG
This sequence comes from Longimicrobiales bacterium, assembly GCA_041579355.1. Classification (GTDB taxonomy): domain Bacteria; phylum Gemmatimonadota; class Gemmatimonadetes; order Longimicrobiales; family Gaopeijiaceae; genus UBA2982. Next base: position 1,018 of record JBFGFY010000151.1, on the reverse strand, counting down.
AAGTCGCCGTTCTGCCCACCGTTGGGCGCGATGTTCGGAGTGGCGTAGTCCATGACCGAGCTCACCAGGCCTCGCGCCCGCGTCCAGTCACGGTCGTGCAGCCGTTCGTTGGGTGTGTCGATCGAGGAGCGGAAGTTGTGCCGAAGCCCGAGCGTGTGTCCCACCTCGTGCATCGTGACCCACTTGAGGGCCTGGCTCACGTACTCCATCGGCACCGGATCGGACGGTCCGATCTCCCGGCGGGCAGCGAGCACCGAGTGCAGGAGCGCCCCTTGGGCGGCCAGCTCGGCCCCGAGCGACGCGGCCTCTCCGCCGCTCGCGAGGGCAGCGAGCTCCTCCGGGGTCGCCGTGAGCATCTCCTCCACGACAGCGGAGGGGCTCACCTGGGTGCGCCACGCCCTCCGGTACCCCAGGATCATGTTCGCTTCCATCAGGATGTCCGCGTCGAGGATCTCCCCCGTGCGCGGATCCACGACCGACGGACCGATCGCGTTGTAGCCTACCGGGTCGGACACGTTCCAGCGGATCGTCGCGTACCGAAGGTCTTCGGGATCCGCGTCCTCGGGGATCAGCTCCGCGCGGACGGCGTTCCGGAACCCCGCCTCGCGGAACGCTTCGTTCCAAGCTTCGATGCCTTCCCGGATGGCGGGCCGGTACTCCTCAGGAATCGTCCGGTCGAGATAGTACGTGATGGGTCGGACGGGTGTGCAGAGCCCCTGCCGGTCGGGACGGTCCGCGCACTCGAGTCGCCACTTGCGCACGTACCGGACGAAGAAGTCCTGCCCCTCGTCGCTCGCGACGTCCTTCTGGGCCGTGATGAAGAAACCCACCCGGTCGTCGGCCGCGCGCGGCCGCATCGGCGCCTCCGGGAGCGCCGTGATCAGGGTGTGCACGCTCACGGGCACGTACCGGCCATCCGGTACGCCGCGCGCGCCTCCGTTCCCACCTGAGCGGAACGTGAGGCGCGCCTTGAGCGTCATGTTACGCGGATACGCCTTCACGGACTCGAGGTAGCTGC
>JBFGFY010000150.1:0-8389 GCA_041579355.1 Longimicrobiales bacterium | reverse complement strand
GGCCTCGAGCAGCGTGGAGAGCCATCCCTGCGTGTACTCGACGACGACCTTGCGGAGCTCGCCCAGCGCGCCTGCGGCGATCCGCTCCTTGGCCTCCTTCACCATCGGATAGCCGGTGTAGTTATACGTGACGGCGAAACGGCGCCCGCTCTCGGACACGGCGCGGCACAGGTCCTCGGCGTCGCCGAGCGTCGTCGTGAGCGGCTTGTCGCAGACGACGTGTATGCCCCGGTCCAGGAAGGCCCTGGCGACGGGGTGGTGAAGGTGGTTCGGCGTCACGACCGCCACGGCCTCGATGCGGCGCTCCGAGGGGAGCCCGGCCTCGGCGTCCGCCATCTCCTCGTAGGAGCCATAGACGCGCGCGTCGTCGAGCCCGAGCTCGGCGCCCGTCTGCGCCGACTTCCGCGCGTCGGAAGAAAAGGCGCCCGCGACGAGCTCGTAGCGGCCGTCGAGCGCGGCCGCCATGCGGTGGACCGCGCCGATGAAGGCGCCTGGTCCTCCGCCCACCATCCCGTAGCGAACCCTCAAGCCGAGTCGATCCTCTCCACGCGGTAGCCGCCGCGGCTGCGGTCGCGAGCGTACATCGCGCCGAAGGCGAGCACGAGGACGAGGCAGAGGGGCACGACGTATCGGAAGGAGACCTTGCCGCCGTAGTTGTCCGCGGGCCCGAGGATCGCGTTGGCGTCGGCGACGAGACCCGCGTCGGCGTCGGACGCGATGACGGCGCGCAGCGCGTTCGCCGTCCCGGGCTCGGGAAGCGCTCCGCCGCTGCGATACGCGCCCAGCGTTCCCCCCGCGGCTGCGGCCGCCGCCTCCGCGTCGGGATCGGGGCTGGAGGCGAGCGTGCGCTCCGCGCGCTCCAGGAGCGCGATCGTCTGGGCCACGGGGATCCTCTCGTGAGCGTACCGGTCCGCGACCGCTCCCATCTGCGGCGAGGTGAACAGGCCCACGGTCGCCATGCCGACCGTGCCCATGAGGCCGAGCCCCAGCGCCCCGCTCCTGGGCACCCGCTCGGACACGACGCCGAGCATCGTCGGCCAGAAGTAGCACACGCCGACCGCGAAAACGGTGGCCGCCGCGAAGATCGGCAACGGCGACCCGGCGTAGCTGAGCGCGAGCAGCCCGACACCCGACACGACCGCCGATGCGAGCAGCAGTCCGGTGGGCGAGAGGCGGTGCACGACGTTGCCCGCACGGTAGCGCAGCACCGCCATGAGCCCGTTGATCCAGACGAGGACGAGGATGCCCGGCATGCCCCCGGCCTCGAGCACGGCCGGGACCCAGCGATTCGGCCCGAGCTCGATCGACGCGGTCATGGCCATGCAGACGAGCATCACCCACATGAACGGCGTGGCGAGCGCAGCCCGGAACATCTCGCCCATGCTCACCCCCGCGCTCACGCCTTCGGTCGCGGGAAAAGGCTCGCGCAGGAGGAGCACCCCGTACGCGAGCGTCGGCACCAGGATGAGCCCGATCTTGAGCTGCCAAGCCGTTACGCCCACGAGATCGAGGCCGAAGGCCGCGAGGCCGCCGATCACGACGCCCCCGGGGAACCAGACGTGGAACTGGTTCAGCTTCACCGTCTTGTCGTCCGGATAGAGCGCCGCGACGAGCGGGTTGCAGGCGGCCTCGACGAGCCCGTTCGCCATCGCGATCACGAGCGCGCCCGCGAAGAGCGTGCCGAAGCCGGTCGCAAAAATCATCGTCAGCGAGCCGAGCAGGTGGCCGAGGAACGCGAGCCGCAGCAGCGCGCGCATCCCCAGCGTGTCGGCGAAGGGCGCGAAGACGAGCTGCGACACCGCGAAGCCCCACAGGGCCGCGCCGCCGATGAGGCCCACCTCTTCGTTGGTGAGCACGAAGTCGCGCTTGAGCGCGAGCATGATCGCGCCGACGGTGGCGAACGCGACCGAGGTGGCCACGAGCGCCACGCAGCTGCCGAGGAAGAGTCTTCCTGCGGCGACGTCCTGGGCCGATGCCTGCGGCGACGCAGCGGGCGGCGGCGGGGTCTTGGCTTCCACGGCTTCTCCTAAGCGAGCCCGATGTGGCGGAGGACCTCGGGCGGCGGTGGATCCCAGCGCGCGAGCGGCATGTTGCCGACGTACTCGAGGTCGCGCATGCCCACCTCCGTCGTCCAGAACGCGGACGCCGTGAGGTCACGCACGCGGTCGAAGAAGCGCGCCGCGGCCTCGTGCTCCGGCCGGGCGTCGGGCAGGTAGCAGATGTCGTCGCAGATGGCGCGCTTCTCGGCGTCGGTCAGGTCGCGGAAGCGGCGGCCCTCGCCGAAGCGTGCACCGGCCTCGCGGTCGAGCCACACGAGGCCTCCGCGCACCAGCACCTGGTCACGCTCGTGCGAGGGGTAGGGCGCGCTCACCCACTCGTCCACGAAGTCGTGCGCGCCGAGCGCGCTCGCGGCCGGCGAACGGTCGTCGGCCGGCAGGATCACGTCACAGAGCGAGGCGAGGGTGTCGAGCTCGTCGGCCGTGAGCGTCCGCTCCCAGGGAACGACGGGTGAGAGCAGGTCCGGGTCCCACGCGTCACCCCGTGGGCCCACGCCACCGCTCGTCCGCGCCCCCCCGCCCGCGACTGCCGTCCCGGACGCGGTGTCACCCTCGCCGAGGCAGGCGCCGAGGCCCGGCGCGGCCGCCGCGATCGCCAGGACCTTGAGCGCGTGGCGGCGGTCCATCGGCAGGCCGCCTTTCGCCTCCCGAGGAACGACCGGCAGATCCTTGCGCTCCATCAGAGGCTCCTCGCAGCGAGCTGTTCGACCAGATACTCCGACGCGCGCCACGCGACCGCCATGATGCTCAACGTCGGGTTCTTGTCGGCGTTCGAGACGAAGCACGCCCCGTCCGTCACGAAGAGGTTGTCGACCTCCCAGGACTGGCAGAACTGGTTGAGCACGGAGCGGCGCGGGTCGCTTCCCATGATCGCGCCGCCGACCTCGTGGATGATCTCCCCTCCCGGGGCGATCGCGTCCGCCCCGTCGTCGTGGATCGTGCTGAGCACGCGCCCGCCCATCGCCTCGATGATGTCTGCGAAGGTGCGCTGCATGTGGCGCGCCTGGTTCGTCTCGTGCTCCGACCACTTCCAGTGGAAGCGGAGCGTCGGGATGCCCCACTGGTCGACCGTGTCCGAGTCGATCTCGCAGTAGCAGTCCTCGTTGGGAATCATCTCGCCGCGGCCTGCGAAGCCGACGAACGACCCGTAGTAACGGCGGCAGTCCTCCTTGAACTGCCGTCCGTACGAGCCGCCCGTCAGCCGCTCGAGCCCGCTGAACGTGCCGGAGCCGGGCATGCGGCGCCCGCCGCCGATCTCGATGTGGTAGCCGCGTGCGAAGTCGAGCCGGCCGCGGGCCTGCTCCTGGTAGAGCCACCAGGGCGAATAGACGTGCATCGCCGAGGCACCGTCCGCGTTGTGCGGCGGCATGCGCTCCAGCGCGGGAATCTGCCCGCTGACCCCGGCGCCCACGGTGTCCATGAGGTATTTGCCGACGAGCCCCGACCCGTTGGCGAGCCCGTCCGGAAACGAGCTGCTCTTCGAGTTGAGCAGGATACGCGCGGACTCACAAGCGCTGGCCGCGAGCACGACCACCCGCGCGCTCGCGTGCTCGTCCAGCCGGGTGCGCTTGTCGACGTAGTGCACGCCGGTCGCGCGGCCGGCGGAGTCGACGGTCACCTCCCGCACCATGGCGTCCGTGCGGATCTCGAGGTTGCCGGTCGCCAGCGCCGGCGGCAGCACGACGGTGGGGGACTGGAAGTTCGCCTTGATGCTGCACCCGCGGCCGCACGGTGTGGCGTAGAAGCACGCCGCCCGCGCCCGCATGGACTCGGCCGTCACCCGCTGCGCCAGCGCGTTGTTGGGCCAGAGCATCCGCGACAGCCGGTCGGCGTCCTGCGTCTGCGTCAGGATGGCGATGTGCGCCGGAATGACCGGGATGCCGAGCCGCTCCCCTGCCACCTTCTGGATGAGCAGCTCGTTGGCGCGCGGCGCCGGGGGCGGTTGCAGGATGCCCGGCGAGGAGTCGGGTGTGTTCTCGAGTCCCTCGTTCGTGCCGTAGACACCGACGAGCGCCTCGGTCTTGTCGTAGTACGGAGCGACGTCCTCGTAGGCGAGCGGCCAATCGAAGCCGAGCCCGTCGCGCGAGCGGGGCTTGAAGTCGTAGCGGCCGTTGCGGAGCGAGATCCGCCCCCAGTGGTTCGTGCGCCCGCCGAGCATACGCGCGCGCCACCACCGGAACTCCGAGCCCTCTGCGCTCGAGTACGGCTCCCCGGGCACCTCCCACCCCCCGTCCACCGTCGCGTCGTAGAAGCCGAACGGCTTCTCGCGCGTGCCCGCGCCACGGAGCGGCGCGTCCTTGGGGAGCTGGAACATCGGGGTTTCGGTGACCGGGTCGTAGTCCCGCCCGGCCTCGAGCATGAGCACGCGCACGCCCGAGCAGGCGAGCACGTAGGCACAGATGCCACCGGCCGCGCCCGACCCGACGATGATGACGTCGTACGGCTCCTGGCGACGCCTCACGCGAGCACCGTGCGGAGGTGGTCGAAGCTCCGCCGCACGCTCGCGACCGGATCGTCCCCGGGCTGGTCGTGCTCGACGTAGGTGTGCAGGAGCCCCAGCCGCTCTGCGTGCGGGATCAGGGCCGCGAAGTCGATGGTGCCCTGCCCCACGTCGACCATGCGCCCGTCGGGCGTGCGGTCCTTCACGTGCACGCTCGTCACGCGCCCCGCGTGCGCGCTCAGGTAACGAGCCGGGTCGGCGCCGCCATGCACGGTCCAGTAGATGTCCATCTGCCAGTCGACGACCGCCGGCTCGGTGCGCTCGAGCAGCAGGTCCATCGGCAGGGTGCCGTCCGCGAGCGGGCGGTGCTCCCAGTCGTGGTTGTGGTATCCGAAGCGGAGACCTACCGCGCGGGCTGCCTCGCCGGCCCGGTTGAACTCGTCGGCGAGGCGGCGCAGCCCCTCGGTCGTCCGCTCGCTCGCCGGGATCGAAGGCACGACCACGAGACGCTGGCCGAGCTCGCGGGCGCCCTCGAGCACGGCTGTCCAGCCGCCCCGCACGTCCGCGACGGACTGGTGGCTGGACGTGGCGGCGAGGCCCGCGGCGTCCAGTCGCGCGCGCATCTCGCGCGGCGCGAGTCCGTGCAGACCCGCGAGCTCGACCTCGCGGTAGCCGATCTGCGCCACGGCCGCGAGCACCCCATCGAGGTCGGCGGGCAGGACGGAGCGGAGCGTGTAGAGCTGCACGCCCAGCGCCGGGATCGCGCGCGGTGTGTCGCCGCCGGCGCTGCCGGGCTCACACGCGGCGGCCCACGCGAGCGCGGGAGCGACGCCCAGGAAGGCGCGCCGGTCCATCAACATACGGGGCTCACCGCAGGACTCGGACTTTCAGGTTGCGGTACCAGACGGGGTCGCCGTGGTCCTGGAGCCCGAGGTGCCCGCGCTCGGCCATCCCGTACGCCGGCCACGCGACGAACTTGCTCTCCGCCACGAGGCGCTTCCACTCCTCGTCGTGCAGCTCGTACGCCACGACGCGCGTGCCGTTGAGCCAGTGCTCGACGCTGTTGCCGCGCACGACGATCCGGCCGCTGTTCCACTCGCCCGCCGGCTTCACGACCCCCCGCGGCGCGGGGTGCAGCGCGTAGTTGGACCCCGCGCTCGTGAGCGGGCTGCGGCCGTCCACGTGGTTGGCGTCGTCGAGCACCTGGTACTCCGGGGCGCCGTGGTAGATGACCGGCAGCCCCTCCACACCACGGTAGAAGACGCCGCTGTTGCCACCCGGCCCGACCCTCCACTCGAAGGCGAGCTCGAAGTCGCCGAACTGCTCGCGCGTGATGAGGTCGCCCCCAGCGGCGACGCGAGTGATCGTTCCGTCCTCGACCGCCCACGAAGGCGGCAGCCCGTCCATGTTGTAGCCGCGCCATCCATCGAGCGTCTTGCCGTCGAAGAGGAGCCGCCAGCCGGCGGCCCTCTCGGCGTCGGTGAGCGTGTTCATCGTCTCCTGCGCTCCGGCGCAGGCCGCCAAGCCCAGCGCGGCCAGCGCGGCCAGGCCGGGGCTCCGTCGTCTGAAGAGCATCATAGGGACCATCCGTCGCGGTACTCCCTCGTGAGGTACCGATTGGCTTCGTTCGCGTTGGTGACGCGCATCCGAGCCGCGTCGTATTCGATCTTGCGCCCCTGCCCCGTCCGCAACGCGACGAGCCCGAGGAGCATGACCTCGGTGAGGGGAGCCGCGTACGAGAACGGGCACGTCGGTGCGCCGACGCCCTTGCACGCGTTCACCCAGTTCATCTCGTGACTCTCCTCGATGCGCTGATAGACCGGCGGCACGTCCTTCGCCTCGTCCATGAGCGACTCCGGGAAGAGCCGCGGGTTCTCTCCGTACGTCTCGTGCATCAGCAGGCCTCGCTCGCCCACGAAGATCACGCCGCCACCGCGCTCGAGCGCGACGTCGGCGGGGAGCCCTTCGGGGCGCTGGGGCATCAGGCCGCCGTCGTACCAGTGCAGCGCGACCGGCGGCAGGAGGCCCCGCCGGGGAAACTCGTAGTGGACCTTGGTCGCGAGCGGGTAGGACGCCGGCGCGTTGGGCGGACCTCCCCAGGGCGTCGACGTCGCCTCGATCGTCGTCGGGTAGCCGAGCCCGAGCGCCCAGTACGGATGGTCGATGAGGTGCGCCGCCATGTCGCCGAGTGCCCCGACGCCGAAGTCGACCCAACCGCGCCAGCCGAACGGGTGGTAGATGGGGTGGTAGGGAACCTCCTCAGCGGGGCCCAGGAAGAGGTCCCAGTCGACCCCGTCAGCGGGCTTGAAGTCGCCGGAGAGACCCGCGGCGTGCGACTCCGCGACGGCCCGGTTCCCCCAGGAGCGGTCGGCCGCGAGGGGGTCGAAGTCGGGCGGCATGGGCGCCGGTCGATAGAGCCCCTGCGGCCAGATCGGCCGGTTCGTCCAGGCGTGCACCTCGCGTACCGTCCCGATCACGCCGGCCTGTACCCACTCGTTGATGAGGCGGGCGTCGTCGGAGGAGTGTCCCTGGTTGCCCATCTGCGTGATGACGCCGGTCTCCTTCGCCAGCGCGTCGAGCGCGCGCGCCTCGTGCACTGAGTAGGTGAGCGGCTTCTGCACGTACACGTGCTTTCCGGCCTTCATGGCCGCGGCCGTGATGACCGCGTGCGTGTGATCCGGCGTCGCGACCACGACCGCGTCGAGGTCGGGCTCCTCCTGCAGCATGACGCGGTAGTCCGTGTACTTGCGCGCGCGCCCGTACTGCTCGGCCCAGCGGACCCCTTGCTCGCGGGGCGTGCCGTCCCGCTCGGTCATGCGCTCCTTCACCTTCGTCGCCACGAACGCGTGGTCGATGTCGCACACGGCCACGATGTTCTCGGTGCCCATGCGCTGCGCGTTCTCGCCGCCGACGCCGCCGGCCCCGACGATCGCGATGTTCAGCCTGTCGCTCGGCGCCTGCTGCCATCGTCCGCCCAGGACGTGACGGGGCACGATCATGCCTCCGAGGGCGAGCTTGGACGTGGCGGAGACGAAGTCTCGGCGCGTGAGATGGTCAGACACGGTCCGTCCCTGCCGAGGGTGAACGATCGGGACAAACTAGGGCGCGGCGCCCATTTCGCCACGCGCGGTCCCCCGCCGTATGTTGCGCGGGCACGCCCTCTTCGACCGCGAGGTGACCATGAGCGCGAGCCCTCCCGAGCCCATCTCCCGCCGCGAAGCCGTGCAGCGGCTCACGGTCCTCTTCGGTGGAGCCATCTCCTCGACGACGATCACGGCGCTCCTCGGCGGCTGCCGGGCCGGGCCGACCGCGTCGAGCTGGACACCGGGCGTGCTCTCCCCGACGCAGCTCGACGTCCTGACCGTTGTCGTCGACCGCATCATCCCGCGGACGGAGACCCCGGGCGCGAGCGATGTGGGCGTGCCGGCGTTCGTCGACCTGCTCCTCGAGCGCTGGGCCCGGCGCGATCAGCGCGAGCGCGTGCTCGCCGGGCTCGAGGGCCTCGGCGCGGACTTCCTCGAAATGGATGGCGCCGCGCAGACCGAGCTCCTCCACCGTCTCGACGAAGAAGCGGTTCGGGCCCGCGAGGACGACGTCGATCCGCTCCCGTTCTTCGCGACGATCAAGGAGTGGACGCTCGCCGGCTACTACACCTCCCAGGCCGGCGCCACGCAGGAGCTGCGCTGGCTCGCCGTGCCGGGCCGGTACGAAGCGGACGTCCCTCTGAGCGAAGTCGGGAGGGCCTGGGCATGAGGGCGCGACAGGAAGTCCCCGCGGGGCGCAGCCGCGTCTACGACGCGATCGTCGTCGGGTCCGGGATCAGCGGCGGATGGGCCGCCAAAGAGCTCACCGAGAACGGGCTCGACGTGCTCATGCTCGAGCGCGGCCGGCC
>JBFGFY010000149.1:0-8427 GCA_041579355.1 Longimicrobiales bacterium | reverse complement strand
GTGAGGACCCGGGCGGGAACGGTGATCGGCAAGACGAGCGAGACGTTCCGCATGAAGTGGAAGAGCGAGTGGGCCCACCTCGGAGTCAACTTCCTGGGCCGGGGCGGCTATCAGACCGAGCGCGTGCCGGTCTACCCCGGCGATCACCTGAACTTCGTCATCATGGCCGGCATGTGACCCACGCGTCGCGAAGCCTGCGCGCGAGCGTTTTCGCAGGCTGGGCACTCGTCGTCGCCGCGCTTCCCCTTGCGGCGCAGGAGCGCGGTGTGCTCGCGGGCGTGGTGGTGGATGAGCGGACGGGAGCGGCTCTGCAGGGTGCGAAGATCGCCCTACGCTCGCTGTCGCTCGAGGCCGTGAGCGACGCGACGGGGCAGTTTACGATCCAAGGCGTCCCGACCGGCTTCTTCGAGGTGCGCTTCGAGGCGCCGGGCTACGTCTCCGTCGTCGAGGAGGTGGAGCTCGCGGAGGCCGACTTCCTACAGGTCCGGTTGAGCCCCCTCGGCGCCGTCCTCGACGAGCTGCTGGTGCGCACCGGTAGGCGCAACGCGCCGGACGGGCCGCCGGGTCTGCCCATCCGCAACGACGCCGCACCCTGGCGGAGCGTGCTCGACCTCCTGGAGGACCAGGTCCCGGGCGTGGTCGTGCGCAGGCGGGGAGCGCTCGGGGCGGGCGCGGCCATCTTCATTCGGGGGGTCGGGACCTTCCAGGCCAACAGCGCGCCCGACGTGTACCTGGACGGTGTCCGCATCGACTCCACTGTGAACCCCGACGCGCTGCACACGCTGGACCAGATCCACGCCGACCAGGTCGCGAGGGTGAGGGTGTACAAGGGCGCTGCGTCGGGTGCGCACCTTGGCGGCGCGAACGGCGCCATCGTCATCGAGACCAACCGGGGTCCTACGGCGGCCGACTCGCGACGGTAACCGCCGCGGGCCCACCCTAGAGGCCCCGACGACCGCGCGTTAGCATTCGCGTGTCCACGCACGGGACCACCCGGCCCGTTCTTTGTCCGCAGTCCCAGGGAGGCCCAGACCTTTGTCTCCGCGCCGCGCGTCCCGCAGGGAGTTCCAGCGCGTGATGGCCGCCAATCGCGGCGAGATCGCCATCCGCGTCTTCCGCGCGTGCACGGAGCTCGGCAAGCGTACGATCGCCATCTATAGCGAGGAGGACTCGCTCGCGCTGCACCGGTACAAGGCGGACGAGGCCTATTTGCTTCCCTCGGCGCGCGGGCCGGTGGAGGCCTATCTCGACATCGAGGCCATCGTCGCGCTCGCCGTCGAGAAGAACGTGGACGCCATCCACCCGGGGTACGGGTTCCTGTCCGAGAACGCCGCGTTCGCGCGGCGCTGTGCGGAGGAGGGGATCGCGTTCATCGGGCCGACCCCCGAGCAGCTCGAGCTCTTCGGCGACAAGCTGCGGGCCCGCGAGGCGGCCGTGGCCGCGGGCCTGCCCGTGGTGCCCGGAACGCCGGAGCCGGTGGACGACGAGCAGGCGATCACCTTCGCCGAGGAGGTCGGCTTCCCGGTCATGGTGAAGGCCGCGGCAGGAGGAGGAGGCCGCGGCATGCGTGTGGCGCGCGACCTCGACGAGCTCCGCCAGGTGCTCCCGGTGGCGCGGCGGGAGGCGACGACCGCGTTCGGGCGGGGAGACCTCTACGTGGAGAAGCTCGTCCGCAATCCACGGCACATCGAGGTACAGATCCTCGCGGATCAACACGGCCGGGTGGAGCACCTGTGGGAGCGGGACTGCTCGATCCAACGGCGACACCAGAAGGTGGTCGAGATCGCGCCGGCCGTGGGGCTGGACCCCGCGACCCGGCGGGCGATGTGCGAGTCCGCTCGCGCCCTGATGGAGCACTCGGGCTACCAGGGGGCGGGCACGGTCGAGTTCCTTCTGGAGCCCGATGGAGACTTCTTCTTCATCGAGGTCAACGCCCGTATCCAGGTCGAGCACACGGTCACCGAGCTCGTCATGGGGATCGACCTCGTGCAGTCGCAGATCAAGGTGGCCGAAGGCCGCCCGCTGGCGGAGATCGGCGTCCCGGACGAGATCCCGGAGCCCCGGGGGTACGCGATCCAGTGCCGGGTGACGACCGAGGATCCGGAGAACGACTTCCTGCCTGACGCGGGGCGCATCACGCACTATCGCTCGCCCGGCGGATTCGGCGTTCGCCTCGACGGGGCGACCGCGTTCACGGGAGCGGTGGTGAGCCCGCACTACGATTCGCTGCTCGTGAAGGTGTGCACCCACGCGCTGCGCTTCGAGGACGCGATCGGCAAGATGCACCGCGCTCTCATGGAGTTCCGGCTCCGAGGGCTGAAGACGAACCTCCGCTTCCTGGAGAACGTCGTCACACACCCCGACTTCGTGGCGGGGAAGGCGGACACGGGGTTCATCGCCGCGCATCCGGAGCTGCTCTCCTTCCGGCCCCGCCGCGACCGCGGCACGCGCCTGCTCCGCTACCTCGGCCACGTGGCCGTGAACGGCCAGACCGAGGGACCGAAGGCCCGCACGAAGCCCGACTTCCGCGACGCGCCCCTCCCGCCCCCTCCTCAACACGTGTGGACGCCGCCGAAGGAAACGTTCAAGCGGCTGCTGGACGAGAAGGGCCCCGAGGCTGTCGCCGAGCGGCTGGGGCGCGAAGAGCGCGTGCTCTTCACCGACACGACGTTCCGCGACGCGCACCAGTCGCTGCTCGCGACCCGCATGCGGAGCTACGATCTCTTGGCGATCGCGCGCGACACGGGGCGCCTGGCGCCGAACCTCTTCTCCATGGAGGTGTGGGGAGGCGCGACGTTCGACACCGCCTATCGCTTCCTCCGCGAGGACCCCTGGGAGCGACTCGCGGAGATCCGCGAGCGCATCCCGCACATCCTCATGCAGATGCTCCTGCGGGGGCAGAGCCTGGTCGGCTACTCCGCTTATCCCGACAACGCAGTGCAGGCCTTCGTGAAGGAAGCGGCGTCCACGGGCATCGACGTGTTCCGCATCTTCGACTCCCTGAACTGGGTGCCGAACATGCGGGTCGCGATCGACACGGTGCGCGAGCAGGGTAAGATCGCCGAGGTGGCGCTGTGCTACACGGGCGACGTGCTGGACAAGAGCCGGAAGCGCTACGACCTCGCCTATTACGTGAACCTCGCCCAGGAGATCGAAGAGGCGGGCGCGCACATCCTGGCCATCAAGGACATGGCGGGGCTGCTCAAGCCCGGTGCCGCGCATGCGCTCGTGTCGGCGCTGCGCGACGCCACGGGGCTTCCCGTCCACCTCCACACGCACGACAGCACGGGCGTGGGCGTTGCCACATGCGTGCAAGCTGCGCTCTCCGGCGCGGCGGTCGTGGACGGCTGCATCGACGGCATGGCGGGAGGCACGTCACAGCCGAGCCTGCGCGCGATCGCGGCCGCGCTCCAGGGTACGGAGCGGGCCCCGGACCTCGACCTCGACGCGCTCCAGCCGCTCAACGAATACTGGACGTCGGTCCGAGCGTTCTACCGCTTCCTCGAGCGCGGCTCGGCAGTGCCGGACGCGCACGTCTTCCGGACGCAGGTGCCGGGCGGCCAGATCTCGAACCTCAAGCACCAGGCCGAGGCGCTCGGGCTCCTGGGGCAGTGGAGCGACGTCATCGCCAAGTACCGCGAGGCGGACGCCCTCCTCGGCGAGCTCATCAAGGTCACCCCGTCCTCGAAGGCGGTGGGGGACCTCGCCCTCTTCATGGTGCAGAACGACCTCGACGCCGAGTCCCTGATCGCCCGGGCCCCGGAGCTGAGCTTCCCCGAGTCGGTGGTCGGGCTCCTCAAGGGCAAGCTCGGCAGGCCTCCGTACGGCTTCCCGCCCGAGCTTCAGGCGGCCGTGCTGCGCGGAGACAAGCCGCTCGGGGACCGTCCGGGTGCCTACCTGGATCCGGTGGACTTCGAGGCCGTCCGGCGGCAGGTGCAGGAGCTGGTGAAGGGGGAGCCGGTGCCGCGCGAGGCGGGAGACCGGGACGTGCTCGCCTTTATCCTCTTTCCGCAGGTCTTCCGGGACTACGCGCTGCACCGCGCGCAGTACGGCGACACGTCCGCCGTCGACACGCCGACCTTCTTCTACGGCCCGAGCCGTGGCCAGCGCGTCGCGGTCGACATCGAACGCGGCAAGACGCTCATAATCCGACTCATCTCGATCGGAGAGGTGCACGCCGACGGCACGCGCCCTGTCCTCTTCGAGCTCAACGGACATGCCCGCGAAGTGCGCGTCCGGGACCTCGAGGTCCAGGTGGCGGGCGACGTCCGTAGGAAGGCCGAGGAAGGAAACTGGCAGGAGGTGGGCGCCTCCATGCCGGGCAAGGTCGTCAAGCTCATGGTCCAGCCGGGAGACTCCGTCGCGAAGGGCGCCGACCTGCTCGTCACGGAGGCCATGAAGATGGAAACGAGCGTGCGCTCGCCGCGGCACGCGGTCGTCGAGGAGGTCCTGGCGCGCCAGGGCGACGCGGTCGAAGCCGGTGACCTGCTCCTCCGGCTCGCCCCCGTTCCAGAGACGACCGAGGAGGTCTAGCGGCACACGCCGGTGCGCCGGGGCCGGTCGCCTGGCGCGGCCCGCCCCCGGGGGCCAGAATACCCCTCTGCGCCCAGAAGTCTGAGTCGCCGCAACGACACTCCTGCCCCGGCGAGCCGGAGGAGCCCCAACCATGCGACGCACGATCACGGCCCTTACCCTGCTGCTGACCTCTCCCGCGATCGGTCTGGCCCAGCAGGACTTCAGCCAGGTCCGGATCACCACGACCCCGGTGCGCGGGTCGATCTACATGCTCCAGGGGAGCGGTGGGAACATAGGCGTGTCGACGGGCACCGACGGCACGTTCATCGTGGACGACCAGTTCGCGCCGCTCACGGAGAGGATCCAGGCGGCGATTCGCGCGCTCACGCCGAACCCCGTGCGCTTCGTGGTGAACTCGCACTGGCACTACGACCACACGGACGGCAACCAGAACTTCGGTCGGGCCGGCGCCCTCATCGTCGCGCAGGACAACAGCCGCAAGCGCATGGAGACCCGCCAGGTCGTGTCGCTGAACGGCCTCGTGCAGGAGCCGTACGACGCCGTGGGGCTGCCGAAGATCACGTTCCTGGAGACGATGCGCTTCTACTACAACGGCGACATGATCGACATCGTGCACTACGGTCCCGCGCACACGGACGGCGATGCGGTCGTCTACTTCCGGGACACGAACGTGATGCACACGGGTGACGTCTTCGTGCGTTACACCATGCCGTTCGTCGATGGCCCGAACGGCGGATCGATCGACGGCATGATCGACTTCACCTGGCAGCTCGCGGGCATGATCAACGACGACACGATCATCATTCCCGGCCACGGTCCGCTGTCGACGCGCAACGACCTGCTGGCCTATCGGGACATGTTGATCACCGTGCGCACGCGCATCCGAGACCAGATGGCGCAGGGACGCACCCCGGATCAGATCGTGGCCTCGAACCCGACGCGCGGTTACGCCGAGCCCGGCGCGGGAACGGACCGCTGGATCCGGGCGGCCATCGTCGACCTGGGCCGCTGACGGAGCGGACGGCGAAGGTCATGGGTCTGCCGGTGCAACGGACCGCCGCGTGGCTGCGTGCCGCGCTCCCCCTCACGCTGGCGCTTTCGCTCGCCGGGTGCGGGGAGGGGTCCGCGGGCGCGGATGGGCTCGAGGTGGTTCCGATCGGCTTCGTCGGCCCCCTCAGTGGAGGCGCGGCGTACTACGGACGCAACGTGCAGCGGGGCATACAGATGGCCGCGGACGAGATCGCCGAGTCCGGCGGCTTCGAGGTCGAAGGCCGCCGGGTCCGGTTCGAAATCGTTTCGATGGACGACCGCTACCTGCCGTACGAGACCGCGACGGCCGTGCGTCGCCTGCTGCAGCAAAGGCGCCCCTCGGTGATCTTCGTGCCCCACGCTGGCGGCATCCGCGCGGTGCAGGAGATCAACGTCAACGAGCCCAAGTTTCTTCTCGCGGCATACAGCAGCGAGCCGAGCATCCTGGAGGCGGAGAACCCGCTCACCGTGATGTTGCCGCCGCGCTTCGACGGCTACCAGGAGCCGTTCGTGGACGTCATGATGGGCCGCTTCGGTCAGCGCCTGGGGCTGATACCGACGACCACGGCATACGGCCGCGCCTGGACCGAGCGCGTGACCGCGGAGTGGAGGCGCCGCGGCGGCACGGTCGGTGGCGACCACGGCGTCGACTACAACACCACGACCGACTTCACGGGCGCCGTGAGCCGGGCGCTCGCGGACCGACCCGACGTGCTGTTCGTGGGTGGACCCTCCCAGCCGACCGCGCTGGTCATTAGGGCGGCGCGCGAGCAGGGCTTCAGGGGCGGCTTCCTCGTCATGGACCAGGCGAAGTTCGAGGAGATGGTCACGATCGTGCCCATGTCGGCGCTGGAGGGATCGATTGGGGTCTATCCTCAAGAGGACTATCCGACCGCGGGGACACCCTTCTTCGTGGAGAGCTACTACGGCCGCTACGGAGAGGACTTCCAAGTGCCCACGAGCGAGGTCGCCATCACCTACCAGGCCGTGCACCTCCTCGCACGGGCGATGCAGCTCGCGGGAACCACGAGCGACCCGGAGGCGATCCGGGCTCGTGTGGGTGAGGCGGCGCGAGGGATGCCGGAGGAGCTCCGCATCTTCGAGACGGACGGCGTAACGGACCAGGGTCACTTGGTGCGCGCCGTCTACGCTGCGCATATCCTGAACGGCGAATTCGTCGTCGTCGAGATACCTGGTCCGGCGGGGTCCGTAGTCCATTGAACGTGCTCGTCGTTTGACGCTCTTCCTGCAGCAGCTGGTCAACGGCGTCGCGCTCGGGAGCGTCTACTCGCTCGTCGCGCTCGGTCTTACCCTCGTGTACGGCGTCCTGAAGGTGCCGAACTTCGCGCACGGCGCCCTCTACATGGCCGGAGCGTACGTCGCCTTCGTGATGCTCACGAGCTTGGGGAGCGGCTACGTCGTCGCGATCGTAGCCGCGGTGGCCGTAGTGGCCCTGCTCGGCGCCGTCATGGAGTGGGTGGTCTTCCGTCCGCTCGAGGGCAAGTCACCCGTACACGCGATGATCGCCGCGCTGGGCGTGCTCTTCTTCCTGGAAGGCACGGCCGACGTGATCTGGGGCGCCGACTTCCGGCAGGTGCCGACGCCGCTCGACGGGGTGGTGAGCATGGCGGGCATCAACATCACGGAGCAACGCCTCCTGGTCGTCGTCGCGGCGGTCGTGACGATGCTCGCGCTCTACTGGCTGCTCAAGCGCACCCTCATCGGCATGAGCATCGAGGCGATGGCACAAGACCGGGAAGGTGCACTCCTCGTGGGCATCGACACGCGGCGCGTCGCCCTGGTCACGTTCGCGTTATCCGGTGTGCTGGCCGCGATCGCCGGCTCTCTGATCGCACCCCTCGTGCTCGTCTTTCCCACGATGGGCGCCGTGATCGTCCTGAAGGCGTTCGTGATCGTGATCCTGGGAGGCATGGGGAGCGTGCCCGGCGCGATCGTCGGTGGTTACCTGCTCGCGCTGGCCGAGACGATGGCAGGGACCTACGTGGCCTTCGCGTTCTCCGAGCTGATCGCGTTCGCGATGCTCGTGCTCGTTCTCGTGGTTCGTCCGACGGGACTCTTCGCCAAGGGAGTCTGACCTTGAGCAGAGCCCTCGCCGCGCGCTTGCTCCCCGTCGGGCTCCTCGTCGTCGCCATCGTCTTCCCGCTCCTGGTGGACAACCCGTACCTGGTGAGCGTGGCCGTGACGGCGTTCGTGATCGCGATCGCGGTGTACGGCCTCGACGTCCTGCTCGGCTACACCGGGCAACTGTCCCTCGCACACGCCGGGTTCTTCGGCGTGGGGGGGTACACGATCGGCATCCTGACGGCAGACCACGGGTTCAACTTCTGGACCGCGCTGCCGCTCGCGCTCGGCCTCACGGTCGTGCTCGCGCACCTGATCGGCCTCGCCGCGCTACGGACACGCCACGACTACTTCGCCATCTTCACGCTCGCCGTCGGCGTGATGATCGTGATCATCATCGATCGATGGGAGGAGGTCACGGGCGGAACCGACGGCCTCATCGGCATCCCGCCGCCCCCCCCGATAGGACCGCTGCGCTTCGACACCCTCACGGCGCAGTACTACCTGGTGCTCGCCTTCCTCGTCTTCACGATCTACGTGGTCTGGGCGCTCATGCATTCGCTCGTGGGGCGCACCTTCCTCGCTGTGCGGAACAGTGAAGATCTCGCGCGCGCGGTCGGCATCGACGCGGGGCGCACGTACCAGCTCTCTTTCGTCATCTCGGCCGCCCTCGCCGGGCTCGGCGGTGCCCTATACGCGATCTTCCTCGGCTACATCGGGCCCGCGATGGGGAACGTCCAGATGACGTTCATGATGCTCGTCTACCTGATGATCGGTGGC
>JBFGFY010000148.1:0-8500 GCA_041579355.1 Longimicrobiales bacterium | reverse complement strand
GTCACCGAGCTCAAGAAGGGGATCTCGCTCAGCGCGGGTGAGGTGGTCGACGCCACCCGCATGAGCCGGCGTGCGCTCGTCGACTTCCTGCGCGCGCAGGTCCGCGACGCTCGTGAGCGGGGCGTGCTCTTCTCGCTCCACCTCAAGGCCACGATGATGAAGGTCTCCGACCCGATCATCTTCGGTCACGCGGTGCGCGCGTACTTCGAGGATGTCTTCGACCGGCACGCCGACGAGCTCGAGCGCGTCGGCGCCGACCCGAAGAACGGCCTCGGCGACGTGCTCACCAAGCTGCGCCAGCTTCCCGAAGGCGACCGCAAGTCGGTCGAGGCCGACATCCGGGCGGCCTACGAGCGTGGTCCCGGCATCGCGATGGTCGACTCGGACCGCGGCATCACGAATCTGCACGTCCCGAGCGACGTCATCATCGACGCTTCGATGCCCCCCATGATCCGCGACGGTGGTCGCATGTGGAACGCCGAGGGCAAGCTGCAGGACTGCAAGGCGGTGATCCCGGACTCGAGCTACGCCGGCATCTACGACGCCGTGGTGCGCGACTGCCAGGAGCACGGACAGCTCGACCCCGCCACCATGGGAAGCGTCCCGAACGTGGGGCTCATGGCGCAGAAGGCCGAGGAGTACGGCTCCCACGACAAGACCTTCGAGATCGAAGCGCCCGGCACGGTGCGCGTCGTCGACGAGGGCGGCCGGGTCCTGATCGAGCACGCGGTCGAGGTGGGCGACATCTGGAGGGCCTGCCAGACCAAGGACGCGGCCGTCCGCGATTGGGTGGGACTCGCCGTGCGCCGCGCCCGCGCGACCGGCTCGCCGGCGGTCTTCTGGCTCGATCGCACGCGCGCCCACGACGCCGAGCTCGTTCGCAAGGTGGAGAGGTATCTCGAAGACCACGACACCGACGGCATCGAGATCCACGTCCTCGCGCCGGTCGAGGCCATGAAGCTCTCGCTCGAGCGCATCCGGCGCGGCGAGGACACCATCTCCGTCACCGGAAACGTGCTGCGTGACTATCTGACGGACCTCTTTCCGATCCTCGAGCTGGGCACGAGCGCACGTATGCTCTCCATCGTGCCGCTCCTGAACGGTGGCGGGCTCTTCGAGACCGGCGCGGGCGGCTCCGCGCCGAAGCACGTGCAGCAGTTCGAGAAGGAGGGACATCTTCGCTGGGACTCGCTCGGGGAGTACATGGCGCTCGCCGCATCTCTCCAGCACCTCGGTGAGCAGTTCGACAACGCGGCCGCTCGCATCCTGGGAGACACCCTCGACGTGGCGACCGCCCGGTACCTCCGTGAGGCGCGCTCCCCGGCCCGGGAGGTGAACCAGATCGACAATCGGGGGAGCACCTTCTACCTCACGCTCTACTGGGCCGAGGCGCTCGCCGAGCAGGGGGAGGACGCCGTGCTGGCGAAGCGCTTCGGGCCGGTGGCGGCCGAGCTGGCCGCCTCCGAGAAGGCCGTGATGGCGGAGCTGGAGGCGGCCCAGGGATCGCCGCAGGAGCTCGGAGGCTACTACATGCCGGACCCGAAGCGGGCCGGCGCGGCGATGCGTCCCAGCGCGAGTCTCAACGCGATCATCGAGAAGATCTGACGTATGCAGGTTCGCTACGTGGGAGGTTCCGCAGCCGCACACCCGGCGGAGCTGCTGGCCGTCGCGGTGGTGCAGGAGACCGACGCCGTGGAGGGCCACCTGGGCCCGCTCGACCGAGCTCTCTCCGGAGGCGTCACCCGTGCGCTGGACTCGCGTGACATGCGAGGACGCAAGGCGGACGAGGTCTTTCTCTACGGCGGGGAAGCAGGCCCCGAGCGCGTGGTCCTGCTCGGCGTCGGCCGTCGGGACGCTCTCACTCCCGAGGTCGTGCGGCGCTTCGCCGGGCGCGCCGTGCGTGTCGCGGAAAAGCTGCGTCTGACGAGCGTGGCAATCTCGCTGGAAGGCCTCGACAGTGTCCCGGACAGGCGTCGCGCGCAGGCTGCGGCCGAGGGTGCCGCGCTCGCGGCGTGGCGCTTCCGTGAGCTCAAGCGCGCCGCGGGCGAGGACGACGCAGCAGCCGACCTGGAATCCATCGACCTCGTCGGCGACGAGCCGTCGGAGGCGCTCGCGGAGGGGGCCGTGCGTGGAGCGATCCTCGCCCGCGCGGAGAACTTCGCGCGCACGCTCCAGTCGCGCCCGGGCAATCTGGCCACACCCTCGCACCTCGCCGAAGCCGCGGTTCGGATGGCCGGGGCGACCGGGCTCGAGGTCACCGTGCTCGACGAGGGCCGACTGCAGGCGGAAGGCATGCACGCCCTTCTCGCGGTTTCGCGCGGCTCGGAGGAAGAAGCGCGCTTCATCGTCTTGGAGCACAAGGGAGGGGCGGCCGGCGAGGCACCACTCGTCCTCGTGGGGAAGGGGCTCACCTTCGACGCCGGCGGGATCTCCATCAAGCCGTCGGCGGGCATGGAGAGCATGAAGTTCGACATGTCGGGTGGGGCCGCCGTGATCGCGGCGATGCAGGCGATCGCCGAGCTGGGCGTGCGGGCCAACGTGGTGGGCCTCGTCCCGTCGTCGGAGAACCTGCCCTCGGGCAGCGCGCTCAAGCCCGGTGACGTGATCCGCACGCTCGCGGGGAAGACCGTCGAGGTGATCAACACGGACGCCGAGGGACGTCTGATTCTCGCGGACGCCCTCGCGTGGGCCGCCCGGCTCCGGCCGGCCGCGATCGTCGACTGCGCGACGCTCACCGGCGGCGTGGTCGTCGCGCTCGGCCAACATGCGTCGGCCGTGCTGGGGAACGACGAAGACCTCGTCGCCGAGGTGATCGCGGCCGGAGAGACCTCCGGAGAGCGCTGCTGGAGGCTGCCCCTCTGGGAGGAGTACAAGAAGCAGCTCGACAGCGAGACCGCCGACCTGCAGAACGTCGGAGGCCGGGAAGGCTCCACGATCACCGCGGCGTGCTTCCTCTCCGCCTTCGTCGGCGACGCCAAGTGGGCCCACCTCGACGTGGCCGGCACGGCCTACGGAGAGGGGAAGCTCCCCTATCAAAGGAAAGGTGGATACGGCGTTCCGACCCGGCTGCTCGTCGAGTGGGTCCTGAGCCGCGCGGGGTGAGCCCGCCGGCCGACCTCGGCCGTCGGACCAACGGCGGCGGTCTCTCCAGGGCGTTTGTCCTGGTCGTCTTGGCGCTCGCGCCGCCCGCCGGGGTGGCGGCTCAGGTCGGTGGCGACACCCTCCAGGCGGCGCCCGACACGGTCCTCCTCGTGCCGGACAGTGTGCAGATCGTGCCGGACAGCCTAGCCGCGGCGGACTCGATCCCCCCGGACACCATCTTCTACAACCTGCCGCAGCTCGAGAGCGGGGTGCCTCCGGGCTTCGCCACCGGAGTGTGGACCTGGGACCGGGACCAGATCATGGCCTCCGGGGCGAACACCCTCGTCGAGCTTCTCTCGGAGGTGCCGGGCGTGGTCACGCTCCTCGGCGGAGACTACGGGACCCCCGCAGCCGTGAGCGCGTTCGGCCTCGGGGGAGGCGGACTGCGCATCGTGCACGACGGCTTCGAAGTGTTCCCGGTCGACGGCGGCATCGCCGACCTCCAGCGCATCGGCCTCGTGGGCATCACACGCGTGCGCTTCGAGCGCTCGGCGGGTGAGATGCTGGTCGAGCTCACCACGTACCGATATCAGGACGGCCGGCCGTTCTCCCTCGTGGAGGCCGGCACCGGTCAGCTCGACACCAACGTTTTCCGCGGCACGTACGCCGATCCCACGACGCTCGGCGGGAGCCTCGCGCTGGGCCTGGAGCGGGTCGACACGCGCGGGTTCGGCCAGAACGAGGGAGGCAACCGTACCGGCACCTGGGTGCGCTATCAGCTCCACCGGGGGGACCGCGCCGGGATCGCCTTCGACTTTCGGCGCATGGGCTCCGAGACCCAGGTCACCGACTACGCGGGCGGGATGCGGCGCACGGACCTGACGCTGCGGGCGCGGCTCCAGGTCGTGGAGGGGGTGGCGGTCGAGGCTTACACCGGGCGGTCCTCGCACCAGGTCGACGATACCGCGAGCGTCTACCGCTTCGAGGGAGGCACGCGCTCCCAGCACGGCGTGCGCGTCGCGGCGAGCGCGCGGGGGCTCTGGGCGCGGGCGGCCTACCGGCTCTTTCCGGACGAGGACTTCCCGTCCTACCGGGCCGACGCGGCCGGCGGGTACACTCGGGACCTCCTCGGTACGTCGGGGCGGCTGAGCCTCGCCTCGTGGGACGGCAGCGCGGTGACGAATTTCGGGGGCTCGGCCTGGGTCGGCCCGCTCCTGGGGGTGACGGTCTTCGGATCCCTCGAGACGGGCACGTATGCCGGCCGGACGCTACCGTTGCTCGAGGAGGAGCCGCCGGCCCCCACGCCCCCGCTCGCCATCCCGACTCCACCCTCGGGCCCACGCTTCGCCACCACGGAGCGCACCGTCGCACGACTCGGGGCGTCGGCGACCCGGTTCGGCGTGACGCTCGCCGGCGCGGGTCTGCGGGCGGAGAACGACGTGCACCTGCCGCTCGGTACCGAGCTCGACCGGGGCTCTCCGGTCGCAACGGGCGCGGAACGCTACGGCGTCGAGGGGTGGGGGAGCCTCCCCACGCCCTGGAGGGCGCTCCGGCTCGAGGGTTCGTACCAGTACTGGGACACACCCGGGCCCTACCTGCCGAGGCAGATCTACCAGGCCGCCTTCGTCTTCCACCGGACGTACCTCGAGTCGGAGAACTTCGAGCTGTGGTGGACGGTCGGCGTGCGGGGCCACGACCCGATGCTCGTCTTCGTGGCCGACGACGGACAGGGCGGTCCGGGCGGTCTGACGACCGTTCCGTTCTTTCAGACGTGGTACGGACGCATCCAGGCGCGCATCGTGACGGTGCGCCTCTTCTTCGGCTGGGAGAACTTCACGGTGCGCCGGAACCTGCAGGACTTCCCGGGACGGCTCCAGCCGATCACCCGCTCCTTCTTCGGCCTGCGGTGGGACCTCTGGAACTGAAACGGGGCGAGGATCGGGCGCGCGGCGAGGGCGCCGTCGGCGGAGGTCGAGTGCGCGCGCGGTGCGTATTACGTTGCTGCGCGTCGGAGGCCGGAGGGGCGGGCCGGGCCGCGGAGCAGGGAGGAATCGCATGATCCGGAGCATGACCGGGTTCGGAGAGGCGGAGGGCGACACCGCGGCCGGCCGGCTGCGTATCGAGGTGAAGACGGTCAACCACCGGTTCTTCAACGCCTCCTTGAAGACTCCTACCGGCTTCGACCGACACGAAGCGGCGATCACGGAGGCCCTGAAGCGTCATCTCACCCGTGGGCACGTGACGGCGTACGTCTCCCTGAAGCGTGGTGAGGGGGAGGCCGCCACCGGGATCCGGCTCGACGTCGAGCGTGCCCGGGCGTACCACGCCGCGCTCGAGGAGCTCCGCGACGAGTTCAACGTCCCGGGAGCCGTGGGGCTGGAGATGCTCGCCCGCTTCGGCGACCTCTTCCGCGCCCCGGACCCCGACACGCGGCTGGAGGTCGACAGCGACGTGGTCGCGTCCCTCGCCGAGGAGGCCGCGCGTGGCGCGCGTGCTCTGCGCGAGGCCGAGGGCGAGCGATTGGAAGCCGATCTGCTGGAGCGCCTCGAGGCCATCGGGCGCGAGCTGGAGTCGGTCGAAGCCCGCGCCCCCGAGCGGATCGTCGAGCAGCGCGACCGGCTCCGCCAGGCGGTGAAGGAGCTCAGCGAACAGGTGGAGGTCGACGAAGATCGGCTCGCGCGCGAGATCGCCTACCTCGCCGAGCGCTGGGACGTGAACGAGGAGGTCGTCCGCTTCCGCTCGCACGTGGAGCTCTTCCGGGAGGCGCTCGGGGGTGACGGCTCCGAGGCCGTCGGCAAACGGCTCGGCTTCCTCGCGCAGGAGATGCACCGCGAGGCGAACACGATCGGCTCCAAGGCAAACGATCCGGAGCTCGCGCGAGCGAGCGTCGCGCTCAAGGAGGAGATCGAGCGCATCCGCGAGCAGGTGGAGAACGTCGAGTGAGCCGTCCCGCGGCACCCGTCGTGCTCGTCGCCCCGAGTGGGACCGGGAAGACGACGCTCGCGCAGCGGCTCGTCTCGGGACCCGGTGCCTACGTCTTCTCCGTCTCGGTGACCACGCGGGCACCCCGAGCGGGCGAGGTGGAAGGGAAGGACTATCACTTCGTCGACGGGCCCACGTTCGAGGCCATGGTGCGTCGGGGTGAGTTGGCGGAGTGGGCGCAGGTCCACGGCCGGCTCTACGGGACCCCGCGCGAGGGCCTCGAACGGGCCGCGGCCAGGGGCGAGCACGTGGTCCTCGACATCGACGTGCAGGGGGCCCGTCAGATCCAGGCGGCGATGCCCGAGGCCCGCCTCGTCTTCGTTCTTCCGCCCGATGTCGATACACTTCTGGCCCGCCTCACGGGGCGCGGGACCGAGGACCCCGCCAACGTGGCGCGGCGCCTGCGGTCCGCCCTCGAGGAGTTGCAGGCGGTGGAGGAGTTCGCGTACGTAGTCGTCAACGACGACCTCGGGGGATGCCTCGGGGCGATCCGGGGTATCGTCGACGGCGGGGGAGAGGGGATCGGGCGAAGGGAAGCCCACCGGCGGGCGCAGGAGCTCCGCCGAGCGATCCAGCAGGTCTTGAGCGAGCGATACGGCGAGCACACGCAAGAGTAACGATAGGAGCACGGATGAGAGTCTTCACACCTGACGAGGTCGCGACCGGAACCGAGAGCAAGTACCTCGGGGTCCTCGTGGCCGCCAAGTACGCACGCGAGCTGAACTCCCTCCCCCGAGAGGCGATGCCCCTGGGCGAGGAGAAGAAGCTCACCACCCGGGCGCTCGAGGCGCTCACCTCCGGACAGATCGAGTTCCGCCTCGTCAAGCGCCGCCGCCGCGACGAGGTCTGACCCCTTGGCCGAGCTGGCTTCCCGGCGCCCCTGGCAGGGTCGCCGGATCCTGCTCGGCGTCACGGGCGGCATCGCCGCCTACAAATCGATCCAGCTCGCGCGGGACCTCACCCGCCTCGGGGCCGTCGTCGACGTCGTGCTCACGCACGGCGCCCAGCAGTTCGTCGCCCCGCTCTCTTTCGAGGGGGTGACGGGTCGGCCCGCGCTGACCGATCTCTTCTCGGCCGAAGGCGCTGCCTTGCACATCCGCCTCGGGCGTGAGGTCGATGTGGTCTGCGTGGCGCCCGCGACCGCCGACTTCCTGGCCCGCGCCGCCCAGGGGCGGTCCGACGACCTTCTCGGCACCACGCTCCTCGCGACGCGCGCCCCGGTTGTCGTCTGTCCGGCCATGAACGACCGCATGTTCGCCCACCCGCAGGTGCAGGAGAACCTCACCCACGTGCGCGAGAAGCTCGGATACCGGATCGCCGGACCCGCCGTGGGCCCGCTCGCCGCGGGCGAGGGTGAGGGTCCGGGGCGCATGCTTGAGCCGTGGCAGATCACCGAGCACGTGGGACGCGCCCTCGGGGAGGACGAAGCGTTCACGGGACGGCGCGTGCTCGTCACCGCGGGGCCGACCCGCGAGGCGCTCGACCCGGTCCGCTACATCGGCAACCGCTCGTCCGGGCGCATGGGGTTCGCGCTCGCCCAGGCGGCATGGCGGCGCGGCGCGGAGGTCACGCTCGTGTCGGGGCCGTCCACGCTCGAGCCGCCCGTGGGTCCCGAGCTCGTCTCGGTCGAGACGGCGGCCGAGATGCGCGACGCGGTCGTGGAGCGCATCGCCGCGGCCGACCTGAGCGTCTTCGCGGCCGCGGTCGCGGATTACCGGCCGGCCGCCGCTCAGCCGGGCAAGATCAAGCGCGAGGCGGCCGGCGAGGAGCTGATGGTCGCGCTCGAGGCGAACCCTGACATCGCGCGCGAGAGCGGTGGGGCCCGCAAGCCCGGAAGCGTCTCGGTGGGGTTCGCACTCGAGACCGGGGCGCTCCTCGAGAACGCGCGCAGGAAGCTCGAGGCGAAGGGGTTCGATTTGGTCGTCGCGAACGATGCCACGGAGGAGGGTGCGGGCTTCGACGTCGAGACGAATCGCGTCACCCTCATCGCTCGAGGCGGTGAACCGGAGGAGCTGCCGCTGCTGTCGAAGCACGCGGTGGCCGAGGTCATCCTCGACCGCGTAGGGCCCCTGCTCGGGGCGTCGGAGTGAGCTCGTCGGAGTCCGCGCGCCTCCTGCGCCAGCGGCTCGAGATGGGCGGCGCGGAGCTCTTCCTCGAAGGACTCACCCGCGAGCAGGCGCTCGCGCTCGCGCGCGAAGCGCGGCGGAGTGGCGCACGCCAGGCGCGGGAGCCGGGACCCGGTGCAGAGGAGCCCGCGACCCCGTCGCCCCGCCGCCAACGTGCCGGGCCGAGCGCGCCACGTCCGCAGGCGTCTGCGTCCGGGTCCAAACAGGCGTCGGAGCCCCTCCCGATCCTCCCCGACGACTACGAGCAGGTGCGCGAGATCGCGCTCGGGTGCACCCGCTGTCGGCTCGCCGAGACGCGCACCCAGGTCGTC
>JBFGFY010000147.1:0-8596 GCA_041579355.1 Longimicrobiales bacterium | reverse complement strand
ATCGCGATCTCCGGGGGATCGAGCGCCCCGTATACCAACCGGCTTCCGTACGAGGCGGGCGTCGCCGTGGCCTTTGGGCTCCCCGAGGAGGAAGCGCTACGCGCCGTGACGATCAACGCCGCGGAGATGATGGGCATCGCCGACCGCGTCGGATCACTGGAGCCCGGCAAGGACGCCACACTGCTCATCACGTCAGGGAGCCCGCTCGACTACCTCACCTCGATCGAGCAGGCGTACATCCAGGGGCGCGAGATCGACATGCGCGACATCCATCGCTTCTTCTTCGAGAAGTACATGGAGCGGTTGCGGCAGACGAGGCCGACGATCTCGTAGCTCACGACGGAACCCGCCCGCCCTCCGGCCGGTTCGGCGGGCGGGCGGGCACGAGCCCTCCCGGTGCTCCGGCCCGCCCACTAGACGCCTTGCCCCATCCCAATCCGAAAGGAAGCACTCGCCCATGCCCGACGTGGAGAAGCTCGACGCCGTCATCATCGGAACCGGACAGGCAGGCAAGCCGCTCGCTGGCGCGCTTGCCGAAGCGAAGTGGCGTACGGCGATCATCGAGAAGGACGAGCGGGTGGGCGGCACGTGTGTGGTGCGCGGCTGCACGCCCACGAAGACGATGGTCGCGAGCGCGCGGGTCGCCCACCTGGCGCGCCGCGGCGCTGACTACGGCGTGCATACCGGCGACGTCACCGTGGACCTGGAGGTCGTTCGCCGCCGCAAGCGCGACATCGTCGACTCGTGGAGCGGCGGGAGTCGTCGTGGCATGACGCGACACGAGACGCTCGAGCTGATCATGGGCACCGCACGCTTCGTCGGACCGCGCTCGATCGAAGTGGCGCTCCACGGCGGGGAGACACGACGGCTCGAAGCCGAACACGTCTTCATCAACGCCGGCGCGAGAAACCGGGTGCCGGACATCTCGGGGCTCGACACGGTCGACTTCCTCGACTCGACGTCGATCATGGAGCTCGGCCGGGCGCCCGAGCACCTCGTCGTGCTCGGCGGCGGCTTCATCGGTCTCGAGTTCGCGCAGATGTTCCGCCGGTTCGGCTCCGAGGTGACCGTCGTGGACGGTGCTCCGCATCTCGTGCCCCGTGAAGACCCGGACGTCTCGGAGGCGCTCGAGGAGATCTTCCGGGAGGACGGGATCGACGTCGTGTGCGGCGCGAGCGTCCGCGAGGTGGCCGACGCAGCCGCGGGTGTGGAGCTGACGGCCGACGTGGAAGGCGAGGAGCGCATGATCCGCGGCAGCCACCTGCTCGTGGCGGTCGGAATCGTCCCGAACAGCGACACCCTCGACCTGGACGCGGCTGGAATCGAGGCGGATGAACGCGGCTGGATCGTCGTGAACGACCGCTGCGAGACGAACGTGGCGGGGGTGTGGGCGCTCGGTGACGTGACCGGGGCGCCCCCGTTCACGCACACCTCGTACGACGACTACCGCATCGTGGAGGAGAACGTGCTCGAAGGCGGAAACGCCTCGCGGAAGGGGCGCATCCTCCCCTACGTCATGTTCACCGATCCACAGCTCGGACGTGTCGGCATGTCCGAGCGGGACGCGGAGGCCGCGGGCAAGAACGTCCGCGTGGCAAAGCTGCCCATGTCCCGCGTCGCCCGTGCGATCGAAACGGACGAGAAGCGGGGCTTCATGAAGGCGGTCGTGGACGCCGACTCGAATCAGATCCTCGGCGGCACCGTCCTGGGTGTGGAGGGCGGCGAGGTCGTGACCGTGCTCCAGGTCGCGATGATGGGTGAGCTACCCTGGACCGCCCTCCGCGACGGAATGTTCGCGCATCCCACGCTCGCGGAGTCGCTCAACAACCTGTTCATGACCCTGTGAGCTACCAGGGCATCCGCCTCTCCGTGTAACGCCGGCCGATGTCAGCGACCTCCGCTCCGGGGTTCGCCCCGATGCGCACGCCCTCGTCGATCATCGCGCGGATGTCCGAGGCGCTCACCTGGTTCAGGAACGCGATCCCCGCCCGCTTCGTCGCGGCCAACACCCGTGCACGCGCGTCGACGAGCACCTGCGCGCCGCTGCGGGCATCGTACGACATCGCCATGTCGCCCGGGCCCCACTCGGCGAAGCCGACGCCCGGCACGGCCGTACTGGCCTCGGCGTTCGCGAGCGCGTGCCGGTCCTCGATCTTGAGGCCGATCAGGATCTCGCCTTCGGGATTCAACGGCCACGGGTCCGCGCGGCGCTGATACTCCGCCGAGCTCACCCCCCAGATGCGGGCTGCGAAGCCCTGGCCGCCGCTCCCGCGGAGTCCCTCCCCGATGCCGTCCGCGCGCGGCGCGTGCGGATACCGCGCCGCCTGCACGAGCACCCGCACGACTTCTGGAGAGCGCGCGTGGGCGAGGAGCACTCCGTGCACGCCGGACCCGAGCACGTGCTCGACCATCCAGTAGTTCGCCCTCATGACCGTCTCGTCGACGCCGCCGAATGGGAGCACGGCGATCACGGTCGGCGTGCGGTGTCCGCTTTTGGTCGGCCCGCCGTCTACGAGGCCTTGCATGAAAGCGCGAAGCTCCCCGACGTCGAATGGGGAGTGCTCCATGTTGTAGGTGATGTAGTCCGCCCACGTCTGCGCGAGCCGCTTGCCGTCCTCGTACCCGCCGCCGTCGACCTGCGTGTAGTAGATGGGCTGCCCCTCGGCGAGCAGCTCGACGGCCTTGCTGATGCGGGTGGGCTGGTAGGCCTGCGCGGTCGCTTGGTGAGGCGCCGCCATCAGCGCCGAGGTCACCAGAATGGACACCACGAGTCGCGCGCTCATCGATCTCCTCCGTCCGGCGTAGGCCTGTCCGTCCAACCTAGGCGACGACGGTCGGCGCGGCACGACCGCGGCGTCTACAGCTCGCGACAGGAGTCCGCGTTGCCCGCCCGGCAATTACGGATCCTGAAGACGATCCGCTTGAACGCGCAGCGGATGCTCGAAATCCAGACGAACGGAGCCAGCACGAGAAGGACGAGCACCCAGCCGATCGTCTTGAAGAAGCACACGAGAGCGCTCGAGCCGTGGAAGGTCGGGGCGTAGCACTTCGCGAGGAACGGCTCGAGCGTGCGGCGAATCTCCCGACGGCAGACCGCGCAGAACGGCGCGAGATTGCGCATCATGCAGTGGTACTCGGGCCGGAACGCGTCGCAGTGGTAGTAGTGGGCCCCTTCGAAGGCTCCGACGGTCCCGGCCGGGACGGGACTCGCCTGGCCATCGCAGCGCGTGCAGTCGGGGTTGCTCGTCGTCGGCATCGGCGTGCCCGCGGCGATCAGGTCACGCCACTTGATGGTGGCACGGTCGCTGTCGCGGGTGACGTTGGGCTCCGCCGGCTCCGGACCGGGATGGTTGTCGCGATTCGTGTCCACCCCGCACCCCGCCCAGTACTCGTACTCGTCGGCCAGCCCGAACGCCGAATGCCCCATCTCGTGGATGGCCACGTCCTCCCAGCCCATCGCGACCGAGGTCGTGGCCACGTCGCCTCCGGCGCCTCCCCAGACGGGGCTGTTGACGACGACCAGGATCTGGTGCCACTGGGGCACCTGGGCGTCGACCACGGTGCGGACCAGGTTGTCGTCGACCGTCAGCAGGCGCCGGATCCCGGCGTTGCAGAACGAGGCGTCGAAGTACGTTGCCGGTGCCGCGCCCGTGCCACCGCAGGCGGCAGGATCATCGGCTCCCGACTGGTTGGAAGCGACGTCGACCCGATAGACGTTGATGGCGCACTGCATTTCGTCGAAAGGGGCCATCGCGAGCAGCACGTCGGCGAACTGCCGGGCGTGCACCGCGAACTGCCCGAGCTCCGTCTGCCGGTACCCTTCCGCCACGACGACGAGGTTGAAGCGGTCCGCGGGGGAGCCGTGGTCGACGATGAGTGTCGTGCCGACGACGGTGCCGTCCGAGGCACTCATCGCCGAAACCCCTCCGGCTCGCCCCGGAGATCGAAGCGGGCGACCTCGACGGCTGGCCCTCGGGCGCCCTCCCGACCCTGACGGCTCGCGAAGAGCACGATCGACCCGGCCGCGGGAAGGTCGGGCACCAGGAGGGTGAACGTGCCGCGGGGCTCCTCGACCGCCCGTCGCTCGAGGGGACGCTCCGGGTCGTCGCTCCGTACCTCCACGCTGAACCGGATCGGGCTCTCGGTGATCCGCCGGTACAGGACCCGCCCGGACGAGTCCTGCAGCTCTACCCAGAACCCCGTCGATTCGGGCATCGGCCCGAGGTCGTCGGAGGGGGGTGTACGCATCTCGAGCGAGCGGCGGCCGACGAGGCGGACCTCGTCCGCGGTATACGAGAATGTCAGCCGCGTGGCCACCGGAGCCCTCCTGTCGGTTACTCCCTCAGCGCGAACGTCACCATCGAGTTGCCCGACACCACGGTGAGGTACTGCTTGCCGTTCACCATGTACGTGACGGGCGCCATTACGATCTGGCCGCCCAGGGCCGCCTTCCAAAGGAGCTCACCCGTGCGGGCGTCGAGCACCTTGAAGTACCCCTCGCGGTCGCCCGTGAAGAGCAGGTCCGAGGCGGTGGTCAGCATGCCGGAGTCGGTCACGTCGTACAGCTCGTACTTCCACCGCGGCTGACCCGTGCGCGGGTCCATCGCGACGATCGAGCCGTTCCCCACCGCGTTCGTCCAGTTGTTGATGGGGTTCGTGCGGCCGATCCCCACCCCGGGCGCACCCGGCGTGGGCGTGAGCACGTCGAAGCCGCCGCCGAGGAAGGCGCGGCCGGGCTGGTACTCCGACTCCTCGGGCCGGTAGATGGTGGCGTAGTTGTCCCACGCCGCGAAGTAGAAGAGCTCGGTCCGCGGGCTGTAGGCCGGCGGATACCAGTTCGTGCCCCCCTGGTTGCCGGGGTAGGTCGGCATGCCCTCGGGTTGCGGCGTCGGAATCGGGCGGCCGTTCGCGTCGAGGCCGCTCGACCAGTTCACGCGCACGAACGGCTGTCCGAGCAGGAACTCTCCGTCCTCGCGGTCGAGCACGTAGAAGTACCCGTTCCGGTTGGCCCAGAACATGAGCCGGCGCTGCTGGCCGTTCCACTGCATGTCGGCGAGCACCGGCACCTGGACCGCGTCGTAGTCGTAGCCGTCGTTGGGCGTGAATTGGAAGTGCCAGACCAGCTGCCCCGTGTCGGCGTTGAGCGCGACCACCGCGTCCGAGTACAGGTTGTCGCCGGGGCGCTGCGCGGCGTTCCAGTCGGGGCCTGGGTTGCCGATCCCCCAGTAGGTGAGGTTCAGGTCGGGGTCGTACGAGCCGGTGACCCAGACCGAGGCCCCGCCGTACCGCCAGTCGTCGCCCTCCCACGTCTCGTGGCCCGGCTCACCCGGCCCGGGGATCGTATAGAAGCGCCACACTTCGCGGCCGGTCTCCACGTCGTAGGCGGCGATGTAGCCGCGGATGCCGAACTCACCGCCGCCGACGCCCACGATCACTTTGTCCTTCACCACGAGGGGGGCCATGGTGATCGAGTAGGCGAGGTTCACGTCACCCACGCGCGTCTGCCAGAGCGGCTTGCCGCTGACGCGGTCGAGCGCCACGAGGTTCGCGTCGAGCGTGCCCATGAAGAGCTTGTCGCCGTGCACCGCGACGCCGCGGTTGTTCGCGCCGCAGCACACGAGCGCGTTTTCGGCGTTCGTGTGACGGTAGAGCCAAAAGACGCGGCCCGTGACCGGATCGACCGCCATGACGTCGTTCGGCCGCTGGGTGATGTACATCACACCGTCGAAGACGAGCGGGTTCGTCTGCCACGCGCCGAAGACCTGGTTCGGAAGCATCCATTGGAGCTGCAGGTCGCCGACGTTGTCGCGCGTGATCTGCGTGAGCCCGCTGTACCGCTGGCTCATGTAGGTGCCGTTGTACGTGAGCCAGCTTCCGGGCTCGTTCGCCGCGTTCAGGATGCGCTCGTACGACACCTGGGCCGTGAGGCCCGCGGGCGCGCCGAGCGTGAGCGCGAAGGCGGCCAGCGCCGCAGTGCGAAGTGTCCTCATGATACGTCCCTCGCGGGCAGGCCCCTCAGGGTGAGCAGGTACCCGATCAGGTCGGCGACCTGGTCGGGGGTCAGGCGCGGGGTCGGCATGGAAGCCCGCGGGGAGACCTCGAGCTCGACGAGCTCGGACTTCACCAGCGAGCGGAGCCGCTCCTGCGTGTCGACGAGCTGGATCGTGAACGTGTCTTCGTTGAGCCGCCGGCCGCGCACCGTCTCTCCCGACCGCGTCACGGCCCGCACCGGCCGGTTCATCGGCATCAGTCCGCTGGTGGGATCGAGGATCGTGCGTTGGAGCTGCGCCGGCGTGCGCACCAATCCGATGTCGCTCAGGTCGGGCGCGGTGCGCCGACCGCCCTGGCCCTGCACGCGGTGACACATCGTGCAGTTGCCGGCTCCCATGAAGACCGTGCGGCCGCGCGCTGCATCGCCGACGCGGACGGCCACACCATCGGGATCGAAGCCGGCGCGTATGAAGGCTACGATGCCGTCGAGCTCGGCGGGCTGCAGCGCGATGCCCGGCATACGCGACCCGCCCACGCCGTTCGTGATGACCCGGCGGAGGTCGTCGTCCGAGCGCGCGCTCCGGAAGACCTGCCGGCGCAGGTTGACGCCGTCCACGCGGTCGCCGTTCGGCCCGTGACAGAGCGCACACTCGGTGACGTAGACGCGCGAGCCGGCCTGGATCGCCTCGGCCGTGTACGTGTGGTCGGCGACGCTCTGGGCTGGGGCGGGGGAGGGCCAACCGACGAGGAGCGCCCACAGCGGGGCCGTCGTCGACGCCCTGCGGGAGAAGGATCGCATATCGCTCACGGGCTGCGGGGAATCACGGGAAGCCGCAACATCCCACGACCCGAAGAGGTGACGCAAGGTCGCCCGAGGGACCGGTCGTCCGGCCCTCCGCGCCCCCCGGCCTAGCCGACCGCTCTCCACCCCTCCTATGCTACCGCTGAGGCGGACCGGCCTACACCCTCCCACCGGCCGGAGCCTGAATCCGTGGACGACCCTTCGATCCGAATCACCGAAGCCCTGCGCGACGCGGATCTGTCCGATCCAACCCAGGCGCAGGAGCTCTTGCTGCTCGTCTACGACGACCTGCGCGCCCTCGCGGCCCGGCAGCTGCGACGCGAGGGAGCCGGCCACACGCTCCAGCCCACCGCCCTCGTCCACGAAGCCTACCTGCGCCTCGCGGGAGGCCGACCCGTCGACTGGGAGGGCCGGTCGCACTTCTACCGGATCGCCGCGCGGGCGATGCGCCAGGTCCTCGTGGACGAAGCGAGGAAGCGGAAGGCGAGCAAGCGCGGCGGCGCGTGGCGGCGGATCACCTTGGAGCCCGAGTTGGTCTCCGACGAGAGCGATACGACCGACGTGCTCGCGCTCCACGAGGCGCTCGTCCGGCTCGGCGAGCTCGACCCCGCGCTCGAGCGCCTCGTGGAGCTCCGCTTCTTCACCGGCCTCACGCTCGACGAGACCGCCTCTTCCCTTGGTGTCTCACGCCGTAAGGCGGCCAAGGACTGGGCGGCCGCGCGCCTCTGGCTGAGCCGGGAGCTCGCCGCAGTCTGACATGGACCCTACGCGTTTTCGCCAGGTGATGGACCTGGTCGGCGAGGCGCTCGAAGTGCCCCCACCCGACCGCGAGGCATGGCTGGAGCAACGCTGTGACGACTCCGCGCTCCGTGCGGAGGTCGGGTCGCTCCTCGCTCGCGCGGCCGGCACGGGCCTCGAAGGGCTCACCGCCGAGCTCGAGGCGCAGGTCGGACGTGCAGCGGCGCGGGTGGTGGATGCCCGGGTCCGGGAGGTGCCGGAGCGGATCGGGCCCTACCGGATCCGGCACGTTCTCGGCGTGGGTGGCATGGGGGTGGTCTACGCCGCACGCCAGGAGGAGCCACTCCGGCGTGACGTCGCCGTGAAGGTGCTACAGCCCGGCACGCACGCCCCGCGTGTGATCGAGCGCTTCGCGGCGGAGCGCCGCACCCTCGCGGCGCTGGACCACCCGTACATCGCGCACGTCTTCGATGCCGGCACCACGGAGCACGGACTTCCCTACCTCGCCATGGAGGCGGTGGAGGGCCTCCCTATCATCCCCTACTGCGACCTCCACCGGCTCGACGTCGCTGCGCGCATCCGCCTCTTCCTGAAGGTGCTCGCCGCCGTCCAATACGCCCACCAGAAGACGGTCATTCACCGTGACCTGAAGCCCTCGAACATCCTCGTGACGGAGGTGGACGGTGAGCCCGCACCCAAGGTGATCGACTTCGGGATCGCGCGTGTCGACTCGCCCGATCACGGGTTGAGCACGGCCCACACCGCCTTCGGCGCGGTGCTCGGCACGATCGAGTACATGAGTCCCGAGCAGGCCCTGTCGCCGGCGGAGGGAGTCGGCACCCGGGCGGACGTGTACTCCCTCGGAGTGGTGCTGTACGAGTTGCTCACCGGCGTGCTGCCCTTCGGCGCCGAAGTCTTGCGGCGTGCGTCTCCCACGGAGCTCGAGCGGCTGCTCGGTGAGACCGAGCCGCTCCCCCCGAGCCGCCGCGTAGCCGCGGACGGCGAGAACGCGGTGGAGCGGGCGCGCGCACGCGCGTCCGAGCCTCGTCGGCTCTCGCGTGCGCT
>JBFGFY010000146.1:0-8603 GCA_041579355.1 Longimicrobiales bacterium | reverse complement strand
TCTTCTCAAGGATTTCGAGGAGGAGGCTTCCCCCGAGCTCAAGGAGCGGGTCATCCGCTCGCTGCGCCGGCGTCGGCTGGGGGCGCACGTCCTCATCTTCAGTTGGTCTGCGCTCGGTGTCGTCGCCCGCGAGTTCCTCTCGATGGTCTATTCGCTCGTCGAGCCCAAGGAGTCCAACCGAGGAGGCAGTGACTGATGTTGGCACAGATCGGGCAGCAGCTCGTAGCCACGTACCAGAGTGCGCTCAATTCGCTGATCGCTTGGACTCCCACCGTGCTGCTCGCGATCGTCCTGGTCGTCGTCGCGCTCGTGGTTGCGAGGGTCGTCGAGCGGATCCTGCGAACGATCATGACGCGAGTGCGGTTCGACTCCCTGGTGGAGCGCGTGGGCATCGACCAGGCCGTCCAGAGAATCGGGATCCGCGAGTCGCTCAACACGCTGGTCCCGCGGATCGTGTACTACCTCCTGCTCATCCTCTTCGCCCGCACCGCCGCGGACGCGATGGGGCTCGTGGCCATCTCGAGCGCGATCGGCACGTTCATGGGCTACCTGCCGAACATCGTCGCCGCGCTCCTGATCCTGGTGCTCGGAGGCGCGGCAGCCCAGGTGGCGGGCCGTGCGGTCGGCGAGGCGGCCGGCAACGCCGGCATCGAATTCGGATCCTCGCTCGGGGGCCTGGTCACCGCCCTCATCCTGTTCGTGCTCGGGATCATGGCGATCAGCCAGCTGCAGATCGACACGGAAATGATCCGTATCGTCACCGCGTCGGTGCTCGCTGCCCTGGCCATCGCCTTCGGTCTCGCCTTCGGGCTCGGCAGCCGCGACATCACCCGCAACATCATCGCCGGCTACTACGCTCGTAAGACCTTCGAGGTCGGACGCGAGATCGAGATCATGGGGGAGCGCGGTGAGCTGATGGGCATCACCCCGACCCAGACGCTCATGCAGCAGGGCGATCGCGTGGTCGCCGTGTCGAACGCCGCCTATCTGGACAGCGTCGTGAAGCAGTAGGGACGCCGCTCCGAGGCTTCATCATCGGGGCGCCCGGATGGATCTCGCTTCGCTCGATCGTCTCGGCGGTCAGCGGACAGCCATACCGTGAGCCTTCGTGCGCCTCGGCTCGAACCTCCGGTTCTCATCCGGGCGCCGCAAGCGTGCGGGCCTTCGGCTGAACTCGATCGGGGCGCCCGGATTCGAACCGGGGACCCCCTGCTCCCAAAGCAGGTGCGCTACCGGACTGCGCCACGCCCCGTTGTGCTATAAGCTACTTATGATCAACGACTTACGAGACAGGTCCACGGATCGGACCGTCCGGATGCGGTCGGACTTGAAGGTCGCGCACGCGCCCTAATCGGACAACGGGGGTCGCCGGTCGGGTCCGGTCCTCCGATCGGGCACGGAGGGGTCCCGCTCTCTCTGCTTCCTCCTCTCTCCGGTGATCCGCCGGTTGTATCCCTCGGTCAGCCACGTCGCGATCACGATGCGGTGCCGGAACTCCGGCGTGTCCGCATCGTCGGGGTGGGCCTCGAATACCCGGCGTACCGGTCCGCCATTCATCGAGACGAACCAAGCTCCGTCGCGGAACTCGGGCGCCCCACCTGGAACGGGTCCGACCTCCCCCCGGTATCGTCGGCCCCGGTGTAGGAACTCGACTGTGCGCAGCACGATCACCTCGTCGATGACGTTGCCCTCTTTGCCGCCGCTAACCTAAGGGGTGGCGGGGGCCTCGGAAAATTCGCAGCCGCCGTCCGATCCCTTGCCCTGGTCAGCGCGCACGATTCGTTCGATGATGCGAATCCGACCTTTCGCCTCGCACGGGAGTATCGTCTTGCCCGGCTCGAAGCCGCTCGCCCTGCTCTTCCACGCCGCCTACGCGCTCTGCCTGGCCGCGCCGGCGGCTGCTCAGCAGGTGGAAGCGGCCCCCCGGGCCGATGCGGGCGCCGCAGGCCAGCCGACCGTGCTACTCGCGCTGGACCTGGCCGGCCGCTCCATCGACGTGGACGGACGCATCGAGGAGGAGGCGTGGCTCGAGGCCTCCCCGATCAGCGACTTCACCCAGCAAGAGCCCCGTGAGGGGAGCGCACCCACGGAACGCACGGAGATCCGTGCCGCGTTCGACCAGGACAACCTCTACCTCGCGGCCATCCTGTTCGACGAGCCGTCCGGGATCGTGGCCACGCAGCGGCAGCGCGACGGCTCCCTCTTCAACGACGACCGGCTGGCCTTCATCCTCGACACGTTTCTCGACGGGCGTACCGGCTACCGCTTCGAGGTGAACCCGGCCGGGGCGATGGTCGACGGGCTCGTCAGCGGCGGTGGCGGAGGTGGCGGGGGTGGTCGCGGCGGCCCCGGAGGGTTCGGCGGAGCGGGCAACGCGTGGGACGGGATTTGGGAAGCCCGCACGCAGCGTCGCCCGGACGGATGGTCCGCCGAGATCCGGATCCCGTTCCGCACGCTGAACTTCAACCCCGCCCTGACGGAATGGGGCATCAACTTCGAACGCACCATCCGGCGGAAGAACGAGGACATCCTCTGGAGGGGGTGGCGCCGCACGGAAGGCCTCGGGAACCCGGTCTTCGCCGGGCGGATGAGGGGCCTCAGCGGCATGTCCCAGGGAATCGGCCTCGAAGCCGTGCCCTCCGCGATCGCCAGCTGGCGGCACACCCCGTGCACGGATCCGACCGGCTGCGGAGCGGCCTACGACGACCACACCTTTCCTTACGACGTCAGCCTCGACGTCAACTACAGCGTGACCTCCAGCCTGCGTGCGTCCGCCAGCGTCAACACGGATTTCGCGGAGGTCGAGGCGGACCGGCGGCAGGTCAACCTGACGCGCTTCCCGCTCCGCTTCCCCGAGCTGCGGGATTTCTTCCTGGAGGGCTCGGGGGTGTTCGACTTCGTGCCGAGGCAGGGTGCACAGCCGTTCTACTCGCGCAACATCGGACTCGACCCGCGCTCGGGCCAACCGCTCCCGATCCTTTACGGGACCCGCCTCACGGGGCAGGCCGGGCCGTACGAGCTGGGCTTCTATCAGATCGGGACGAGGGACCACACCTATCTCGACGCGGCGGCCGCACAAGAGCTCACCATCCAGCGCGAGGACTTCACGGTGGCTCGTGTCAAGCGACGCTTCTGGGAGCAGTCGTCGCTCGGATTCATCTACACCCTCCGGTCGAACGCCACCGACGCCACGGGCCTCGGCTCGATGGCGGCACACACGGCCGGCGTCGACGCGGAGCTCGCCACCCGGAGCTTCCTCGGTGACAAGAATCTCTCGCTCAACGCCTTCGTGGCGTGGAACTCGGACCTGGACCCCCAGTCGACGGCGAGCTTCCCGCGTTCGTTCGGACGCCTCTCGGCCCGGGGAGCCCGGCTCGTCTATCCCAACGACATCTGGTACGCGCACATCTCGTACCGGGAGTTCGGTGACGACTACGACCCGGCACTCGGATTCGTGGTCCGTAACAACTTCCGGCGCGTCGAGCCGAACATCAGCTGGAGCCCGCGGCCCGACGTGAGCTGGATCCGCAACCTCAGCTTCGGCGCCCAGTACCGGGAGCAGCGGACGATGAGTGGCCCGAGGGGGGGTAACCTCGAGGAGCAGGAGCTCCGCCTCGACGCCTTCGGAATCACCTTCCAGAGCGGCGCCCGCGTCAGCGTGCAGGCCACGCGCTCGCACGAGTTCCTGGAGCGCAACTTCCCGATCAGCTCCAACGTGAGCCTCACCCCCGGCGACTACCGCTGGTGGGAGTACCAGGTGTCGGGCAACACCCCGCCCGGGGGACGGGCGGGCGGGTTCGCCAGCTTCTCGAGAGGCGGGTTCTGGGACGGAGATCGCACGCGGATCAACGGCGTGCTGAACCTGCGGCCGAGCGCGCTCGTGAACCTCAGCATCAACTTCGAGCACAACGACGTCACGCACCCGCAAGGCGATTTCCAGGCGAACGTGTACAGCCTGACCAGCCAGTGGACCCCCAACCCCTGGGTGGGCCTGACGAACCAGCTCCAATACGACGACGTGAGCGAGGTGGTGGGTCTCTTCCTGCGCCTTCGCTGGATCGTGCAGCCCGGCAACGACGTGTACCTCGTGTACACGCACAATTGGCGCAATTTCGGCGGGGGGATCCTAGACGATCCCGAGCTGAGGACGCTCTCCAACGGGGGCTCGATCAAGCTGAACTACACGCACCGCTTCTAGCTCGCCTTCGTAGAGCAGCAGCGGTCGCGGCCCTCACCTCGGCGGCCCCGGGATTCGACAACAGGGCCTCCTCGTCGCAGTATTCCCGGAAGCAACCGCGTGCGGATATCGACTGGGAGAAGACTCGATGAAGGGAAAGGGTCGAATCACTGCCCTGGTGACGAGCGGAGTGGTCGTGCTCGGCATTCTGGCCTGGGTCTTCACCGCCCCCTACCCCGGCAACACGGGCTGGCAGCGCACGCCCGGGGTGATTCTCGGCGGCACACCGACGCCCCCACCCGCCGACTTCACACCTCTCAACGAGCCCCGTCGCAACCTGAAGATGAAGCTCGCGGGCTTCCCCCCCTTCGTGATCTACCTCTCGTACGTCGGGACTCCGAACGGTGTCATCACGGCCACGCGGCCCGATGGCGGCTATTGGGCACAGCGCGTCCGGGACGGCGACGGTCACGGTTGGCTGCGCATCGGCGACGCCACGTACGCGATGCGGGCCACGGAGGTCCTCGGCGACGCACGGATCCCGCTGCTCGAGCAGTACTCCGCCCGGACCGGCATGCCGATGGACCGGGCGGTCGGAGGGCCCGATCCGCTGCGCGACTGGGAGGTCTTCGTCTGGACGCCCCGGTAGCCTAGAGCGGGACGGGAAGCGCCCCTCGCCGAGGTCCGCCAGGGGCTCTCCGGGCCCCTCCCCCCTGGCCCTCGCGCGCTACCCGGCTGGGCCGCATCTTAGGCCGAACGATGGGGCGCCCTCGAGCCCGGAGGTATGAGGTGAGCGACGAAGCTCGGAAGGACTCGATCAGCAGAAGGGACTTCGTCAGGAGAGGGGCCACGGTCGGGCTCGGCTCCACCGCCCTGGCCAGCCTCGCCACGTGCGCTCCGGGCGAGGCATGGGACCTGAGCGCCGACGTCGTGATCGCCGGCGCGGGAACCTCCGGCCTCTCGGCCGCCATCGAGGCGCTCGACCGGGGCGCGTCCGTGATCATCGCCGAGGCGAACTACGACATCGGAGGCCACGGCATACTCAGCGGCGGGCGAGTGAACCTCGGGGGCGGGACGAGCCGCCAGCGCAGTCGCGGAGTCGAGGACTCGGCCGACGCGGTCTTCGAGTACTGGATCCGGCACGACAACCTGCAGAGCCGCTACACCGACCGCGACCTCACGCGGGTCTACGCCGACCTGAGCGCCGAGACGTTCGAGTGGATGGTCGAGAACGGCGTGGAGTTCATGGACGAGGCCATCGGAGCCGACCGTCGCAACGGGCGGACGGTCCAGTGGCCGGTCCGGGAGGAGCTGATCACGTCCTACCCGACGCGCCTGGGGTCCGGCCTGTTGCGAGCGCTCGAAAAGAGCGCACGGGCCAAAGGCGCGCAGATCCTGCTGCTCCACAAGATGACCGACCTGGTCCAGGACCCCGACACGAAGCGCGTCGTCGGGATGGTCGTCGAGAACGAGGGGCGCACGCTGCGGATCCGCGCCACCGGCGGCGTGATCCTCGCGACGGGCGGGCACACGAGCAACGTGGCGTTCCGCCGCATGTTCGATCCCCGGCTGACGGAGGAGTACCAGACGGCGGGCGAGCCCTACACGAGCCAGAACGCCGACGGTGAGCTGGTGGCCATGAAGCTCGGCGCCGCGCTTTGGGGCACCGCGAGCCAGACGATGGAGGCGGGCGCCTGGATCTCGAAGACCGAGCACATCGGGTGCCGGTGGGGCTACTCGAGCCTCTGGTGGCAGCCGGACAGCCCCGTCTTCGACAAGGCGCGAGCCTCGGGCCTCTCGGAGGTCGATTGGCAGAACGTCATCCTCGTGAAGCAGACGGGCGTGCGGTTCCACGACGAGACGGACGACTCACACGCCTTCTTCGCGGGGTGTATGTCCTACAGCGGCGACCCGAACAAGAAGAACGGCGGTGGACCGATCTGGGCGGTCTTCGATGCCGACGCGGTTCGGCGTCAAGGGTGGGACCCGAGGCCGCCGAACGTCGACCCCGACGGCTACTTCTACTCCGCCGACACGCTCGTCGAGCTGGCGGGCAAGGTCCGTAATCCCTACCAGACCCTGCCGATGAACGGCCGCACGCTGCAGGAGACGGTCGCCCGCTACAACGGCTTCGTGGACAGGGGCGTGGACGACGACTTCGGGAAGCCGCGGCCTCTCTACAAGATCCAGACGCCGCCGTTCTACGCGGCCTGGTCGACTCCGATCCTGCACGATTCGCTGTGCGGCCTGAGGGTCGATACCCAGTGCCGTGTGATCGACCTCGACGAACAGGTGATCGAGGGGCTCTACTGCGCGGGCGAGGCCATGGGGGGCTTCCCCCAGCACGGGCTCGGGCGCTGTGCGCTCTTCGGCCGTGTCGCGGCCCGCTCCGCGGTCGCGAGCGCCTCACGAAGCGTGTGAGCGGTACGGGCGGCGACGGCGTCCACCGCCCCACGCTGGAGCTCGTCGAGCCTCCTGAGCCCGAGGTGCCCGCCGGCACCGAGGTGCGCTGGAGCGTACGGGTGTGCTGCCCGTCGGGGTGTGACCTGGCTTCGTCCCACCTCACCGTAGCAACCGGAAACACCGACGTCGGCGCCTCGGTCACGTGGGAGGAGGACGACGGAGGAGCGGCGCTCGCACGCGTCGTCGCCCGAGCGCCGACCGAGGTCGGCGAGGTCCGCTGGACGGTGACCCTGCCCGCAACCGTCGCGGGCGAGCACGCCCACGA
The DNA here is from genome assembly GCA_041579355.1 of Longimicrobiales bacterium. Classification (GTDB taxonomy): domain Bacteria; phylum Gemmatimonadota; class Gemmatimonadetes; order Longimicrobiales; family Gaopeijiaceae; genus UBA2982. The sequence goes on along the minus strand of JBFGFY010000146.1, from coordinate 1,698 downwards.
GGCTGCGACGCTCACCGTCGTGACTCGTACCGTTCCGCACGCGACGAGCCTCGCCGTCTGGGGGGTCCCCTCCCCCGTGCGAGGAAGGCCGTTCTCCGTGTGGGTGGGCGTGAAGTGCCGCGAGGGGTGTCCTCTCCGCGGGCACGGCGTGGAGGTCCGGGACGACGCAGGGCGCGAGGTCGGGACAGGCGCCCTGAAGCGGGCCACGCGGCCGGGCACGGACGGGCTCTACGAGGCCGAGGTGACCTTGGCGGCGCCGGCGCAGCCCGGCGTCTTCTTCCTGGACGCCCACTTTCCGACCCCCGAAGGCGAGGTGCCGCACGAAGCCAGCCAGGGCACGTTCAGCTTCCGGACGCTCGACCCACCGGAGCACGTCGTCCGGGTCCGAGTGGTCCTCGCGCACGAGGCCTCCCTGGCCGGCGTCGAGGTGCGCGTGGGTCCCTACGAAGCCGTAACGGACGAGCGGGGCGCCGCCGAGGTAGGTGTGGCGAGCGGCACCTTCGAGCTGAGCGTCCGCCGGATCGACCTCGAGCCGGTGTCCCGGGAGCTCCGGGTGACCGGCGACGCCGAAGTGGAGCTCGTGGCCTCGCCGCGGCGCCGCGTCGACGCCGACGAGGAGCGCCTCTGGATGTGAACGGCCTTGGTCGTCCCGCGCCTAGCCCGCCGAGCGGACCTGGAACGTCCACCAGTGGCCCGGACGCGGCTGGTCGAGCGGCGGCGGAGCGCCCCCGCCCGGCTGCACGGCCTGGACCGCGGGCTTCTGGAGCTTCGTGATGCGCGCGGCCCACGCCCGGTCCAGCACGGTCGGATCGGTGACGCGGTTCAGCACCACAGGATACACGACCCCGTCCAGCCGGAGGCGGCCCGGCTCGTCGGGCCCCACTCGGGGGCACCAGTACTTCTGGGACCCCACGGAGCAGCTGAGGAAGAGCTCACCCTCCGGGGTCGCCATGCAGTTCAGGTTCACGGAGTGCGGCCGCAGCCCCACGCTGATCTGGACCTGACAGAGCGCCACGTCGTTGGCGAAGCTCCAGTCGGTGACCGGCGCCTCCTGCACCTCGCCCAGGAGCACGAAGCCCGGCGTCCCCTCGCAGGGGCAGGATAGGGTCCACACGCCACCGCCGACGAGGACCGCGGCGAGCAGGGCGATCCCCAGCCCGATCAGGATCTTCTTCAGCATGCTCGAGCCACCCCTCGGCACCCTGGACTCCGTCGCCATCTCCAACCCTCCGCGTCCGCGACAACCACGACCTGGAGCCGTACGGTAACCACCACGCGCTCGCTACGACACCCGGTCCGACTCGTGGGGGGCGTCGGGGCTCCGGTCCGTATGGACGGGGTCAGCGGCAACCCAGCGGCCCCCTGATTCTGCCTGAGGTCGACAGCCCTATTCGAGTGTGGCAGATACGGTTACAGGCCGCACTTCGAGATCCACGAGTACCCCGCCCGCCGGTTTCGTGGACACACCGGCACGGGCCTCCCGCTCGGGCTCGGGCGCCGAGAAGCGGAAGACCTTCACGAAGGCACCCACCACCAGACCGACCTCCAAGAGGCCGAGGAACTTCCCCGGGCAGACGCGCGGCCCGTGCCCGAAGCCGAAGTGCAGGATCTCCTTGGCGGACCGCCCCTTCCCCTCCAGCACGGCCCACCGGTCCGGCGCGAACGTCTCGGCCGGATGACCCGACTCTTCCACCCCCC
>JBFGFY010000145.1:0-8630 GCA_041579355.1 Longimicrobiales bacterium | reverse complement strand
GGGAGATGGGGCTGGCGACGTAGCGGGCCTCCGTCACCGCCTGCACCGCTTGCGCCGAGAGCGGCGGGGCGCCGGAGGTCGTGAGGGTCGCGCCCGCGCTGAGGCACGCGGCCGTGAAGAGGCGGCTCGGAGCGAACGAGGAACCGAATCGGATCTGCATGGTCCGTCCTATCTCTCCCCGAGCGTGGCGGTCACGGTAACGCGCTCGCCGTCCCGCTCCACCACGATCTCGACCACGTCTCCGGGCCTCTTCGCCTGGAGCGCGTACGTGTATGCGTAGATGTCGGCGACGGGGTTCCCGTCGAACTCCACCACGACGTCGCCCGGCCTCAGGCCCGCCTGCGCGGCAGGGCTCCCCTCGCGCACACCCGTGAGGCGGAGGCCGAAGTCTCGCGGCGTCATGTCGGGAATGGTCCCGAGGTACGGCCCGTAGCCGCTGCTGCCACCCTGCGCCGGAGCGGGTCGCTCCTGCCGGACCGGCGTAAGCGCGACTGCCTGCGCTCCACCGGCCGCGAGTCGCGTCGTGATCCGCGCGGTCAGATCCGCCACCCGCTCGAGCCCTTCGGCGTTGATCTTCTCCCAATCGTCCGTCGGCCGGTGGTAGTCCTCGTGTGTGTTGGAGAAGAGGTGCAGCACCGGGATGCCCTTGCCGTAGAAGGAGGAGTGATCGGACGGCCCGTACCCGTCCGGCGCCGTCGCGATGCGGAGCGGGCGCGCCAGCCCCGCGTTCGCCGCCTCGATGACGCGCTCCCACTCTGCGGCGGTGCCTACGCCGAAGATCGTCAGCGCGTCGTCCGTGACCCGGCCCACCATGTCGAGGTTCAGCATCGCCACCACGTCTTCGAGTGGGACCGTGGGCTCCTCGACGAAGTAGGCCGAGCCCCAGAGGCCGCGCTCTTCACCCGTGAAGGCGATGAAGAGCACGCTGCGCTCCGGACGCGGGCCATCCTGTAGGCGGCGCGCGATCTCGATCAGCGCGGCGGTGCCGCTGGCATTGTCGTCCGCGCCGTTGTGCACCGCGGACTCGTCGGGAGCGAGCGAGCCCTCACCCCCGTGCCCCAAATGGTCGTAGTGTGCGCCGACGACGACGTACTCGTCGCGAAGCGTCGGGCTCGTGCCGGGCAGCACCGCAAGGACGTTGCGGGCCTCCGCGGTCGTGACGCGGACGTCGGTGACCAGACGGGCGGGGGAACCGGCGACGAGCGCTTCGCGCACCGTCGCGGCGAGCTGTCCGCTCACCATCGCCGCCGGAATGCCGAGCTGTACGCGCGTCTCGTCGTCCAGGCCCGGGAGCTCCATTCCCTCGGGCGCCAGAATCAGGATGGCGGCCGCGCCGCGCCCGGCGGCGACCGTGGCCTTGAAGTGCGGGTCGGCGCGCAAGGACATCCCGTGCGGTGCGTCGGGGTCTCCCCACTCGACCACGACCAAGCGACCCGAGATGTCGAGCCGGGCGAACTCGTCGGCCGGATTTCCCGGGCTGCTGAGTAGATGGCCCCCGTAGACCGGGCGGCCCTCGACGCTCCCCGTGGCGGAGAAGCCGAGGGGCACCCACTCCGTGCCCTGCCGGTAGGCGCGTCCGCCGACCACGAGGCGGTTGTTCGGCCCCGTCTCCGCACCTCTACGGATTCGGAACGCCTGGAACCAGCTACCTTGCTCTCCGCCCGGCTGCAGGCCCAACGCCGCGAATCGGCGTACCAGGTAGTCGGCGGCGCACCGCTCGCCTTCGGTGCCGACCGCGCGGCCTCCGAGACCGTCCGCTGCGAGGTAGCGCACGTGAGCGAGGGCTCCGTCGAGTCCCCTGGTCAGCGCGCTCGGGTCGGGGCAGCTTTGGGCGAGCGCGTGTGAAGTGGAGACCGCGAAGAGGGCCAGCGCGGCCAAGAACGTCCTGAGTGAGGTGCAAACGTCGTGAATCATCGATTTCCTGCTGTCCTGACCTTGTCGTTGTTGCTCATCGGCTGCGCTGGGGACACGGCCGAGGAGGCCGCGCCCCTCGCCAACCTCGCCGGTGAGGGCGTCCAGCTCCAGATGCCGGGCGAGAGCCGCCTCCGCAACATACGCCAGATCACGGTGGGCGGCGAAAACGCCGAGGCGTACTGGGCCTTCGACGGCTCGATGCTCATCTATCAGGGGAACAAGCCGGACGGTCCGGGCTGCGACCAGATCTTCCTCCTCGACCCGTGGACGGCCGAGTCCACCCTCGTCAGCACGGGCCAGGGGCGTACCACGTGCTCGTACTTCTACCCGTCCGGCGATCAGATCCTCTACTCCTCTACCCACCACCACGACGCCGCGTGCCCCGCGCCGCCCGACTTCTCGATGGGCTACGTGTGGGCGATCTATCCGACGTACGACGTCTTCGTCGCCAGCCGGGACGGCTCCAACCTCCGTCAGCTCACGACCGAGGACGGCTACGACGCCGAGGCGACCTTCTCGCCCGCCGGCGACCGCATCGTCTTCACGAGCCTGCGAGACGGCGACCTCGATCTCTACTCCATGGCGCCCGACGGCTCGGACGTGCGGCGGCTGACGAACCGGCCCGGCTACGACGGAGGTGCGTTCTATTCGCCGGACGGATCCAAGATCATCTGGCGGGCGCACTACCCGGAGGCGGGCCCGGAGCTGCAGGACTATCAGCGCCTGCTGCGTCAGGGGCTCATCCGTCCGGGCGTCCTCGAGATCTACGTGATGGATGCGGACGGCTCGAACCAACGCCAGGTGACGAGCGTCGGCGGGGCGAACTTCGCGCCCTACTGGCATCCTTCGGGTGAGAAGATCGTGTTCAGCTCGAACCACCAAGATCCCTCGGGGCGCGACTTCGAGATCTACATGATCAACCTGGACGGGACGGGGCTCGAGCGGATCACGAGCTCGGAGGGCTTCGACGGCTTCCCCGTCTTCAGCCCCGACGGACGCCACCTCGTGTTCGCGTCCAACCGGAACAACGGCGGGACGAGCGACACCAACGTCTTCATCGCCGAGTGGGTCGAGTAGGGCCCTTCTGCTCGGCTCGCATCGACTCGAGGGGATCGACGGCCGAGGCCCTTCGCGCGGGCACGTAGCTGGCCCCTACGACCGTTGCGAGGGACCTAGGAGTTGCTCCTCACACACGTCTGAGCTCGGTCAGCCTGTCGTCCGGATAGACCTCGAGGAAGCGCTCCAAGATCCGGTAGGTCAGGCCCCAAACGTGCTCGCCGGCCACGCGAAAGGACGGAAACGGGCGTGTGCCGCCCGGGAGCGGAATCTCGACCACGTCCCGCGAGCCCGTGGCGCGAAGCGCGTCCAGCGAGACCCAATACACCTGCTCGATCTCGCGGCTAGCTACGCGCGCCACGGTGTCCGAGCGGACGCCGAAGACGAACGGCGCGATGGTGAGTCGCGGAAGCCGCGGGCTGGACGGCGCCACCTCCTCGAGCCGGCCGAGCGGGCGGCCGCCTCCGTTGAGGTCGACGCCGGTTTCCTCGCTAGTCTCCCGGATCGCGGTGGCCTGCAGGTCGTGGTCGGCGTCGTCGCGCCTCCCGCCCGGCAGCGCCATGTGTCCGGACCACGGGTCCCGCTCCGAGGTCGCACGCTTGATGAGCAGGAGCTCGAGCGGGTCGCGTGCCCGCAGCACGAGCGCGACGGACGCCTGCAAGTAATCGCCCTCGAGGATGAGGGGGTCGTTCGCGTCGCTCGCGTAGGAGGCGAGCGCCTCGCTCAGGACCCAGAAGCGGGGGTCGGTCTCGAGTGGGCCGCCGGCCATCACACGCCCTGCCGCTCGGGGCCCCAGACGAGCTTGTGCAGCTGCATCTGGAGGCGCACGGGCAGCGCATCCTCGAGGATCCAGCCGGCGAGCGACTCCAGATCGATCTCGTCCCACACGGGGGAGACGAGGAGCGCCCGGAGCGAGCCCTCGGCCACGCGTGCGTCGAGGCCGCGTGAGCGGATGGTGTCACGCGTCCATTCGTAGTCGACGCGGTCCTTGACGACGAACTTCACCTCGTCGCGCCCAGTGAGGTGTTCGAGGTTTTCCCAGCGGTTGCGGTGACCCTCTCCGGAGCCGGGGCACTTGAGGTCCATGATCTTGTGGGCCCGCTCATCCAGGGGCGCGACGTCGTAGGCGCCCGAAGTCTCCACGAGGACCGTGTACCCCTCGTCGAGCAGCCGGTCGACCAGTGGAAACGCCGGTGCGTGTGCGAGCGGCTCGCCCCCCGTCACCTCCACCACCGTCGCCGGGAAGGCGCGCACCTCCCCGAGGATTTCCTCGAAGGTCATGAGCTTGCCGCCGTGGAAGGCGTACGCCGTGTCGCACCAGACGCAGCGCAGCGGGCACCCGGTGAGGCGCACGAAGGTGCAGGGCACGCCGGCCCAGGTGGACTCGCCCTGTATCGAGTAGAAGATCTCGGTGATCCGGAGAGCCTGCGCAGTCACGATCCCGCCGCCTGACGCTCGGTCACGAGCGCCTCGAGGAGGAGCTGCTGCACTTCCAGGAGCGTCAGAGCTCCGAGTCGCTCGAGCGCCTCGTCGGCCGTGGCACACTCGAAGAGCGTCGGCGTCTCCACGTGTCCGACGATGCCGACTCCTGTGGCGGCCCAGCGTGGGAAGACGAGATAGGCCGCGTGCGGCGCGCGCAGATTCGACGTCCTCTCGACCTCCAGGGAGACCGTGTACGGATGTCCGTCGGGGCCGTCGTAGGCTGGCGGCCGGCTATGCACCCGGAAGTAGCCGCCGAGCGTCGCGTCGTCGGCTCTCATGCCGGGGGGTGGGGTGTCGGAGGCCATCGGGTGGACGCAGGGCGCGGACGGGCGCTCGGGGGGATGGAAACAAATGAAGCTAGAGAGAGCGCCCCATGTCGGCCACCGGCCGCGTCGGTTGTGACGCGTAGGGAGGCGGCCTAGACTTCGCACGCCCAAAGTGACGCACCACAGTGGGGATCCATGGCCAAGACGATGCGTGCCGCGGTCTTCTCCGAGTTCGGCGGCCCCGAGGTCGTGGAGGTGCGGAAGATGCCGGTGCCGGAGCCGGGGCCGGGCGAGGTCCGGGTCAAGGTCGAGGCGGCCGCGATGAACCACCTCGACCTCTGGGTTCGGCGCGGACTCCCCATCGAGACCCCCATGCCCCACATCGGCGGCTCCGACATCGCGGGGGTGGTCGACGCCGTCGGGGCGGGCGTGAGCGTCCCGCTGGGGACCCGCGTCTGTGTGGACCCGGCATTCGGCTACGAATGGTACGACGGGCAAGGGCAGGGAGATTCTTTCGAAGACCCGCGCATGCGCATCGTCGGCGAGCACACCCAGGGCGGATTCGCGGAATACGCGGTCGTGCCGGCCCCGAACCTCCTGGAGATGCCGGAGGGCTTCTCGGCTACGGAGGCGGCCGCGGCGGGGCTCGTCTTCGTGACGGCGTGGCGCGCGCTGATCCACCGCGGCGGGCTCCGCGCAGGGGAGCGGGTCCTGATCACCGGTGCGTCGGGAGGCGTGGGCACGGCTGCCGTACAGATCGCTGCCCGCGCCGGGGCGCGGGTCTACGCCGTGACGAGCGGCCCAGAGAAGGTCCGTCGGGTGAAAGAGCTCGGCGCTCACGTCGCGTACGACCGCCAACAGGGGGAGTTCTCGCGCGAGGTTTGGCGCGACACGAACAAGGCCGGGGTCCACGTCGTGCTCGACACGGTCGGGGAGGCGGTCTGGGCCAACTGCCTGCGCGCGCTGGCGCCCGGCGGACGGCTCGTGACCTCAGGCGCCACGACCGGCTCGCGCGGCGTGACCGAGATCCGGCTGGTCTTCTGGAAGCAGCTTTCGATACTCGGCAGCACCATGGGCTCGACGACACAGTTCCGAGAGGTGATGCGCCTCGTCTTTGCGGGTGAGCTGCGGCCGGTCATCCACGAAATCTTGCCGCTCTCGGAGACGCGCCGCGCCCACGAGCTGCTGGAGAACGGAAAGACCTTCGGTAAGCTGGTGATCGTCCCGTGAGGCTCCGAGAGGCCCAAGAGCGCGTCGACGCGTGGATCTCGCAGTTCGAAGAGGGCTACTGGCCGCCCCTCACCAATCTGGCTCGCCTCACCGAGGAGGTCGGTGAGCTGGCGCGCGAGATGAACCACCGCTTCGGCCACAAGCCCAAGAAGGCCGACGAGCCGGAGCAGGACCTGGCGCTCGAGTTGGCCGACGTGCTCTTCGTGCTCCTCGTGATCGCGAACGAGCAGAAGATCGACCTCGAGGAGGCGCTCGAGCGGGTGCTCGCGAAGTACCGCACGCGCGACGGGGAGCGCTGGACACCGGCCCGGCCGTAAGACGCGGCGGGCGTGGCGGCTCGCCCGCCGCCGGACGAGCCGTGTGTTGACCGCGCTCCTCCTCGCCCTCCCGTGGGCGGCGCTCCCGGTCTTTCTCTTCGCATGGGTGCGGATGCCGCGGGAGCTTCCATCGGGGCAGCTACGCGACGCGGACACTCCCCTGGTCAGCGTCATCGTGCCCGCCCGCAACGAAGCCGCAAACATCGAGACGTGCGTGGGCTCCTTGATCGCGTCGACTTACCCCTCCTTCGAGGTCATAGTCGTAGACGATGACAGCGAAGACGACACCGGTTCGCTCGCTCGCGGCCTCGGGCGTGGAACGGCGCAACGCGTCGAGGTAGTCGACGGGCGCCCGCTGCCGGCGGGCTGGCTCGGCAAGCCGTGGGCGTGTTGGCAAGGGTATCGCCAAGCGAAGGGGGCGCTCCTCCTCTTCACGGACGCCGACACCATGCACGGTCCCGACCTCCTCACGCGTGCCGTCGCCGGACTCGAGGACGAGCGGGCCGATCTCCTCACGGTCGTGGGCCGCCAGCTCATGGAGACGTTTTGGGAGCGACTCGTGCAGCCGCAGGTCTTCCTGACCATGCTCTTTCGCTTTCCACGCTTCGAGGAAACGGCGAAGAGCCCGCGCTGGCGTGACGCCATCGCAAACGGTCAGTACATCCTCATCCGCCGCGAGGCGTACGAGGCGATCGGTGGGCACGAGGCGGTGCGCGACGAGGTCGTCGAGGACCTCGCGATCGCCCAGCACCTGAAGCGCGCCGGCTTGGCGCTCCGGGTCCGGGCGGCGGAAGGTGACCTCGCCACACGTATGTACCGCTCGCTCGGCGACCTGGTGGCCGGGTGGTCGAAGAATCTCGTGACCGGAGGGCTGCAGAGCCTGCCGCGGTGGCTGCGGCCGGTGGCTCCTGCGCTGACGCTGCTCGTGGGCCTCGGTCTCTGGCTCGTGCCCCCTATCGTGCTGGCCGTGTCGCTGCTCGGCGTCGCCGGTGGCGCATGGCTCGTCTGGTCGGCGTCCGTGTGCGCCCTCAGCGTGCTGCTCTGGGCCGTGTTCACCCGCCAGATGGGGGCGCCGGCACGCTACGGCTTGCTCTACCCGATCGGCGCGGCCGTTGGGGCGTTCATCTTCCTGCGCTCGTGGCTCAAGGGGCGTCGCGTGGCGTGGAAGGGGCGCCGCTACGAGCTGCCGCCGGTTTCCGAGCGGCCGTGACCGAGCCCGCCGATCCCCACGCCCTCGTCGCGGGACTGCAGGACGAGGCACGCCGACTCGGCTTCGCGCTCTTCGGCGTCACACCGGCCCGGCCGAGCGACCACGGCGCCTTTTACCAAACCTGGCTTCTCGAGGGGAGGCACGGCGAGATGGCGTACCTCGGGCGACACGACGCCGTCGAGCGCCGACTCGACCTGAAGAGCACATGGGCCGACGTGGCTTCGTGCGTCGTCGTAGCGCACGAGTACGACCAGCCGGACCCGCCGGGTGTGCCCCATGACCCCGCCCTGGCCGTCATCGCCCGGTACGCGCGCGGCGAGGACTATCACGACGTGGTGAAGGCCAAGCTCGAGGCGTTGCTCGCCTGGCTCGACGCGCGCGTGGCGGGTGGCGTGAGAGGGAGGGCGTACGTAGACACGGGGCCGATCCTGGAGCGCGAGCTCGGACAGCGGGCGGGGCTGGGCTGGTTCGGACGAAACACCATGCTCATCCACCCGCGGCGCGGCTCCTACTTCTTCCTCGGCGTGCTGCTGGTCGACGCCGATCTCCCGCCCAGTCGCCCCTTCGTCGAGGATCGCTGCGGCACCTGCCGGGCGTGTCTCGACGCCTGCCCCACGGGCGCGCTCCTCGGCCGCGACGAGAGCGGCGCGCCGGTCATCGATGCGCCGCGGTGTATCTCGTACCTCACGATCGAGCTGCGCGGACCGATCCCCCGAGAGCTGCGCGCCGGGATCGGGAACCGGGTGTTCGGCTGCGACATCTGCCAGGAGGTCTGCCCGTGGAACGAGCAGTTCTCCCGGCGGGCCACGGAGCCGGCTTACGCCGCGAGCGACCTCACCGAGGGGCCGGCCCTGGTGGGCTTGGCCGAGCGGCTTCTCGCGACGGACGAGGAGGGCTTCCGGCGCCTCTTCCGCCGCTCACCCATCCGCAGGGCGAAGAGGGCGGGGCTGCTGCGTAACGTCTGCGTCGCGCTCGGCAATTGGGGTGCTCCGGAAGCCGTGCCCGTGCTGATCGCTGCGCTCGCGGACCCCGAGCCGCTCGTGCGCGCGCACACAGCGTGGGCGCTCGGGTGTATCGGCGGAGCGGAGGCCGCCCATTCCTTGAGGGCCGCATTGGCCTCAGAGCCCGATGCAGGCGTCCGCGCGGAGCTGGAGC
>JBFGFY010000144.1:0-8668 GCA_041579355.1 Longimicrobiales bacterium | reverse complement strand
GCAACGCGACGCGATCAGCCAGATGATTCAGCAGCTTCAGGGACGGGTCGTGCGCCTGCAGTGGGAGCTGCTCGACGAGATGCAGCAGCTCACGGAGACCATGTCTGCGCCACGAGTGCAACTCGACCGGGCGCTGGATCAGCTCAACCAGGTGCTCGACACCGAGCGCCAGATCAAGCAAGCGCACCTGGAGATGCTGGTGCGCATCAAGAACCTGCTCACGCCGCAGCAGCAAGCGGCGCTGGAGCGCCTCCGCGGGAGCGGTCGGAACGACTGAGGAGGCGGAGAGGACCGCCGGGCCTCCCTCAGGTCAGGGCCACCACGAGATACCGAGGTTCAGGCGCGACGACTGCGCGTCGATCTCCAGCCCGCTCACCGTGACGTTGTCGACCTTCACTTCGGTGAACTGGCCACCGCTCCAGAGGAGCTGCAGGTCGGCTGCGAGCGTCTGGTTGAAGTAGAACATGATCCCGCCGCCGAATGTGAAAGCGCCCCCGAAGAAGTCCACGTCGGTCTCGGGGTTTCCCTGCACCACGGCGTTGTCGACGCCCACGGCGCGACCCGAGAGCGCGGCTTGCAGATAGGGGACCCAGGAGCGTAGCGAGTTCGCGAAGTGGTAACGCACACCGAGGTCGACGTGGCCCATCGTCCACTGGCCGGTGACTTGGGAGTCGTCGACGTCGAACTCGGCGCCGTCGAGCTGGATGAACAGCTCGAAGTTGCGGTTGAGCCCGTAGCCGAAGATCAGCCCGAGGCCCCCCGCGTTGTTGCGGTTGCCGTCCTCGACCTCGAGGGACGCCGCCGAGAGATGCAGCCCCAGGTTGAAGCCGCGGGTCGTGGACTCCTGCGCGTGGGCCCCGGCCGGGGCGGAGCCCAGGGCCGGGAGCGTGAGCAGGAGGGTCGCGGCGATCTTACGGAGCATGGTCAGCCTCGGGGTGTGGGTGGGCCCGGTCCGCCGCCCGGACTCGAGGCCGCTCCCATGAGCGACGCCCGGCGGCGGACCGGAATCTACGAAGGTCGCGACGGCGGTGAACCCGACACCGCTACAGGATGATCCCGGCGAGGACGATCTCGTCGACCGGGTCGACGAGGTCCTCGAGGAGGTCGAAGACGTCCTCGACCGTGTCGAGCACCCTGTGCAGCAGGATCTGCTCCCGGGGGGTCAGCGGGTCGCCGCGACCCGAGAGGATCGTCGGGTTCTCGGGATCACCGGTCACCGTGGCGAACAGCTCGCCGTTGAGGTGGATCGCACCGTCGAGCTCACCGCCCGACATGCTGACGCTCACCTCGAGCGTGTGCGCTCCGTGCCGGACCATGAGCGCGACGTCACCCGAGCCGGCGCCCTGCTGCTGGACACCGCTCACCGTGCCGCTGATCGAGAAGCGCCGCGCCTGCACGCCGATCTCGAACGAGACGTCGAGCGTGCCACCTTGGAGCGAACGGGTGCCGCGGGCCTCGATGTCGAAGTCGAGGCGAACGCCGCGCTCGCTCTGGAGGAAGCCCAGGACGGTGATCTCACCCCATGTGAGGCCCACGTCGACCGTGGTTCGGTAGTCGAGCACCGTGCGGTCATCCACCACGACGATCAGGTGGAGCACGACGTCCTCGGCGCTCCCGTCGCCCTCGTCGATCAGGTCCGCGTAGCCGACCTCCTCGGCGACGATCGGGCGCCCCTCGGGGTCCACCTCGTAGAGCACGAAACGGACGCCCGTCGCCGGCGCACCCGAGCGGTCGGGGTCCACGGCGTACTGGTCGAGCTCGGGGTCGTATACGAAGGTCGCACCCCGATGCGTCGGGGAGATGATCGGGGCCGCCGCGGGGCCGCCCGCTCGGGGCGTCACGGAGGCGAGACGGTCGGCCAGCTCGAGCGCGAACGCGCGGCTTCCCGAGGTGCCAAGCGTGTGGAGGGCGGCCACCGCCTCCACACCGGCCGGTGAGCCGCTGTAGGGGGTGCGCCCGGCCAACGCACGGAAGCCCTCCCAGTCGGAGGAGCCGAGGAGCCCGTCCACGGCCGCGTAGTCGGCGAGAGCGGCCTCTATGTCGAGCGGGGGCCCGAGATCCGGGCCGGTGGACGGCTGACAGGCGGTAAGGAGCGCGGCCGCGGCGAACAGGGCCCAACGGCCCCGCGGTCGTGAGGTCGGCATCGGATCGTCTCCCTCGGAGTGTGTGAGTGTGTTCCCCAGTGTGTGACCCCTGGAGACGGTCTGTATGACATGCCCTGCGGCCTCGACCACCTGTCGGGAGGGCGGGGGCGGCCTTTATCTTTCGCTCACGCCCCGGCAGTCCCCAGCGGGCCCACCCCGACTCCACGAGCATGACACCCTCCGACGAGCACCCACGCATCCGCGAGGAAGACATCGAGTCCCGTCCCATCGAGCGCCGCGCGTTCCTCGGACGCTTCAGCGCGGTCGCGGGCATGGCCGGCTTGCTGGGCTTGACCGCGGCGTGCGGCGAAAGCAGCGATGCCTGCCGAGACCAGGACAGCGGAGACCCCGTGGACCAGGATCCGGGAGACCCCGCCGACTCCGATCTCGGCGATCCCTGCGACTCGGATTGAGTAGGGCGTAGGGGCCGATGGGATCGGAGGAGCGACGCCCGACGATCCGTGAGGAGGACGTCGAAACGCGATCGATCGAGCGGCGTGCCTTCTTGGGCCGTTTCACTCGGGCGGCCGGCGTGGCCGGCCTGTTCGGCCTCACGGCCGGTTGCGAGCCCACCGACTCGTGCGACGGCGACCAGGGTGGTGACCCGATCCGCTCGGACAGCGACCAGCGCGACGCTTCGCGCTTCGACCGCGATACGGGTGATGCGTGCGACTCCGACGGGGTCATCTGATCACCGACCGTTAGACGACCGACCGTGCCAGCCTCCGATCTCTCTCCGTCGACGGAACGCGCGTCCCCGCCGTCCTTGGCGTCGGATGCGATCGCCTGGATCCTGGGCCTCTCGAGCTCCGAGGGCTTCGTTTCCGAGTACCTCGGCCGTCGCTGGCTCCACGCCCAATCGGATCCCCGGGATCGCTTCGCGGACCTCCTCTCGCTCGCCCAGCTCGACGAGGTGCTCGGCACGTACGGGGTGAAGCTGCCGACGATCCGCTTGGTGCGCGCCGACGAAGACATCCCTTCCTCGGAGTACGTCTGGCGAGACGGCATGGTCGATCCCGCGCAGGCGGCTCGGCTCTTCTCCGAGGGCGCGACGATCATCTTCGGGGCGCTCCAGGACCGCCACGAAGGGATGCGGCGGCTGTGCGCTGCGGTCGCCGAACAAGTCTGTGCCCGCACGCAGACGAACATCTACCTGACCCCACCCGACTCGCAGGGCTTCAAGCCGCACTGGGACACGCACGACGTGTACGTGCTCCAGGTCGAGGGCTCGAAGCGCTGGCGGATCTACGGCGGTGGGCCGGAGCAGCCGCTCCAGGACCAGAAGTTCGACCCCAAGGCGCACGAGCCCGGTGAGGTGGAGGCGGAGTTCACCCTCGAGGCCGGGGAAGTGCTGTACATCCCGCGCGGGATCATGCACGCCGCCGTCACCACCGAGGAGATCTCGCTCCACATCACGCTCGGTGTGATGCCGTACACGTGGTCCGACCTCCTCGTGGACTGCGTTTCCGAGGTGGCGGAGCGCTCGCCGGAGTGGAGGCGCAACGTGCCGTTCGGCTTCGCTCACGGTAGCGCGTCGGAGTTGAAGCAGGAGCTCGGCGCGCTCGCAAAGGGCCTCACCGAACAGGTCGACTTCACTGCCGTCTTGCGCGAACGGCAGCAGAGCTTCGAATCGAGCTTGCGGGCGCGTGCGACCGATCTCCTGCGTCAGGCATCGGGTGCCGCACGGGTTCGTGAGCATCACCGTGTCCGCTGGCGCACCGGGGTGCCGGGCAAGATCGAGTCGCGCAACGGACGTGTGGTCGTGGTCAGCGGGGGGCGCGAGGTGGATTTCCCCGCCGCGGCCGCCGAGACGCTGCGCTGTCTGTTGAGGGGAGACTCGGTCATGGCGAGCGACGTGGACGACGGGCTCGACTGGGAGAGCCGCCGCGTCGTCCTTTCGGCGCTCATCCGTGAGGGCCTGGTGGCGACGGACGCGCTCGGCTCCTCGTCGCACGACGCCTGACCATGCGTGCTCTGTCCCTCGCGTCGGCTCTCGCGCTGTTCGCTGGCATGTCGCTCGCAGGGGGGCCTGCACCCGTCGGGGCCCAGGCGATCGTCGGACTCGAGAAGAGCCCGAAGCCGGTCATGACCGAGTGGGACGGAGCGCTCGCGCGCCTCCGGGACGGCTGGAGCGCCGCGACACTCACCGCCGGTGAGACGGCCGGCCCCGCGACCACCGCCGAAGCGCTCGTTCGCATGATCCAGGAGCCGATCAAGATCCTGGGCCACGCGGGTGCCAGCGGTGCGGAGATGCAGCGACTCAAATCCGCCTTGCGAGAGGTGGAGACACGGGTGCGAGCGGTCGCGCAGGCGCTCGAGCAGGGCAGGCTGAGCCGGGACGCCGCGCCCGCCGAGGCGCAGCGGGCGCTGGACGCGTACCTGGCCGTGCTCAGTGTGCGGCCTGAGTTCGGGACTCCCGTTCCCGCCGGTGCCGACCGGCGCTGATCACCTCGCGGACAGGCTGCGCATCAATCTACGCGCGGCCGAGATCCCGGCGTCCGATGCCGACGTCGAGCGCCTCCTGGCGGACGGCTCGCTCGCTCGCATGGATGAATACATCCTGCGGCTCCGTGACCTGGACGTTCGTGTGGAGCCGGACTACCTGGCCTCGGCGGTGGGGCGCGCCGACGGGCGCCCTCCGGCGTCGGGTCCCCTGGGCTCCGGGTCGGGTGCGAAGGGCGCCGTCGGCGACCAAGGCGGCATACCCGACACCATAGGGGCGGTCGCGCCGCTGATTCGAGACGGCGCGCTCTCTCCCGTCGAGCTCCTCGAGCGGGCCCTCGACCGGATCGGCGAGCGCGACGGGGAGCTGAACGCGTTCCAGATGGTGCTCGCGGACGAGGCCAGGGCCGCCGCTCGGACCGCCGAAGCCGAGATCCGCCGAGGCGAAGTCCGCGGGCCGCTGCACGGCGTGCCGGTCGCCGTGAAGGACCTCTTCGCCATGGCGGGCACGCCGCTCACCGCCGGTGCGAAGGGGGTGCTCGAGGTCAGCGAGACGGATGCGGTCGCCGTGGAGCGGCTCCGTGCCGCCGGCGCGGTGCTCGTGGGGAAGACGAGGCTACCCGAGTACGCGTTCTGGCCGGGCTCCAGGAACCCGCACTACGGGCCGACGGCGAATCCCCGCGACACCACGCGCGACGCCGGCGGCTCGAGCAGCGGCTCGGGCGCGGCGGTGGCCGATGGAATGGTGTATGCGGCGCTCGGGTCGGACACGGGTGGATCGATCCGCATTCCCGCCGCCCTGTGCGGCGTCGTGGGCCTCAAGCCGGCGCACGGCCGGGTGAGCCTCGCGGGGTGCGTGCCGCTCGCCTGGTCGCTCGACCACGGTGGGCCGCTCACGCGCTCCGCGGGGGATGCGGCGATCGTGCTCGACGTGCTCGCCGGCGGGAGGGGCGCGGTGTCGTCGGGTGCCACCGACGAGCTCGCGAAGGGTCTGCGTGTCGCCGCGCTCGGTGACGACGGGACCGGGCGGCCGCTCGCCGCCCAGGCGGCTCTCGCTGCTTGGCATGCTTCGTCCTCCGCGCTCCGGGACGTGGGTGCGGAGGTGGTGGAGGTCGACCTGCCCGAGATGGCCCTGTTGCGGGCCGTGAACTTCTTGATCCTCAGCGTCGAGGCCGCGGCGTTCCACGCCACGGGACTGCGGCACCGCTTCGACGCCTACGGGGAGCCATGCCGAAGCCGTCTCCTCACCGGCTTCGCCTACGACGCGACCAACCTCGTGCAGGCACATCGCTACCGACGCCTGGCCAGGCAGCGTTGGAGCCAGCGCCTCGTGGGCTTCGACGTGCTGTCCACCCCCTCGCAGCCGGATGTGGCTCCGCCGCTCGGAGAGATCGCGTCGGTGAAGTTCACGAGTCCCTTCAACGCGCTGGGGTGGCCGGCCGTCAGCGTACCGTGGGGCACCGGAGCCGGTGGGTTGCCGCTCGCGACGCAGCTCGTCGCGCCCGACGGACGCGAGGAGACCGTGCTGCGTGCGGCTCGCGTGATGGAGTCGGTGCGGTAGCCGAGCAGGGGGCACCATTGCGGTGACCGCACAGGGGCGTACAAGCTGTGACACGCTCATGCTCCCCCCGGCTCGCGCGCTCCTCGCCTTAGGCGCCGCTGCGGCGCTCCTCACCTCGTGCGTTTCGGGCGAGTCCCCGACCGAGGCCGGCCGGGAGCTCGCTCCCGCGGGAGTGGTCCTCCAACCTGCGCTGATCCCGTCGGCAGCCGACTCGAGTGCGCTGCCCATCGACCGTATCCGCGCGGTCGTAAGGAGCGCTTCGGACGGCACCGTGCTCACGGACTCCACGACCGTGGTCGATCCGTCCGCGGCGAGCTGGTCGCTCGATCTGAGGGTTCCTCTGCGAGGTTCCCCTACGCGGGCGCTGGCGTCCGTCTACCTGATGAATCAGGGTGCGGCGGCGACCGCTGCGGTCCAGTTCTCCGGGCTCACGGACACCCTGACGCTCCGGTCGGGCCAGGCCACCGCCGCCGGGGACTTCCCCATCGTGCGCGGGCCCCTCGACAACTTGTTCGTGACCGGTGTCGCGATCACGACCACCGCGCCGGTGATCCTCGAGGGCCAGGCAACGACCCTCGCGGCCACGGTGCAGGCCAACCCGGCATCGTCCTCGCCGCTGCTCTTCTGGACCTCTCTGTCTCCGAGCGTGGTCTCGCTGTCGGGAGCCGTGGCGACCGGCGTGACCCCGGGCACGGCGGACGTGGTGGCCTCCGCGGGCGCGTTCGCCGACACCGTGACCGTCACCGTCCAGCCTCTGGGCCAAGGTCCGCTCAACCGCTGGACGGGTGGAGCCGGCGACGGGCTTTGGAGCACCCCGGGGAACTGGAGCAAGGGCGCGGCTCCGGTGGCGGGGGACTCGGTGGTCATCGACGTGTCGGGAGCGGTCACGCTCGATCAGGATGCGACGGTGCAGTCCGTGGACGTCGTGGGTCCCGGGGGCACGAACCTGCGGGCGGTGGGGCACGTGCTCACCGTTGTGTCCGGCGTGAGGGTCGCCGCGGGCAACTCCCTGAATTGGGAAGCCTCGACGATGAACGGAACCGGGACCCTCACGAACCTCGGATCGGTCAGCCTCGGCAACAACACCGTAGGCACCCATGTCGTGAATCTCGACGTGGACAATCAGGGCGCGCTCTTCTCCACGCAGGGAGCGGTGGCAACGATCGGGGGCGACCTCACGAACTCGGGCACGCTCCAGATGATCGCAACCGTCCTGAACAACGAGCTCACGGTGATGGGTTCGGTCACGAACACCGGCACGATCCGGCTGGCGGACGGACGCTCCGACGCGTTCCGCGTCGCCCTCAACGTCATGGGCGGCCCTCTCGTCAACCAGACCGGTGGCGTGATCGAGACCAGTAGCAGCGGGGTGGAGGCTCGCATCCTGCGCGCGGCGCTCGACAATCGGGGTACGGTCTCGACAATCTTCGGAGCTCTTGATGTCACACCTGCGGTGCCCGTCAGCCACTCGAACAGCGGCACGATCCAAGGGCCGAGTCGCATCACGTTCACGAACGTGGACGCCTTCGCGAACACCGGGACCCTCGACGTAGCCGGCGGCGTATCGCTCACCCTCACGGGGGGAGGGCCGGGGCTCAACAACACCGGGATCTTCACCGTGAGCGGGTCGAACACGCTCGCGGGTGGCGCGCTCCTCAACGACGCGGGTGGGGTGATGCGCGGCACGGGCACTTTGGACGTCACGGACGCGTTGTTCGCGAACGCAGGGCAGATCGAGCCGGGCACGTCGGCTGGCGTCCTGAGCCTCTCGGGGAGCCCGAGCCTTGGCGCGACGGGCTCCCTCAGCGTGGAGCTCAACGGCACGGGGGCGGGCACCGGCCACGACCAGCTCGCCGTCAACGGTACGGTCGCACTGGGTGGTGGGCTTGCAGTGCTCGATACCACCGCGTTCGTGCCACAGGTCGGCGACCGGTATGCGGTCATGACGTTCGGGTCGCGAACGGGGACCTTCAGCAACGTGATTCTCCCGTCGGTCCCGGGCATGGCCTTCGACACGGTCTGGGCCGAAGCAGGGACGACCGACACGCTCTTCGTCGTCGCCAGCGCCGCGGCTCCTTCGCTCACCGTCAACCGGTGGCTGACCGCCACGAGCGGGAATTGGAGCGATGGGGCGAGGTGGAGTCGAGGTGTGGCGCCCGCGGCCGGGGACAGCGCTCTGGTCGACGTGTCCGGCACGTACACCGTCACGCTCGACGTGTCGCCGACCGTCGGAGCCCTGACGGTGGGCGCCACCAGCGGAACGCAGACCCTCGCGGGCGCCTCCCAAACGGTGACGCTCGATCGCACGGGGAGGCTGGGGCCCAACGGCGTGCTGTCGCTCGACAACGGCACGATCGACGGGCCGGGCACGCTCCACAACGGCGGGACGCTGCAGCTGCGTCGCACGACGGTGAACGCGGGTGTGGTGAACGGCGGGCTGCTGGTGTCTCAGGGTGGTGGGACGGGGGTGAGCGTGAACGGGGCGTTGACGGCGCAGGCGACGGGCACGATCCGGGTGCAG
>JBFGFY010000143.1:0-8668 GCA_041579355.1 Longimicrobiales bacterium | reverse complement strand
CCCGAGGAGCTCTCGGAGCGGAACAGCAGCGGCCGGGACCTGATGACGATCACGGCGGGCGTCCTGCGGGGTGAGATGCTCCGCGCCGAGGGGCGGGTCGCCGAGGCCATCGTGGTGTTCGAGCGCGTGCTCGAGACGTACGACGCCCTCCCGTATACGGAGCCAGAGGCGCTCAACTTCTCCCCGCGCCACTGGCTCGGCGCCGCGCTCCTCGAGGCCGGACGGGTCATGGCCGCCGAGCAAGTCTATCGCGAGGCGCTGGAGCAGCACCCGGACAACGGCTGGTCGTACTACGGGCTCGAGAAGGCGCTGCGGGCGCAGGGCCGGACGGCCGAGGCCAACGCCGCCAGGGCCGACTTCCTCACGGCCTGGGAGCGCGCCGACGTCATCATCAACGCGTCGCGCTTCTGATCGGCAACGACCCACGGTGGCAAGAGTGAGGGACCGGAGGGGCCGGGGAGCACACGCTCTCCGGCTCCTCGCCTTTTCTCTAGTGGGCGCGGCAGCGGCGTGCGCGGGGGGGGCGGGGTCGACGGAAGGGCCGGCGTCTCGCCCGGAGCCACCCGCCGCCGATCCCGTGCCGGCGACGTTCACGGCCGCGCAGGCGGATCGGGGTCAGCGAGTCTTTTCGTCGGTCTGCTCGGCGTGCCACAGTCGGAACGAGTTCACGGGACCCATCTTCGCGCTCACCTGGATGGCGGAGCCGGTCGGGAACCTCTTTCAGCACATCCGAACCGCGATGCCGCAGGACGCGCCCGGGAGCCTGGCGCCCGAAGAGTACGCCGCCGTCGTGGCGTACTTCCTGAGGCTCAACGACAGGACGGCCGGCGACCGCGAGCTTCCCGCCGACGCGAGCCAGCTCGCTAGGATGCGCTGGTGAGTGCCTCATGGGTGGGCAACACGGCGGGGTAGCCGGCGTCGAATCATCCGTTCGCCCTGGAACTCGCAGCCAGCCATTGGAGATTCTCTGGCGACCCCTCATCTTTCGATCGGTATGACTCGCCGCGTACGCTTCCTCGCCGGTTCTCTGAGCCTGGCCGCCATGACGTTCTCTTTTGCGGAGACGGTATTGGCATCCGTATGCATGCCGATGGACCCGGCTTTGACCATGGATCCGATGGCCATGGACGAGATGGCGATGGCCGGCGAGGACGGCGCCATGGACTGCATGCTCATGGCGCACGAGTCGGAGGCGCCCGACACCCAGGAGCGGCAGGACCACTGCCCACTCGCCCCGGCCGTCGGTGCGGGCTGCTCCGCGGTGGCGTCCCTGCCGTCGCACACCCTCGAGGCCGATGCCCTGTCGGCTCGCAGCGCGCGGGCGGCCGTCTCCCGCGATCTCGACCTCGGCGTGCTTCTTCCGCACGCCCTCTTCCACCCTCCCCGGGCGTAGTCGGGACCGGCCGGGTCTCCTCCGGCCGGAGCTTCCGAAACCCTACCGGAAGTAGCGCGACCCCGGCCCGCTGACGCGGTCCGGGATCGAACCGCGTCGCCTCGCCCCGAAGCCTCGTGAGGCAATCGAGGCGCTCAGGCACGCTCCACGGACTACGAGAGGATTCAGAGAAATGAAGACGACGATGGCCTGGACCGTCCTGGTCGCGGCCCTGAGCATCGGCGCGCCCCTGCCCCTCCAGGGACAGCCGCAGGCGCTCGATGCGCTGCTCGCGGAAGCGGATCGATCAAGCCCCCGTATCGAAGGGGCACGGCGCACGGCGGAGGCGTCCGCGGCGGCGGTGCCGCAGGCAGGTGCGCTCCCCGACCCGATGATCGGCGTGGGTCTCATGAACGTGCCCGTCACGCGCCCCGGACTGGGCAACGACATGATGACGATGACCCAACTGCGGGTCGGGGCGGAGCTGCCGTGGCCCGGCAAGCTGGGTCTGCAGGAAGAGATCGCCCGCCTCGAGTCCCAGGCGGCCGGGTGGGAGGTCGAGCGCGTTCGCCAGGAGCTGCACGCAGAGGTCGCCTCGGTCTACTACCGCGTCTACTTCCTGGAGCGCGCGCTCGAGCTCACCCGGCGGAACGAGCTCTTGATGCGTGACTTCGCGACGCTCACGTCGGCGAGGTATGCCGTCGGCGGCGCGTCCCAACCGGACGTGCTCAAGGCTCAGGTCGAGCGCACCGCCCTCGCCGATCAGCTCGTCGCGCTCGACGGGGAGCGCGCCGGAGCGGTCGCTCGGCTCAACGCGCTCCTCGGGCGAGCCACGGATGCGGAGCTCGCGTCGTCGGAGCTGCCCGAAGCGGTGCGGGCAGCCGCGCTGCGTCCGGTCCCGCGGGCGACGTTCGCGTCGGCTGCCCTGGCGGACGTGCTGCCGTCCTCGGGAGCAGTCGGCGGCGTACCGTCGGTGGCGGAGCTGCAGCGACTGGCGCTCGAGCACAACCCGATGATCCAGGCGCACGCGCAGCGACTCGGCGCACGGGGCCGTGCGGTTTCGTTGGCCGAGAAGGCGACCCTGCCTGACCTGAGCGTGAGCGCGGGGTACAGTCACCGCGCCGGCTTCGGCGACTTCTTCGACGTGATGGTGTCGGCCCCGATTCCGCTCTTCTCCGGCCGGAAACAGCGGAAAGGAGTGATCGAGCAGGCGGCCGTGCTCGGCGAGCACGAGGCGCGCCATGCGGCGATGGTCGACGAGCTGAACGGCGAGGTCGCCTCGCTGGCCGCAGACCTTGCTCGGGCGCGCGCGCAGCTCGCGCTGCTCGACGAAGCGATCCTGCCCCAGACACGCACGGGACTCGCGTCGGCCGCGGCCTCCTACCAAGTGGGTCGGTCGGACTTCCTCACGGTGCTCGATGCCCAGGCGTCCCTCTACCGGCACGAGGTCGAGTACCACCGCCTCCTGGCCGACTTCGCAACGAACCTGGCCGCACTCGAGCGTGCCGTCGGCACGGAGGTGCTCCGATGAACGCGTGGAGACAGGCCGGCTTCGTGGCCGCGCTCGCGGGGCTCGCGGGGCTCGCGGGCCTCATTTTGGGGCTCGGGCTCGCCGGGAGCTTCGGAACAGCCGGGTCGGAGACCGCGACGGAGGGCCGCTCCGACCCAGAGCCCGCGACGGACATGCAGACGAGCGGCATGGCCGGCATGGACATGGGCGGAGATGGGTCGGTGCGCCTCTCCGATCGGGACATGACGACGTTCGGCATCACGTTCGGGACCGTCGAGAGGCGAGCGCTGGCGAGAGCCGTGCGGGCCGTGGGCCTCGTCGAATTCGACGAGCGGCGCATGGCGTACCTGGCTCCGAAGTTCGGTGGCTGGGCAGAGCGGCTCCATGCGGACTTCACCGGACAAGTCGTGCGCGCCGGCCAGCCTCTGGTGGACGTGTACGCTCCCGAGCTGATCACGGCTCAGGAAGAGATGCTGCTCGCCGCGCGTATGCTCGACTCGGTGCAGGGGAGCCGCGTCGCAGAAGTGACCGCAGGCGCTTCGGAGCTGCTCCACGCCGCGCGCCGGCGCCTCGCCTACTGGGACGTGACCGACGCCCAGATCGAGCGCATCCTCGAGGCGAGGGAGGTGAGCAGGACGCTGACGTTGTTTGCGCCGGTATCGGGCGTCGTCATGGAGAAGAACGTCCTGCGAGGTCAGGCGTTCGAGCCCGGCGGTAACCTCTTCATGATCGCGGACCTCTCGGAGGTCTGGGTGAACGCGGAGGTCTTCGAGGCCGACGTCTCCCTGGTCAGGGAGGGGATGCCGGTCGAGGTCACGGTGACCGCCCTTCCTGGCCAGACGTTCCTCGGGAGGGTCGAATACGTCTATCCGACCCTTCAGGACCGGACCCGTTCGCTGCGAGCGCGCGTGGTGCTCGCCAACCCGCGTCGTGCGCTGCGACCGGGCATGTACGCGACCGTGCGGCTCGAGGCGAGCCTAGGAGAGGTTCTCACGGTGCCCGCGGCCGCGGTGCTCCGGACCGGGGAGCGTGCGGTCGCCTTCGTCGACATGGGGGATGGCTCGCTCATGCCGCACGAGCTCGTGCTCGGCGTGAGTGGCGGAAGCTTCGTGCAGGTGCTTTCCGGCCTCGAGCCCGGGCAGCGCGTCGTGACCTCCGCTCAGTACCTGCTCGATTCGGAGTCCAACCTCGGAGAGGTCATGCGCGCGATGATGGCGCAGATGAACCTCTCCGACATGGGCGCCATGGACATGGATGGCACGGACATGAGCGGGATGGACATGTCCGGCGGCACCAACCCGCCTCAACCGCCGGGAGGGCGCTGACCATGCTCGAGCGGATCATAGAATGGTCGATCGCGAACAGGCTGTACGTCACGCTCGCGGCGTTGGCGGTCGTGGGGTTCGGCACGTGGGCCATGGTCACGACGCCGGTCGACGCCGTTCCCGACCTCTCCGACGTGCAAGTGATCGTCTACACGGAGTGGGAGGGACAGGCGCCCCAGGTCGTCGAGGACCAGGTCACGTACCCGCTCTCTACTGAGCTCCTCAAGGTTCCGAGGACGAAGTGGGTACGCGGGATCAGCGACTTTGGTCAGTCGTTCGTCTACGTCGTCTTCGAGGACGACGTGGACATGTATTGGGCCCGCTCACGGGTGCTCGAGTACCTCAACGGCGTGCGGGACAGGCTGCCCCGAGAGGTGCAGCCCCAGCTCGGGCCGGACGCGACCGGAGTGGGCTGGGTCATGCAGTACGTGCTGCTCGACCGCAGCGGCCGGCTGAACAACGCGGAGCTGCGTAGCCTGCAGGACTGGACGGTGCGCTACCAGCTCACGGCCGTGCCGGGCGTGAGCGAGATCGCAACGCTCGGCGGCTACGAGCGGCAGTACCAGGTCTCGCTCGAGCCGGAGAAGCTGCTCGCCTACGGGCTCCCGGTCTCGAGCGTGCTCCGGGCGATCGGGGAGTCGAACCTGGACGTGGGTGGACGCGCTCTCGAGATCGGGGGTGGCGAGTACATGGTGCGGGGGCTCGGCTACCTCGGCTCCGTCGAGGATATCGAGCAGGTCGCCGTGGGCGCCGGACCGGGCGGTGTCCCCATCACGGTGGGCGACGTCGCACGCGTGGCCGTAGGGCCCGAGATGCGGCGAGGCATCGCCGATCTCGCCTGGCGGTCGGACGACGGTCGCATCCATCAGGGTGAGGTCACCACCGGCTTCGTGGTGATGCGGTTCGGCGAGAACCCGCTCCAGGTGATCGATCGCGTGAAGCAACGTATGGCCGAGGTACAGCGGTCGCTCCCGGACGGTGTGGAGATCGTGATCGGCTACGACCGGAGCGACCTCATCCACCGAGCGATCGAGACGCTGCGAGA
Organism: Longimicrobiales bacterium; assembly: GCA_041579355.1. GTDB lineage: Bacteria > Gemmatimonadota > Gemmatimonadetes > Longimicrobiales > Gaopeijiaceae > UBA2982. The sequence goes on along the minus strand of JBFGFY010000143.1, from coordinate 3,416 downwards.
GAAGCTGATCGAGGAGGCTTTGATCGTCTCGCTCGTGGTCGTGCTGTTCCTGATGCACGCGCGGAGCGCTCTGGTAGCGATGATCACGCTTCCGCTCGGGGTTCTGATGTCGTTCCTCGTGATGCGGTGGCTCGGAGTGACCGCGAACATCATGAGCCTCGGCGGCATCGCGATCGCGCTCGGAGCGATGGTGGACGCGGCGATCGTGATGATCGAGAACATGCACAAGCACATGGAGTGGAACGAGCGGCAGGGTCACCCGAGGTCGCACTGGCAGCTCGCCGCCGATGCGGCCAAGGAGGTCGGTCCCGCGCTCTTCTTCTCGCTCCTCATCATCACGTTCAGCTTCCTCCCCATTTTCGCGCTCGGGGCCCAGGAGGGTAGGCTCTTCCGTCCGCTGGCGCTCACGAAGACACTCGCGATGGCGGCGGCGGCGCTGCTCGCGGTCACGCTCGTGCCGGTTACCATGGGCGCGTTCATTCGAGGCAGGATCCGGCCGGAGGCGGAGAACCCGATCAACCGCTGGGCCATCCGTCTGTATCGGCCCGTCATCGAGCTCGTCCTGGCACGCAGGGCGTGGGTGATCGGGATCGCGGTGGTCGCCCTCGTCGCGACCTGGATCCCCTACCGGCGGCTCGGGAGCGAGTTCATGCCGCCGCTGGTGGAGGGCGCGGTCATGGACATGCCGTCCCTCTTTCCGGGCGTGGGCACGGCGCAGGTGCAGCAGATCCTGCAGCAGCGGGACCGCGCCATGGCTGGGATCCCGGAAGTCGTGATGGTGCTCGGGAAGGCGGGAAGGGCGCGCTCCGCGACCGACGCCGCTCCGCTCGCGATGTTCGAGTCCGTGGCGATCCTGAAGCCGGAGGAGGAGTGGCGACCGGGCGTCGACTACGACTCTCTGGTGGCGGAGATCGACGCCGCGACTCGGACGCCGGGCGTGGCGAACATGTGGTCGATGCCCATCAAGAACCGGCTCGACATGCTCGCGACCGGCATCAAGACGCCCGTGGGCATCAAGATCTTCGGGCCGGACCTGGCGACCCTCGAGGCGATCGGCAAGGAGATCGAGGGCCATCTGCCGATGGTCCCCGGTACGGCATCGGTGTTCGCCGAGCGATCGATCGGAGGCAAGTACCTCGAGATCGACATCGATCGCCTGGAGGCGGCGCGTTACGGCCTCTCGATCGCCGAGGTCCAGGGCACGCTGATGGCGACCGTCGGCGGGCAGACCGTCACCGAAACCGTCGAGGGCCGGGAGCGGTATGGCGTCCACGTACGATACGCCCGTGAGCTGAGGAGCGACCCGGAGTCGATCGGCCGGGTCCTGGTCGCGACACCGAGCGGCGCACAGGTGCCGCTCGGACAGCTGGCCAGCATCCGCTTCGCCGGCGGGCCCTCCATGATCAAGAGCGAGAACGCAGAGCTGAGCAGCATCGTGTACGTCGATGTGCGCGACCGAGACATCGGCGGCTACGTCGAGGAGGCGCGCCGCATGCTCGACGAACAGGTTCGGCTGCCGGCCGGCTACCGGCTCGAATGGTCCGGTCAGTTCGAGGCCATGGAGCGCGCCGGCCGAACCCTCCGGGCCGTGGTGCCGATCACGATCGGCATCATCCTCCTGCTGCTCTACATGAACTTTCGGAGCCTCGCGGAGAGCCTGATCGTGATGCTCTCGCTCCCCTTCGCGCTCGTAGGCAGCTTCTGGCTCCTCTGGGCGCTCGACTACAACCTCTCCGTGGCCGTCTGGGTCGGCCTCATCGCCCTCGCGGGCGTCGCGGCCGAGACGGGCGTGGTCATGCTCGTCTTCCTCGACCACGCCTGGGAGAAGCGCGTCCGCGCCGGACGAGCGACGCTGCAGGACCTTCGCGAGGCGATTCTCGAGGGCGCCGTCGAACGCGTCCGGCCCAAGCTCATGACCGTGGCCGCCATCATCGCCGGTCTCCTCCCCATCCTCTGGGGTGCGGGGACAGGGTCGACCGTCATGAAGCGCATCGCAGCCCCCATGGTCGGGGGCATGGTGACCTCGACCATCCTGACGCTCGTCGTCGTGCCCGCACTCTATGCGCTGTGGAGGGAGCGTCAGCTCCGCCGCGTCCCATCCAATCCAACCAACTGAGCCACCAGGAGACCTTCCATGAACACGATGACGATGAACGCAATGCGCCTCCGGCGGGTTGGAGCGGCGCCGCTCTTTCTGCTCGCTTCGGCTTGTAACGGAGAGCCGGAGGAGGCGGAGCACGACATGTCGGACATGCCGGGCATGGCTGCCCCGGCGAGCGATGCCACGGGTGCCGACGATCCTATGGAAGCACACATGGCGAGGATGGCCGCACTGGCGACGGACAGCCTTCTGGCCGTGCTGCCCACGCACCGGCAGATGGTTGCGAACGCTCTCGCGCGGATGAACCGCGAGATGCAGAGCATGGCGATGCCGGCGGACAGCGCCTGGAACGCGACGGTCGAGGCGATCCGTGAGGACCTGACTCGGATGCCGGAGATGGGCGTGACGGACCTCGGGCGGCTCATGCCGGCGCATCGCGACCGAGTGGAGCGGCTCATGTCGATGCACACCGCGATGATGCGGGCGATGGGGATGTAGGAGCCGCCGAGCCTCCACCTGGCACGCCGCGATGCAGCGCTATACATCACGGTCCACTGGATTTCTCACTAGGGAGAGGGTCGATGGCGTGAAGGGCGTTACCCGAGTCGTGCTCGCTTTGGTAGTCGTGGCCGCTCTTGGATCGGGCGACGCCTCCGCTCAGCAGGCCCGCCTGACCGTCCAGGTGAGGAGCGAGGGCGCGCCGCTCGACGGCGCGCAAGTTTCGGCGACGGGCGCCGGCGCGCTCACCGACGGCGCGGGGGAAGCGACGCTCCTCCTCGCACCCGGCGAGCACCTCGTCAGGGTGACGAGCATCGGCTACCGAGCGGCCGAGCTCCGGGTCGTCCTGCGTGCCGCCGCCGACACCACCGTCATGGTCGAGCTCGAGGAGGAAGCAGTCGAGACGCAGGGGATCGTGGTGGTGTCGACGCGCTCCGACCGGCGCATCGAGGACGAGCCGCTCCGCGTGGAAGTGGTCGCCCGGGAGGAGATCGAGGAGAAGCTCCTGATGACCCCCGGGGACATCGCGATGCTCCTGAACGAGACCGCGGGGCTGCGGGTCCAGCCCACGGCACCTTCGCTGGGCGGTGCCAGCGTGCGCATCCAGGGGCTGCGGGGCCGCTATACGCAGATCCTGTCGGACGGACTGCCGCTCTACGGTGGTCAGGCCGGCGCGCTCGGTCCGCTGCAGATCCCGCCGATGGACCTCGGCCAGGTCGAGGTGATCAAGGGCGTAGCGTCCGCGCTCTACGGCTCCACCGCGCTCGGGGGTGTAGTCAACCTGATCTCACGGCGGCCCGACGGGGAGCGCGAGCTG
>JBFGFY010000142.1:0-8691 GCA_041579355.1 Longimicrobiales bacterium | reverse complement strand
CACTCGACGGCGAGGACGTTGCCCGAGAGACGGGCGGAAGTATCGACGCGTCGCGCGTACCCGCTCAGGTCGCACGTGAGCGGAGACTGCGCCGCGATGGGTGCGGCGCCGGACAGAGAAGCCGCGGCGGCGACCGCGCCGGCGGCGGCCCGGGCGCGCCACGCGCGCTCGGGCACACGACAAGGTGGGCGGCGCATCACGGCTCCCGGTTGGGCGGTCATCGTCCCCGGGATTCTATCGCGTCGCGCGTCGGGTGGTCTACCGCGGCTCAGTCGTAACGGAGCGCGATCGCCGGGTCGGCCCGGGTCGCCCGGCGGGCCGGGATGATCGAGGCCACGGCTCCGGTGGCCGCGAGCACGAGCGCGATCCCCACGAAGACGGTGGGGTCGTTCGGGCTCACGTCGAACAGGATCGCGGCGAGGCCGCGCGACACCAGGAAGGCGAGCCCCATCCCGATCAAGAGGCCCAGTCCCACCTGGCTCATCCCCTGCCGGAAGACCATCCCCAGCACCTGGGGGCGCGAGGCACCCAACGCGAGCCGGATGCCCACCTCCGGCGTGCGACGCGCGACCGTGAAGGCCATCACGCCATAGAGGCCGATCGAGGCCAAGAAGAGCGCGACCGCGCCGAAGACGAGAAAGAGCGTGCCGAAGATGCTGAAGACCCACGTTTCTTCGTCGATCCGGCCCTGCAGGGTTTCGACGAAGTAGAGCGGCGTGCCGTCGTGCACGGACGCGACGGCCGAGCGCACGGCCTCGGTGACCGACATGGGGTCGGTCGGCCCGCGGACGAGGATGCTCATGAACCGCGCATCACTCTGTTCGATGGGCACGTAGTAACCGGCTCTCTGCGCCGTGGTGTTCGCGACGCCCTCCATGTGCAGGTCGGGCGCGACGCCGACGATCTCTCGCCACGGCGTTGTGCTGTTGGCGTCACCCTCCCGGAAGCGGCGCCCGATTCCGCTCTCGCCCGGGAAATGCCGGTCCACGAAGCTCTGGTTCACGATGGCAACCGCCGCGGTACCCCAGACGTCCTGCTCGCTGAAGTCCCGGCCGCGGAGGAGCTCCACGCCGACGGTCTCGAAGTAGCCCGGGCCGGCTACGGCGGACCAGGAGAAGGGGTGGTCCCGATTCTCGGCGTAGGTGACGCCCTCGATCGCCACCACACCCCCGTTCGAGTTGAGACCGGGTAGCGCGTTCGAGAGCGCCGCGTAGCGCGCCTCCGGGAGCTCCTTGATCCGACGCTCGAGGTCCTGGTAGAAGGCACGCCGAGCGGCGGTGTCGGGGAATTCCGTGGCGAAGAGACCGAGTCGCGCGGTGAACACGGACTCGGTCTCGAAGCCGTAGTCGTACGTCTTCAAGCGGGCGATGCTCTTCGTCATCAAGCCCGCCGCCACTAGAAGTCCCAGCGACATCGCGATCTCGCCCACAACGAGGACGCGGCTGAGCCGTCCGATCTTGAGACCCGAGGAGCCGCGCGACTCGTCCTTCAGGATGGAGCTCACGTCCATGCCCGAGGCCTTGAGCGCCGGAATCCCCCCAGCGACGAGGGCAGCGAACACGGCGCCGGCCGCGATGAACGCGAGGATCGGGGCGTCGAGCTCGAAAACCATGAAGAAAGGTGGATTGGTCGGCGCAATCGCCCGCTGGAACGCCTCGATACCGATCCATGCCACGACGGTGCCGAGGAGAGCGGCCACGCCCGCTATGGCCAGCGCCTCCAGGACCATCTGGCCCACCACCCGCGCGCGGCTCGCGCCGATCGCGGTGCGAATTCCGACCTCGCGGGTGCGGCCGGCGGCCCGCGCGAGGAGGAGGTTCGCGACGTTGGCGCACGCGATCAGCAGCACGAGCGACACGGTGGCGAACATGGTGAAGAGGATCGCCCGCCCTTCGGTGCCGATGGACTGTTCCGAGAAGCCCTGCATCACGGGAACGATTCCCGGCTCGTTCGTCACGGGGTAGGCCGAGGCCAGGCGCGCCATGATGCCGGAGAGCTCCGTCATCGCGGCGTCGCGCGACACCCCCTCACGGAGCGGGCCGAGTACGTTGAGCCAGACCCCCTCGCCGCGCGCGGTCCCCAGGACGTCCTGCCGCAGCGGGACCCAGATCTCCTGATTGGCCGGGAAGAGAAACCCCTCGGGCATCACGCCGATGATCTCGGCGGATTCGCCGTTCACGGCCACCACGCGGCCGAGAACGTCCCTGTCACCGCCGAAGCGGTCCATCCAGATCCGGTGCGAGAGGATCACCGTAGCGGGCGAGCCGAAGAGATCCTCACCCTCGGCGAAGTCGCGGCCGATCTGAGGCTGCACCCCGAGCGTCCGGAAGAGGTTCGCGCTCACGAAGGCCCCTTCGAAGCGCTCGGGCTCGTCGGCCCAGCGCACGTTCACGGTTCCCTCGTAGTAAGCGCCGAGCGCGTCGAAGCTCGTCTGCTGCTCGGCCCAGTCCCGGTAGTCGTGCGGGGGCACGCTCATCGAGAACTGGTCGTTACGGGCGTCGGTCCGCTGGATGACCAGGATCCGGTCACCGTTCTCGAAGGGCAGACCCCTCAGCATGGCCCCGTACACGATGCTGAACATGACCGCGGTGAGCCCGATCCCGAGTCCCAGGGCGACCACGGCCAGCCCGGAGACGGTCGGGTGCTTCACGAGCATGCGGGCGGCGTAGCGAACCTCTCCGAGAAGTCCGTTCATGGCGCGGCGGCGGCGGCGGGAGCGGGAAATGGGGGGCGCAGGGCCCCTGCTTTCTCACGCCCTACGCGGGCGGGCACGGAGCGGTTTCGGGACACGCCGCGAGAGCGGCGGTCAGGCCTTTCTGGCTTTGCGGACCTTCTCGCAGATCGCGTGCAGCCTGGCTCGCTGCACGCCGGTGAGCGACCCGCCGGATCGCAGCTCCCAGAGGAACTCCATGAGCGCGTCGGACTCCGATTTCATCAAGAGGTCCCCTGGGGCACTCATGGCCTCTGCAATGAGTCGATCTTCCTCAACCGACATCGCGCTCTCCCTGATGACCGTCACATCTAAAGACCGCGCAACGCATCACCGCAGCTTACAAGGCGAATCTCACCGGGCGCAAGAAGGTTCGAAAGTCGTTGGCACGAATTCCTCGGCCGTGGTCGGCCGGCTAGGCCTTCTCCGTTGCCGGGTCGATCATCCGGCTCACGAGAAGGATGTTGTTGGCGGGGAAGCCGGTCATGCGCGCGTGCTCCCTGATCAGCTCCTCGTCCGTGGCCTCGTAGACGCAGTAGGTCTTGCCGTCGACGATGTAGCTGTGGATCCAGCGGATCTCCGCGCCGAGGTCCGCAAGCACCCGGTTCGACTTGCGCGCGATCGCCCTCAGCTCGTCAGGCGTCATCTTCTCGATGCCTGGGATCCGCCTCTCGATCAGGTACTGCGGCATACTGGACCTCTTCGTCGGTAGAGAGCCCCCGTGGGGCCCCAGGAAATCACGCGGCCGAAGCCGGAGCGGCGGGAGCCTGCATCCCCAACAGCCGCTTGTGCAGGGGATCGCCTAGATCCGTGACGACGACGATCCCATCGATGCGGATTTCGTCGGCGACGATTCTAAGTCTCTCGAGCAGATCGTCCAGAAGCGCCTGATCTCCCGGGTCGAGCCCACCTTGCCGCATCTCGAGCTGTGCACGCACCTGGCGATGGAACTCGATGAGGCGAGTCAGCCGCTTCACCTGGTCGAAGAATCGCGTCAGGAGGACCCTCTCGTCGAGAGAGGCGATGCGGACGAACTGGGCCTGCGTGGCCTCCCAAACCGCCAGCTCGAAGCCGACCTGGAACAGGTAGGGGTCGTCGTTGGCGCTCAGGCTGGCGCGCAGGCGCTTCGCCTCCGAGGTGTTCTTCACCACGCTCGAGATCACGAGCTTGCGGGATTGGGCGAGGTCCCTCTGGAGCTCGGCCTCGACCTGCGCGGCCTGGCGGGCCCGCGCCCGCCGATCGGCCCAGAGGGCCAGGAGCGCCCCGGCGAAGACGCCCACGAGCCCGGCGGCGAGCTCCAGCGCGAAGTTGGCGACGAGGTCCACGACCGATCCGGGAGGGAAGAACGACAGCGCCACCCTATTCTCCATCCGCAAGCTGGTTCCGCGCAATCGAAATCGCGGCGACCTCTCGGAACGCGCCCGGCGGCATTGCCCGCTCCCCCTGTGCCGCCTACCCTACGACGAGTCCCTCACACCGGAGTTGACCTCGTGAGCGATACCCACCTCCCCGGGGTCGGCGCCGACCGCATCGGCGCGGACCTGCCGCCTCTCCCCGACCCACCGCCGGTGGGTGCCCCCGATAGCGAGCCGCCCTGGGCGCACGCCTACGAGCCGTTCGACTCCAGGCTGCAGCCCAGCGACGGGGAGCCGGCGACTCCTTGGTCACGGCGCGACTTCATCAAAGGCGTGATCGCCTCCGGAGCGACGGTATCCGGGCTCTCCTATTTCGGCGCCGGGTGCACTCCTTCGCTGCCCGCGCAAACCGCGGCGGGCTTCGAGCGGCTGATCTCGCTCAACGTGAACGGCCAGGTCCGCCGGGTGGACGTCCTCCCCACGGAGACGTTGGCGATGACGCTCCGCTACAAGCTGGGGCTCACCGGCACCAAGCTCGGCTGCGACCGAGCCGAGTGCGGCGCCTGCACGGTGCTGCTCGACGACGTCAACTACTACGCCTGCTCGACCCTCACGCACCGGGTCCGGAACCGGGAGGTGACGACGGTCGAGGGCCTCGAGGGGCCGAACGGCGAGCTGCACCCGGTGCAGCAGGCGTTCGTCGACGCCCTCGGTCCACAGTGCGGTTTCTGCACCCCGGGGCAGGTCATGTCGGCGGTCGCGCTGCTGCGACGCAACCCTGACCCGACCCGTGAGGAGGCCCGCGAGGCGATGGCCGGCAATCTGTGTCGCTGCGGGGCCTACCATCACTACCTGGACGGCGTGATGCGTGCCGCGGGCACGAGGGAGGCCTGACATGGCAGAGCTACTGGGGAAGGACTTCGTTCCGCCGGACATCTACGGAAAAGTCACCGGACGGGCCAAGTACGCCGAGGACTTCCGCCGCGACGGGATGCTCTTCTGTCGCCTACTCCTGAGCCCCATGCCGCACGCTCGCGTGCGAGGCGTCGATCTGTCGGCTGCACTCGCCATGCCCGGCGTCGTCGACGTGCTCCTGCCCGAGGACGTCCCCGAGCAGGAAGGTCTCGCCAACAACATCCTGACCTTCGAGCCGCACTTCGTGGGCGAGCCGATCCTCGCGGTCGCGGCGATCGACGAGACGACTGCGCAGAACGCGATCCAGGCGATCCGCCTCGATCTCGAGCCCCTCGACTTCTGCCTCGACCCGCTCGAGAGCCTGCGACCCGGCGGCCCGAACGCTCGCACGGGCGGCAACGTGAACGTGCCGCGTGAGGGCCTGCGCGAGATCAAGTGGACGCAGGCGGACTTCGCATCCGCGAGCGAAGGGCAGCTCCCGATGGGGCAGCCCGGCGAGGAGTGGTCGTACGGCGACGTGGAGGCCGGTTTCGCGGAAGCGGCGCTCGTGCTGGACGAGAGCTTCGTCACGGCGAGCACGTCGCACCACTCCATGGAGCCGCGCACCGCGATGGCCTACTGGGAGAACGGCAAGTGCTTCCTGCACGGCTCATCTCAGAGCCAAGCTCTGCCACTGCCGGGCCTCGCCCAGTACATCGGCGTCGAGCCAGAGAACCTCGTCTTCATCGCCGAGTACTGCGGCGGCGGCTTCGGCTCGAAGGGCGGCGCGTATCCGCTCATGTCGATTCCGGCGCACATGTCCCGCAAGACCGGGCGCCCGGTCCTCATGCGCATCAGCCGCGCGGAGGAGTACTACCTCGGCTCGGCACGGCCGGGCTTCCAGGGACGCATCAGGATGGGGTTCCGGCCCGACGGCCGGCTCACCGCCATCGACCTGTACATCGTGCAGGAGAACGGCCCCAACCAGGGCTTCGGTGACCTCGGGAGCGCGGCCAGCGCGGTGACGATCGTCTACACACCGCTCGCGATGCGGTACCGCGGCATCGCGGTGCTGACCAACACTCCGCCGCGGGGCGCCCAGCGCGGTCCCGGTCAGAACCAGATCCACTGCGCGGTCGAGCCGCTCCTGGACAAGGCGGCCCGGCAGCTCGGGATCGATCCCGTCGAGATTCGCCGCATCAACGCGCCGACTCACGAGTCGCGCTACGGCGGCAACCAGGGACCGATCACGAGCGCATACTTGCGCGAGGCCCTGGAGATCGGCGCCGAGCAGTTCGGCTGGGCGGAGCGGCGCGCGCGGAGCGGTCAGCGCAACGGCTCCAAGGTGCGCGGCGTCGCCGTCGGCCAGGCGTTCCATTCGGCTGGCTCGAGCGGCTTCGACGGGCTCGTGCGGATCACCCCCGACGGCGTGCTGCACATCCACACGGGGGTCGGAAACCTCGGCACGTACTCCTACGCGAGCACGTCCCGCGTCGCAGCGGAGGTGCTCGGCTACGCATGGGAGCGCTGCGAGATCCACCGCGGCGACTCGAGCCGAGGCTTGCCCTGGAACAACGGACAGTTCGGGAGCAACACGACGTTCACCATGGCGCGCACGAACCACGCGGCCGCCATGGACGCCGCGCGGAAGCTCCGGGAGATCGCCGCACGCCGGCTGGGCGGATCGCCCTCGGACTACGAGATCGGCAACGAGACCGTGTATCGCCGGGGGAGCCCCTCGACGCGCCTCACGTACGCGCAAGCGGCCCGTGCCGCGATCGAGATCGGCGGCAGGTACAGCGGCCACGAGCTTCCCGAAGACATCAACCCGATGACGCGCCGGTCCGCGACGCAGATCGCCGGGACGGGTCTCGTCGGTGTGGCGAAGGACAACGTCCCGCAGACCGGCATGGTCCCCGCGCTCGCGGCAGGCTTCATCGAGATCGAGCTCGACACGGAAACGGGGACCTTCGAGATCATCGACTACCTCGGAGTAGCCGACTGCGGCCTCGTGCTGCACCCGCAGAGCTTGGCAAACCAGATTCGCGGCGGGGCGGTGATGGGCTTCGGCATGGCGGCCACGGAGCGGCACGTCTACGACTCGCAGTGGGGCCTGCCTCACTCAATCGGGCTGCACCAGGCGAAACCACCCTCGTACCTGGACGTGCCGTCGGAGATGGACTGGGCGGCGGTCGACCAAGCCGACCCGAACAACCCGGTGGGCGTGAAGGGGGTGGGCGAGCCGCTCATGGGATGCTCGGCGGCCGCGCTGCTCTGTGCGATCTCGGACGCTTTGGGCGGCCACTACTTCAACCGCATCCCGGTAGTGGCCGACATGATCATCAACGCCGCGAACGGCCGGCCGCAGCACCACCGGCCGCTCCAGGTGAACACCCTGTGAGGACGAAGCCATGATGAAGGACATGATGGCGGGCTTCGAGCTCTACCAGCCCGCCGACGTCGAGACGGCGCTCGAGCTCCTCGACCGCCACGGCGCCAACGGCTGGAGGCTCGCGGGCGGCTACGACAGCCTCGACTGGCTCAAGAACCGCAGCAAAGGTCCGCGGGCCGTCATCGACCTCGAAAGCCTGGACGAGCTCCGCGGCATTCGGGAAACCTCGGACGGCATCGAGATCGGCGCGCTCACCACGCTGACCGAGATCGAGAGGAGCCCGCTCGTGCAGGAGCGCTTCGCCCTCCTCGCCCGCGCGGCGCGCCACGTGGCGAGTCCACAGATCCGCAATGCGGGCACGCTAGGGGGCAACCTCTGCCAAGACACGCGGTGCTGGTACTATCGCTATGGCGTGAAGTGCTATCGTGCCGGCGGGAACACCTGCTACGCGGCGGCCCCCCAGGCCATGAATCGGGAGCACGCCCTGTTCGAGGGCAGCCGATGCGTCGCGGTCTCGCCGTCCGACTGCGCGCCCGCGGTCGTCGCCCTGGAAGCGCAGATGGTCGTGCGGAATCGCCGCGGCCAACGCCTGATCCGGGCGGCGGACTTCTTCATGCCGCCCTCCGTGGACATCCGGCGGATGACCGTGCTGGAGCCGCACGACCTGCTCACGGCGGTCCGAATTCCGAATACTTGGTCCGGCGCCGACTTCTACTTCGAGAAGGTGGCCGACCGCAAGACTTGGGACTTCCCGCTCGTCAACGTCGCGGCCGCGTTCCGCATGAGCGGGTCGACGGTCCAGGACGCGCGCATCGTGTGTGGGGCCGTGCAGTGCACACCGCGTCGAGTGACGGCCGCCGAGCGCCTCGTGCGCGGCCGGGAGCGCAGCGCGAGCGTGGCCGAGGCGGCGAGTGCCGCTGCCGTGCAAGGGGCTGAGCCACTCGCCTTCAACGGTTTCAAGGTCGCGCTCATGCAGAACCTCGTGAAGAGGGCGGTGCGCGGCGTGTAAGGAGCGGAGGTGATCAGCGGCGCCGCAGATCATCCACGGTGATGAGCTGCCGACGGCGGCGGGCCCGAATGCGTTCTGCCGCGTAGATGCCGAGGCCGAGCGCCGCCAGGGTCGTGACTGCGATCAATAGCGCACGGGTACGGAGGTCGTAGATGACCAGGACCTCGCTCAACACCGCCGCGGCCCAGCCGACCACGACGCCGGTCCACGCCACGAGAACTGCCCTGCGGGCCTTCGCCTTCGCCCCCATACGCGGAACCTAGGCCCGAAGGGCCGCGTACGCATTCAGCCCCCGGATCGTCCGAGTGACGGGCCCGGCCGGCCACCCTAT
>JBFGFY010000141.1:0-8880 GCA_041579355.1 Longimicrobiales bacterium | reverse complement strand
GCGCAGGGGATTCCCGACGGCTTCGTGCGCATCAGCGTGGGGATCGAGAACGCCGCGGACCTCGTCGCGGACTTCGAGCAGGCGCTCGAGGCGGCGGCGAAAAAGTCCACCGCCGGGTAGGTCAACGGACGCGGACTTTCCGCGCGGGGGCCGCGCCTACTCCGCCTCCATGAACGGATACCGATAGTCCGTCGGGGGCACGAACGTCTCCTTGATCGAGCGGGCGCTCACCCACCGCAGCAAGTTCAACATCGAGCCCGCTTTGTCGTTCGTGCCCGACGCCCGGCCGCCGCCGAAGGGCTGCTGCCCCACGACCGCGCCCGTCGGCTTGTCGTTCACGTAGAAGTTGCCCGCGGCGTCGCGCAGCTCGGCGATGGCCTCCTGAATCGCGACCCGGTCCCGCGCGAAGACCGATCCGGTGAGCGCATAGGGCGACGTGCGATCGACCAGCGCCAGCGTGTCCGCCCAGTCGGCGTCGTCGTAGACGTAGACCGACAGCACGGGACCGAAGATCTCCTCGCACATGGTGACGTAGTCGGGCCTCTGCACGTGGAGGATCGTCGGGCGGACGAACCATCCCTCGCTCGCGTCGGACTCGCCGCCCACGAGGATCTCCGCCTCGGTCGAGGCGCGCGCCCGCTCGATGTATCCGGTGATCTTCTCGAAGGCGCGCTCGTCGATCACGGCGGTCACGAAGTTCGTGAAATCGCGTGGATCGCCCATCGTTACTGCCGCCGTCTCTTCGATCAGTCGACGCGACAGATCGGGCCAGAGGCTCTTCGGCACGTACGCGCGGGAGGCGGCGCTGCACTTCTGTCCCTGGTACTCGAAGGCGCCGCGGATCATCGCCGTGCGGAGCGCGTCGACCTCGGCGCTCGGATGCGCGACGATGAAGTCCTTGCCCCCGGTCTCGCCCACGATGCGAGGATAGCTCTTGTACCTCGAGATGTTGTCGCCGATGGTCTTCCAGATGCTCTGGAAGACCTCGGTGGAGCCGGTGAAGTGGATGCCAGCGAAGCTCGGGCGCGCGAGCAGGTCCCGCGTGATGGCCACGGGGTCACCGGGAATGAAGTTGATCACGCCCGGCGGGAGGCCCGCCGCCATGAAGAGCCGCATCACGTAGTGGTTCGCGAGCACCGCGTTGTGCGATGGCTTCCAGAGGACCACGTTGCCCATGAGCGCGGGGGCGCTCGAGAGGTTCGCGCCGATCGCCGTGAAGTTGAACGGGCTCACGGCGTACACGAAGCCCTCGAGCGGCCGGTAGTCCGCGTGGTTCCAGATGCCGGGCTCCGACAGGGGCTGCATCCCGTCGATGATCTCGGCGAAGTGCGAGTTGAAGCGGAAGAAGTCGGCGGTCTCGGTGACTGCGTCGATCTCGGACTGGAACACCGTCTTGCTCTGACCCAGCATGGTCGCGGCGTTGAGCACCTGTCGGCGCGGGCCGGCGAGCATGTCCGCGGCCCGCATGAAAACCGCGGCACGCTCCTCCCAAGGCGTCCGAGACCAGTCGCGACGCGCCTCGAGAGCCGCCGCGACCGCCGCCTCGACCTCCTTGGGGCCCGCGCGGTGGGCGCGCGCGATCACGTGTCCGTGCGCGTGGGGCATGACCACGTCGAACGTGTCGCCCGTGCGGACCTCCTCACCGTCGATGACGAGGGGGATGTCCACGACCTGCGCCGCCTGCGTGTCGAGCTCGCGCAGGACCGCGGAGCGCTCGGGGGAGCCCGGAGCGTAGCTGAGCACGCGCTCGTTGGCCGGGCGCGGGAAGATTGGCGTGCCGTTCATCTGGAGATTGGCGGGTTGAGCGGCAGGACAGGGAATCTCTACAGGGTCGGAAGGGGGCGTCAACGCCAGGCCTGCGAGTGGCGAGGGGCCGCGCCACGCTGCGGGATACCCCGCCGCCGCCTTGGTGCAGAGCCCGGAGGACGCGCGTTGATCTGCCCCGGCCGAGCCGGTAGCTTCCGGCCCCTCCCACCCTGCCCGACGCATGAACGCTGACGAGCTACGCCGCTCGGTGATGTCCGCCCTGGCCCGGATCAAGCACCCCGGCACAGGCCGCGACCTCGTGTCTGGCGGGCACGTTCAGAACGTCGAGATCGGTGCAGGCGGAGCCGCCCGCTTCCAGTTCCTTCTACGGCCGGAGGACCCGAGCGACCTCGTGAAGGAAGCCCGGGCGGCCGTCGAGGCGCTCGAGGGCATCACCGAAGTGAAGGTCAACGTCCAGCTTCCGCAGATGGGTCCGTCCGGTGGCGGCGGAGGGGGCCGGAAGGGTGGCCTGAAGCCGGGCTCCGTGCCCGCGCCCACGCCCAAGCCCGGCGTGCTCTCCGACGTGCGGCACGTGATTGCCGTCAGCTCGGGGAAGGGGGGCGTCGGCAAGTCGATGGTGGCGGCGAACCTCGCGGCGTCGATCGCGTCGCGGGGCCTCAAGGTCGGGCTGCTCGACGCCGACATCTACGGTCCCAACATCCCGCTCATGTTCGGCGTGAGCCGCCGCCCGAGCGTGACGGGCGAGAAGGGGAAGGAGATGATCGAGCCACTCGAGGCGCACGGCGTGCGGCTCATGAGCCTCGGCTTCCTCCTGGATCCCGATCAGCCGGCGATCATGCGGGGGCCGCTCATCTCGGGTGTGCTGAAGCAGTTCCTCGAGCAGGTCGACTGGGGCGCGCTCGACGTCATGGTCGTGGACATGCCGCCCGGCACGGGCGACGCCCAGCTCTCCCTCGTGCAGACGATCAACCTCGACGGCGCGGTGATGGTGACCACGCCACAGGACGTGTCGACCGGCGACGTGCGGCGGGGCATCAAGATGTTCGAGCGCGTGAACACGCGGGTGCTGGGCATCGTCGAGAACATGAGCGGGCTCGCGTGCCCGCACTGCGGAGAGGCGATCGACGTGTTCGGCTCCGGGGGCGGGCAGAAGCTCGCAGCGGAGATGAAGGTGCCGTTCCTCGGGCGTGTGCCGCTCGACCCGGCCGTGCGAGAGGCCGGAGACGCGGGAGCACCGACGGTCGTGTCCGCGCCGGACTCGCCGGCGGGTCAGGCGCTCGGAGCCGTCGCTACGACGGTTCTCGATACGCTCGCCGTGCTGGTGGCCTAGCCTCGAGGGCTACAAGAGCCCGAAGAAGACCCAACACACCACGGCTCCCACGACGGACATCGACAGGCCCCACGCGAGCACCTTGTTGAAGAGGACCCTGCGGTCTTCCGTCGCGGCCGCAGCGGCCACGCACAGCGCGCCGATCGTAGAGAGCGGCGAGACGTCGACCAGGTGGCCGCCCACGTTGATCGACGAGGCGATCGCGAGCGCGTCCGCTCCGAGGCGCTCGGCGAGGCCCGGCACCGTGGGGAGGAAGGTGGGCAGCACCACACCCACGGTGCTCGAGTAAGCGGAGATGATTCCGGCCACGAGCGCGACCATGCCGGTCACGCTCGTGGGCGTCGAAATGGCGACGAGCCCGTCCACGATCACGTCGATGCCGCCCGTCTCCGCCAGCACCGAGATCAGCGTAGAAACGCCGCAGATCATCAGGATCGTGCTCCAGCTGACGGCGGCGATCGCTTTGTCGTCGTCCGAGACCCGCGCGACGAGGAGGATCGCGGATGCCGCGAAAGCTCCGACGATGAGCTCGACGCCAAAGAAGATGATCGAGGCGAGGAGCCCGAGCGTGACCGCGACCGTGATCCACTGGGCCCGGTTGAGCGGCTCGAGGTCCTCGGGCGCCACGTGCACTGCGTTTTCGTCGACCTCCCTACCGCTCCGCAGGAGCTTGAGGCCGCCGAGCGCGAAATAGCCCGCGAAGGCCACGAAGGTCTGCGCGATGAAGGTGTTCCAGAAGGTGAGCCATTCGACGCCGGGGAGACCGGCCTGAGCCATGAGCTCGTTCGCGACGATTCCCGTGGGTGCGATGGGCGAGTAGGCGCCCGCGTTCGCTCCGTTCCCGACCATGATCACCATGAGGAACCCGGAGATGCCGAGGCCCCCCGCGGCCGACATCGCGACCGGCGCGATGAGGGCGGCCGCCGCGATGTTGCCGCCTCCGAGCACGGCGACCGCGAACGTCAGCCCGAAGAAGACGATCGGCACCATGCCGACGTTGCCACGCGCCATCCGCACGCTCCGGTGGGCGAGCTTGCTCAGCGTCCCGTTCACCTGAGCCTGGGCGAAGAGGAACATCACGGCGGTGAGCACGAGGAAGAGCGATGTCGGGAAGCCACTCGTGACCTGTCCGGGGGTCATGTTCCCGAGCCCCACACCGACGATGTACGCGGCCGCGAAAGAGAGCAGACCGACGTTCAGGCGCAGGACGATGCCACCGACCACGGCGACGACGAGCGCACCGAGCGAGATCCAAGCGAGGTTCATGGGCGGGCCGGTGAGGGGTGGAGGCCGACACAACCTTCACGGAAGGGGTGCCTGCGTCCAGCGCGATGCTCGGTCCGGCTCCGCGGCCGCGCTCAGCGAGCGTCGGGTCCGCCTCCACAGGGCGGGTAGACGGCCAACGTCTCGACCAGGGCCCGGAACTCCTGGTAGAGCCCCTCGGGCGGGCGCGGGTCGGTGTTCTCGGTCCAAGCGCCGCACTGGGCTCCGCGCTCGAGCCGCCCCTCGTAGCGGATGCGTCCGTCGGGATGATAGACCCGCAGCTCGCCGTGCCAGATGCCTTCCAGCATCTCGCCCTCGAGCTGGACCGTTTCCGGATCCTGGAGGAACGTGCTGGTGACGCGCCCCGAGTACGGCGCGAGCGCCTGGGGGTCGTAGTACGTGCTGTCGCGCAGCACGAGGTCCCGCAGCTCGGCCGCCGGCCCTGCGTCGGTCCCGCAGCCGAGCAGGAGAGCGAGGAGGAGCGTCGCGCGGGCGAGGGGGACTACTCGCCCTCGAGCCACCTGCGGTCGGCGTCGGACAGCTCACCGCGTCCCGTGGACTTCTGGATGAGCTTCACCACGATCCAGCCGACCAGGAGGATCGGCGCGACCTTGAGCAGGAGGAAGGACGCCAGGCCGATCGTGATCGAGAAGACGGCGCCGATCACGGAAAGCACCACGCCCGCGACGAGCAGGGTGATGAGCCCTACGGCGAAGAAGGTCAGCAGTGATCCCAGCATGGTCGTCCTCCTGATCCCCGTGAGGGGGACATGGTCAGCGCACCCACACAACCTTCACACTGCCGAAGGCGGCGTCCAGATCGACGGTTACCTTACGCTGGGCCTCGGCCCAATCGAGGGATTCGTAGGTGTCACCGCGCTTCACGAGCCCCTCGGAGTCGAGCGAAGTGAGGAAGCTGTCCTTACGGATTTGCAGCCCGAGGCCCCGCGGAACCCGCAGCTCGAGGGCGCCGAGCCCCATGTCGATGGACACACGGGCGTCGCGTTGCCAGGAGCCGTCGAGTCCCAGCGTGATCGAGCCCACGCCTGCGTCCACTTCGATCCGGTCGGCATTCAGGTTGCCGAGGCGCCGCGCCGTGAACTCGGCCGCCCCGACCTCGAACCGGGCGGTGCCGATGCGCGCCCGGTTGGGGCTCGACACGTCGATCGTCGACTCGGAAGCTCCGGTGGTCAGCTCGAGTGCCGTGAGCTGCAGGCCACCGAGGTCGATGTCCGCCTGGACCGCACCGAAGTCGAGATCGAGCCGCATCGGAACGCCGCGGCCCAACTCGAGCGCCAGCTCTCCCTCCCGATGGCCGCGGAGCCGCACACCGCCGCGCCGCGAGTCGACGCCCAGCACGAGGCGGTTTCCGGAGAATTCGGCGACGGGCTCGTAGATGTCCTCGTCGTACGTGAGGTTCATCCGGTAGAGGAGACCGTCGTCGAGCGACCGTACCGTGAAGCGGCCGGCCCCGTAGGCGACGGAGACCCTGACCTCGTCGCGGCTCGTGATCTGCCTAGACGTCGTCACCGTGCGCATGCTCTGGGCGGCGATGGGCGCGTGGAGCATGCCCACGGCAGCCAGCACGGTCACCCCGACCCTCCACCCGCCGTCAAACATCAGTTTCCCCCCTGGTGTCGTCGACGTCCACCTCCACCTTCATCGCCGCCTCCCAAGCCTCGTCGGCCGTGTAGGCCGACCAGTGCTCACGCCGGCGCCCTGCGCGCGTCAGGATGACGGCGCCGAGGCCGATCTCCACCGCCAGCACGGTCACCACGATCCCAGCCGCCATGAATAGCCCGGTCACGACACCGAGGAAGGGCGCCATCGACACGACGTTCGCCGCGACGAAGAGCAGCATGAGCCCGACGAGCCCGCCGACCGTCGTGACGAGCGGGTTCGACTTGCGGATCCACTGCGTCCACGGGTAGTCGCTGTCCGCGAGCCACTCGCCGGTGTTCCTCGCCACGGCGAGATAGCCGACGATGGCCGCCACGCAGGCCGCGAGCGGGAAGAGCGGCAGCCAGGCGATCGCCACCGGGATCCCGATGATCGACACCAGCAGGGCGATGAAGCCGAGCAGCCAGACCGGAATCAGCAGGACCGTGGTGGCCATGCCGACCACGGCCGCGCGGCCCGGCGCCCTGCGCGCCGCCTCCGCGATCACGTCCACCTTTTCACCGCCGAACGCGATCACCGCTGCGCCGATCAGCGCGAGCACGAAGATCGCCACCAGGTTCTCGAGCACGCCGCCTACGCCTCGGATCACGGGGCGGAAGGGGGCGAACAGAGAGAAGCCACCGGATTCGCTTCGCATTTCATTGCGCAGCTCACGCCGAAGCTCGCGACGAATCTCGTCGCTCAACTCGGCGCGCAGCTCGGCCTCGAGCTCCCGTGCATCCGCCTCGACTTCGACCAGTCGCTCGCCGATCGAGCCCTCGTTGCGGAGCAACGTCGCGTCGGCGAGCCGGAGCGAGCCTCCGATCGAACTTCCCTCGAGGAGCTCGAGCGTGCCGCCGATCGCGGCGACGTCGCCCTCCACCGCGCCTTCGATGCGGGTGCTGCTCTGGACGAGCACGAGGTCGGTGCCGACGACCTCGTCGGGCCCGATGACGACGTCCTCGAAGCCATGCACGCGCGCCCCGGGGGCGATGCCCGCGAGCGCCTCCTCGATGCGGCGCAGGCGCTCCCCCGATCCGAGCAGGAAGCGCACGAGCGACCCGGCGTCACCGGAGCCCGTGGCCGCGGTCTGGGACCCGCTCGCCTGTGCGGCGCGGACGCCGTCCTCGAGAGCCCGGTCGAGACGGCCGGCGACTTCCGCAGGCGAGCCCGTGAGCCCTTCCGGCGCGCTCCAGTCGCGAAGCGCTTGTGCGAGCGGTCCGTCGTCGAGCGCCACCGCCTGACCGAGCAGGCTGCGCCACGCCGCGTCGAGGTCCGCGCCGGGCTGATAGGAGCCGATGCTCTCCCCATCCACGAGCACCGCTCCGTCCTCGAAGGTCACCTCCAGCCGGCCACCGTCTGCGAACTCGAGGCTGAGGCTCGCGGATGCGCGGCCGACCGAGACCTGCTTCGAAACCACTTCTCGTACCTGGGCCACCGCGCCGTGGGGCGCGAGGGCGACGAGCGTCGCCCCGGCGGCCAGCGAGAGAACGAGCCCCGGAAGGGCCTTACGAATGTGAGACACGGGCATGACGTCGGTTCACGAGGAGATTCTTGTACAACACCCGCAGCGCGAGTGCGGTGGCGATGGAGTAGGCCAGGGCACCACCTGCGAGCACGAACGGGGCTTCGAGCGCCGTGCGCACGAGGGCGTCCACACCGAAGACCTGGGCGCCACTCAGCGCTCCTTCGGCGAACACGGCCCAGCCGGCGGCCGCGAGCTCACCGATCTGCCAGAGCACGAAGGACGCGAGCGCCTGCGGCGTGAGCGTCGGATGCGAGAAGACCGTGAAGAGCACGAGGCCCACGGTGACCGCCGGGGTCACCGCGATGCCTGAGAGCGTGGCCCATGCGCGGCGCGTCCGCGGCACGAAGCGGGCGGCCGCCCGTGCGGCACGGCGCCACGCCGGAACCAGCGCCGGAGACGGTGCGCGGGCCGGGGCCAGCTCCGGCTCCGGGATGCGCACGGCCGCCATGACGCGTCCTGCGAAGCCCTCCCCGGGCGCGTAGGACGGCAGCGCGGCGAGCCCGGTGTGGATCGCGCGCCATGCGCGGACCTCGTCGGCGCACCGCGGGCATTCCTCCGCGTGGGCCGCGACACGGGCCGCCACCTGGCCGGGCAACGCCCCGTCCACGAGGTCCTGGAGCCGCTCCGCGGCCGGGTGGGCCGGCCGCGCGGCGGGCAGCAGGGTCAGGAGGCCGCGCCAGAGGCGCTCGCGGAGCGGAGCCCCCCCCGGCAGTGCGACGGAGGCCATGACGCGGTCCCGGAACGCCGCGGCCGGAGTGTGCGCGGGCAGCGTCGCCAGATCCTCGAAGAGGAGCCTCCACGACTCGACCTCCTCCGAACAACGTGCGCACGACGTCAGGTGCGCCTCGACCCGGCGCCGCTCCCGCTGGGGGAGCGCGCCGTCGAGGAACGCCTGCAGCCGGTCGGCGCTCAGGTGCTCGTGGGAACGCTGGCTCATGACTCCGAAACTCCTACCTCATCCATTTGTCGAGCCCTACGGGCCCGGGGGGTGGGCGGTTTCAGGGCTGAGGAGGGGGTTCGGGCGCTCACGAGGCCACGTGCGCGAGCTTCTCGCGGAGCTCGGCTCGGGCACGGTGCAGGTACGTCTTCACGGTGCCCAGGGGGATGTCCATGATGTCGGCGATCTCGTCGTAGGCGTACCCCTCGACGTGCCGCAGCTGGATGACCGTCCGGTACTCCTCGCGCAGCTCGCCGATGGCCCGCTCGATCTGCGTGCCGAGCTCCTTGTGCTCGACGTATTCGTGCGGGCTCTCGCCCCCCGAGGCGACGACGACCTGCGTCTGGCTGACCTGGTCCGGTGTGGTGGCGTGTGGGGAGCCGTGGATCGAGACGGT
>JBFGFY010000140.1:0-8926 GCA_041579355.1 Longimicrobiales bacterium | reverse complement strand
CGTCGCGCACGCCGACGCGGTAGTCCTGCACGGTATGCCAGCGCCCGTGCGTGCCCAGCCAGTCGTCCGTGCGCGTGAGCTCCACCATGACCGGCGCGCCGCCCACCTCGCGCGAGAGCATCGCGGCGATCAGGTCGAAGTAGTACGAGCCGTTCTTGTCGCCGAAGCCGCCGCCCATGTACTTGCAGACCACCTGCACCTGGTGGTCGGCGAGACCCAGATCCTTGGCGTTGTCGTGGCGGCAGTTCGAGATGCCCTGGGTCGGCGTGTGCAGGACGACCTTGTCGCCCTCCCAGTGGGCGATCGTCGTGCGCGGCTCCATCTGCGCGTCCTGCACGAACGCCGTCGTGTACCGGTCCTCGAAGATGCGGTCCGCGGCGGCGAAGCCCGCCGCCGGGTCACCGTCGATCGAGGTCATCGGCTCTGGGTCGTTGCGGAAGTTCAGGCCGACGTTCCCCTCGGGCCAAATCTTCGGGGCGTCGGGCTCCAGCGCCTCCTCGACGTCCATCACGAAGGGGAGCTGCTCCCACTCGATGTCGATGAGCCCGAGCGCCTCCTCGGCGGTGTGCCTGTCGATCGCCGCGACCGCGCCGATGGGCTGCCCCACGTAGCGCACCGGGTTGTCGAACATGTAGCGCTTGTGGACCGTGATGTCCTTCGCCGCGTCGCTGTACTGACGGCCGCCCGCGATCGAGCCGGAGCCATAGACGACGTCCGGATGGGTCTCGTGGGTGATGACCGCACGCACGCCCGGGAGTGCCCGCGCCCGCGAGACGTCCATCGAGACGATGCGCGCGTGCGGGTGGGGGCTCCGCAGCACGCGTGCGTAGAGCATACCCGGGAGACGCACGTCACCCGTGTACGTGGCGCGACCCGTCACCCGCTCGTAGGCGTCGATGCGCGGCGTGTCGCGGCCGACAACGTTGAGCGGCGCGACCTGGGGTGCTTGCTGCGCTTTCATGGCGCCCTCCCCGACGGGAGCGTGCCCGCCGCGGCCATCACCGCTTCGACGATCGAGTTGTAGTTGGAGCAGCGGCAGAGGTTGCCGACCAGCGCCTCGCGCACCTCCGCTTCGCTCGGGTACGGATTCCGCTCGAGGAGCGCCGTAGCAGCCATCAGCTGGCCGGGTGTGCAGAAGCCGCACTGCGGCGCGTTGTAGTCGATGAACGCCTGCTGCAGGAAGTTGACCTCACCGTCCCGCTCGAGGCCCTCGACCGTTTGCACCGAGCGCCCGTCGGCCCACACCGCCAGCGTGCTGCACGAGTAGACCGCCTCGCCGTCGAGGAGCACCGTGCAAGCGCCGCACTCGCCCTTGTTGCAGCCGATCTTGGAGCCCGTCAGCTCCAGGTGGTCACGCAGCAGCTCGTTGAGCGTCCAGCGGTCTTCGACCTCCACCTGACGGCGCGTGCCGTTCACCGTGATCGAGATCCGCGTGCGCGGGACCGACTGGACCTGCTCGGCCTCCGCGGCGAGCGTCGCCGCGTCGGGCCTACCGTCCTCCGCGCGCGCGATGCCGGGGGCTGCCCCCGCGGCAACCAGCGCGGCCGCGCTCCCCTCCAGGAAGTCTCGTCGGGTGAGCTCGCCTTCGCGCTCCGGCTTCTCTGCCATCGATCCTCCCGCTGCCGAGTCCGCTCCGGCTGATCATACGGTGCGGCGGGCCGGCGCGCACGACGGAGTGGCGGGTGCTGGGAGGGAGGATGTTCGGATGCTGCAGGTTGGCCGTCATCCTGATCTCGGCCAGGAAGCGGTCGGCGCCGACGACCGCGGTCAGATCTTGACCGGGCAACCGGTCCCCCGTCGATTCTCGCATCGCGGCTGTGTCCTTAGCCGCGATCGGCAGGCCGACTCGTCCCCGAGGTGAGAGGATGTATTCGTGCGCCCCGCGCGTGCGACGCCGCCCGAGCGGTCGGGCCGCCGCGATCGTGTTCGTTGTCTGCCTCGTCGCCGCCGCTTCACCCCAGACCGCGGCCACCCAGGGCTCCGGTGAAATGGTCGGCAGCGTCCGCCTCGTGCTCCCTTCGGGTTGGCAGCGCGTCCAGCGTGGTGAGCGCCTGCTGCTCGTGCCTCCCCGCACGTCGTCCGACGTCGCGATGCTCTCCGTCGAACCGGGTGTCGACGCACGCGAGAGCCTCGCGGCCTGGTTCGACCGCGCATGGGGCACGCTCGTTCGGGGGTACCGGGGCGTCGAGGTGGCGGGCCCTCCACAAGGAGGAGCGGCAGCCGCCGGCCACACGTGGCGCTGGCAGATCGGTAGCATGCAGGACGGAAGCGGCGGTCACCTGTACGTCTTCCTCATGGCCGCGCGCGACGGCGCGCGCGTGCAGCCCCTCGTATTCCTGAGCCGGGACTACGCGACCTTCGACCGGCACCAGACCGAGGTCGGGATGCTGCTGCAGACAGGCCTGCGTTTCCTGCCCGCGGCCGAGCGTCCGCCCCCGGCGGTCGAGCGGCTCGTGACGGCCTCCGAGGTACTGGCGTCCGCCGCGGCTCCGCCGCGAACCACCGCCCCGCCGAGCTCGTCGACGAGGACCCAGCCGGCGACTCCTGCACGCAGCGGTGCGGCATTCCCTACGCCCCGTGGGCGCGTCTGGGGGCGGGCCGGAGGCTCTCCGTTCGGTGCGCCCATCACCGGCGCTCTCGACGGAATCTGGGAGGGACTGTCGCGCGGGCTATCCGCGGCTCCGACGGGAGGCACGCAGCTCGGGGTGTCACGGCGCCAGATCACGTTCTATCCCGACGGGCGGGTCCACAGCCGTGTCCCGGAGGGTGGCCTCGAAGGCTTCGACCGCGACGCGTCGGAGCGGGCGGCGCCCTCGCTCTGGGGGAGGTATCAGCAAGTCTCCCCCGGCCGCTGGTCGATCCGCTGGAACGAAGCCTCGCGGCCAGTCGAGGTCCGGCGTGAAGGAGACGGGCTGCGTGTGGACGGCGAGGTGGTCTTCCCCGTCGCGACGCTCGAGGGGATGCGCCTCGACGGCACGTACCGGCTGCGCTCGGCCGGGGCCGACGTCCCGTTCTCTCTCACGTTGCGAGCCGACGGTCGCTTCCGGGACGACGAGCTGATCGGCGCCCTCGCGTACGAGAACATCGCCATGCCCGTGCCCCGTACGATCGCGGGGGGCGCCGGCGTCTACCGCATCCGGCGCAACACGCTCGAGTTGGCCTACGACGACGGGCGCCACGTCTTCGTCGCGATCCACGCCTCTCCGGAGGCGGCGCGTGCGACGCCGGTCTCGGCGATCTCGATCAGCGGCTGGCCGCTGGAGCGCGTGCGGTAACCCGCCGCTACTCGCGCACCCGCGCCCTCAACTCCTCGAAGAAGTTGTTGATGAGGATGACGGGGGGCGCGGGAGGCCCTTGATCCGTCTCTGATCCGACCACCGCACGCGTCGCGACCAGGAAGCGCTGGTCGTCGGGGTGGGCGTCGTAGTAGACCCCGTTGAGGTTGCCCGTCTCCCACTGCGGCGACGACTCGAAGAGCAGGCGTGGCGTCCCCGCGCCGAAGGTGGTGTTAGCCACGATCTCGGAGACCATCATCTCCTGCGCCGGGCCCTGGAAGAAAAGCTCCCGCCCGCTACTCGCCCACTGCGGGTTCCTCCCGCCGTTGATCGACACCTGCCAGCGGCCCTCGGACACGTCCGGGAACGGGCGCACGTAGATCTCGAAGCGCCCCGTCTCGTCG
This sequence comes from Longimicrobiales bacterium, assembly GCA_041579355.1. Lineage (GTDB taxonomy): Bacteria > Gemmatimonadota > Gemmatimonadetes > Longimicrobiales > Gaopeijiaceae > UBA2982. Next base: position 5,247 of record JBFGFY010000140.1, on the reverse strand, counting down.
GACGCGTACGCGATCCAACGTCCGTCCGGTGACAGCGCCGGGTTGATCTCCCGGTAGCTCCCCGCGAAGAGCGGAACCGGCTCCTCGTCGACACCCGGACGGAAGGCCAGGATGTTGCGCTGCGCCGTCGCCGCCGTGCCCGCGGTAGTGCGGACGAAAAGCCACTCGCCGTCGTGGCTCCAATCGATCGTCGCGATGTCTTGCTCGAGGTCGAGGATGAGCTCGGGCTCCCGCGTGCCGTCCGCGGTCCGCCGCCAGACGTCGAAGTTCCCGTTCTGGTCGGAGAGGTAGGTGACGAAGCGTCCGCTGGGTTCCCATACCGGCATCTTCTCCATGCCGGTCGTGAAGGTCAGCCGGGAGCGGGGCCCGCGGTCGAGCCGCTTGACCCAGACGTCGTAGCCTTCCGACGTGAACTCGCGGAGCACGACCATCGAGCCGTCCGGTGACACGTCCCACCGCAGGTTCACGTCCGTGCCCCGGCTGAACGTCCACGTCGGGTCGACTGCGGTCGCCTGACCCCTCCGGTCGACCCAAGCGAGTTGGAGCGTCGGCCCTGAGCCGCCGGACGCCCCGCCCGTCGTGTAGAAGAGCTTGCCGTCGTCGGCGATGTCCCAGAACGACACGCCGTCGAGCACTGCGATGGGTGTCCCCAGGAGCTCCCGGCGCCTGGGATCGAAGCGCACAGCCATCAGCGTGCCGCCGTCGATGAGATAGACGAGGTGGCCGGTGGGCACGTACTCCGCTCCCTGGCCCTCGATCACCAGAGTCATCTCGAGGGTCTCCAGGTCGAGAGCTCGCACCTCCCACCGGCTGCCGCCCACGTTCACCATCAGCAGCGCCGCCCGCCCGTCGGGGAGCAAATCCGTGACGATGTGGATCGACTCGTTCTCGGCCAGCGTCGTCAGGCGCTCGACCGGCCCGCCCCTCGCGGGCACGCGCACGCTGCCTGAGTCCGTCGTCGCGTAGACGAAACCGTCGTGCCCCCAGTGTGGGATGCTCGCCGACGCAAGCGTCCTGACGGGGCCTCCGGAGAACGCGAGCGCGCGGATTTGGCCGTCCTGCTCGAAGGCGAGCTCGAGACCGTCCGGCGACACGAACGGGTCCCACGCGTTCGACGTCTCGCGCACCGGCGTGGCGCTCAGGTCGTCCCATCGCCGGACCATGAGCACCTGCTGACCGTCGACGACGTGCCGGTAGACGAGCATGCTCCCGTCGGGAGACAGCCCGTAGCCCGATGGGCCGATGAAGGTCGGGACCTGCCCCTCGAGGAAGGGTGCCGCGAAGCGCTCGACGCGGCGCACGGGCTCGGGGGCGTCGCGGGTTCCGACGACCGCGAGCGCCGCGACCGCCGCCGCGGCCGTGCCCCATCCCGCGACCGCGATGCGTCGGAGGCGGCGCGTCGTGGCCACGGGAGCCGAGCCGTCCGCCCCGTGGCGGAACGCCGGGTCCGCGAGCGCTTTGGCGAACGAGTGCGCCCCGGTGAACCGATCCGCAGGAATCTTCTCGAGCGCCTTCCGGATCGCCGCGTCCACGTTCGTGGGCACGGACCGGCGCACTGCCGTCGCCGACACGGGCAGGCCCTGGATGATCTTCCCCAGAACCGCCTGCGCCGTGTTGCCCGGATAGGGAGGCTCGCCGGTCAGCATCTCGTAGAGCACGCAGGCGAGCGCGTACGTGTCGCTCGCCGGACCCACCACCTGGTCCCCGGTCGCCTGCTCGGGGGACATGTAGTACGGCGTACCGACGCTCAGGCCGGTCTCGGTCAGGCGCGCACCCCCCGCCGCGCCCACCGCGAGAGCGATCCCGAAGTCGCCCACGACCGGCTGGCCGTCCTGCAGCAGGATGTTGCCGGGCTTGATGTCCCGGTGGATGATGCCTTTGTCGTGCGCGTGCTGGAGAGCGCTCGCGACGGACGTCGCGATCCCGAGGGCCTCGTCGACCGGCAGCTGCTTCTCGCGCCCGATCTTGTCGGCGAGGGTCTCACCCTCGATGTACGGCATCACGTAGAAGAGGAAGCCGCCCGCCTCGCCCGAGTCGAAGAGCGGCAGGATGTGGGGGTGCTGGAGGTTCGCCGTCGTCTCGATCTCGGCGAGGAAGCGCTCGGCGCCCACCACTGCGGCGAGCTCGGGCTTCAAGACCTTGAGCGCGACGTTGCGGTTGTGCTTGAGGTCGCGAGCCAGGTAGACGGTCGCCATGCCGCCTTGGCCGAGCTCACGCTCGATCGTGTAACGGCCCTCGAGGGCCGCCTTCAGGCGGGCGACGGGATCGGACACGCTCGTTTCAGACAGGGGGGTCGGGTCAGCGCAGTATCCCACCTCGGGTGCGCAGGGCGCAACAAGCCACGCCTGTGCTCATCCTCCGCGGCGCTGCGCGTCCAGCCCTCCGGCAGGTCGCGAGCGCTCGGCGCTGGCTTCGTCCTGCCTTCCCAGGTCGGCGTAGCGCTCGAGGATCAGGTACGCCCGCGTCTTTTCGTCGACCCCGCTCCGGTACTTGCCGCCAAGCAGCCAAAACAAGATGCCGAGCCCCGAGAACCCGGCCAGGATCGCCACCTCCAGGGGCCACACCAATGCCGCCGGCGAGCCCGGCGTGACCATGACCGCGAGGATCAGGAAGGCCCCACCCGTCGCCACGTACGGGACGAAGAGGCCGCCCGGAGCGCGGTAGGGACGCGGTGCATCGGGGAGGGTGCGGCGCAGCTTGATGGTCGAGAGCGACACGCCGAGGAAGGCGAGTCCGATGCAGAAGGAGCCGACGTCCACGAACGCGATGAGCGCGTTCATGCCGAGCAGCGGCGCGAGGAGCGTGACGAGGCCCGTGACGAGCACGGCGCGATGTGGGGTGCCGTACCGCTCGTGTGTCTCGCCGAAGCGCTCGGAGATGATGCGGCCCCGTCCGAGAGAGAAGAGCACGCGGGAAGCGGCCAGGAAGAACCCGTTCCAGCTCGTGAGCAGGCCGACGAGCGCCGCCACGAGCACGAGCCGTGTCCACAGGCTCGATTCGAAGGCGAGGTCGAACGCGCGCGCCGTGGGCAAGTCTTGCTCCGCGATGCGCTCCCAAGGTCCGATCAACGCCACGGCGGCGATGAGCGCGACGTAGAAAAGCGCGGCGGCCAGGATCGAGACCACGATCAGCACGCCGAGCTGGCGTGGCCTCACGGAGGCCTCGGCTTCTTCGGCGCCCTGCGGGATCGTGTCGAAGCCCACGAACCAGAACGGCGCCGTCACGAAGACGGCCAAGACGCCGCCCCACACGGATACGCTGGCGGCGGCGGGAAAGAACGGCCGCGCGTTGGCAAGCTCACCGGTCGCGATGCCGACGACCACGAAGAGCAGGGCGACCCCGATGAAGCCGAACGTGAGCCACACCTGGAACGCGCCGGCGCGTGCGACGCCACTGTAGTTGATCGCCGTGATCACCGCGGTGAAGGCCGCGCCGAGCAACAGGTGGCTCAGGTAGACCGGAGCTCCGGCCACCTCGTACAACGGCCACACGTCGATCCCCGGAGCCATGTACGAGAGAACCCGGCTCACGGAGATCGCCTCGAAGCCCGAGACCGAGATGTAGCCGAAGGCGAGGAACCAGCCGACGACGAACGCCTTGCCGGTGCCGTACGCCCGGTAGGAGTAGGCGACTTCGCCGCCGGCCACGGGCAGCATCGGGGTGAGCTCGGCGTAACAGAGCCCGATGAAGAGCATGACCGTGCCGCCGCCCACGAAGGCGAGCATCGCACCGAGTGGGCCGGCCTGCGTCAGCCAGCTCCCCATCGCGGTCACCCACCCCACCCCGATCATGGAGCCGAAGGCGAGCGCGAAGAAGCTCGCGCGCCCCAGGCTCCGCCGCAGCTGACTGCGGGGAGCCGGTCGTGCTGGTTGTTCCGTCATCGCGCGCTCCGGAGCGAGCTCACCGGGTCCGCGGCGGTCGCGCGGCGGGCGGGAACGTAGCACGCCAGGAGCGCGGTCGCCGCGCAGACCCGTCGTGTGGGCGGAACACCCGCCTCCCCCGGGTGGTTCGTAAGGAGATGGGCAAGAAGCCGAGCGTGATCCTGGTGCGCGAGTGGGAGCAGCAGCTCTCGGGAAGCGGATGCTGCGGCCGCCTCGAGGGGGACTTCGTGGTTTGCGGGGAGGGCCCGGTATTCGCCGAGCGCAGGGCCGTGATGGAGCGCATGGGTCCCGTCTACCGAGCCGTTCGCGAGCGCTTCGGCGACGACGTCGAGCTGCAGGTGATCGACCCGCGCAACGCCGGTCTCTTGATCACCCTCCTCGTGGACTTCTGGAGATTCCGTGTCCGTCCGAGGACCGCGCTCGCGACCCTGTTCGGCCTGCCCAAGCAGGGCGTGATCGTGAACGGCGAGCTCGTGGACAAGAGCCCGTACCCCGATTCGGAACGGGTCCTGGCCGCGGTCGCGCTCGCACGGGCTCTGCCGTTGGAGGCGGTCCGGTAGGAAGCCGAAGGCCCCGGGGGACGCGGTCTCCGCTGTAGGGGGCACGCCGCTTGCATCCGCTCTGGCGGCCTGACCTGGCCCCCGGCTCGGAGGACCTCTGCGTGGCCCTCAAACGACTTCGGACCGCCGTCGTCGCGGCGGTATGCATCGTGGTACCATCCTCGTCCGTTCGTGCCCAATCGACGGGCGCGGACGGAGGACTGTGGTGGTCGGTCTCGGCGGCGGCCGGCGGCGCTCGGCTGACGTGCGACATCTGCGATCCCACGAGGGATGGCGGGCCGGGTGTGGAGGTCGCCGTCGGAGCCCACGCCGCGTCCGGTGTGCGAGTCGGCGTGGACGCCGGTGGTTGGACGTTCCGTGAAGAGGATTTCCGCGAAACGGTCTACACGGCCGGCCTGGTCGTCGAAATTCATCCCCGTCGTGACAGCGGCCTCCACCTGATCGGGGGGGTCGGATGGTCGGGCTACCGCGCGAACGAGGTGGACCCCGCACCCGGTGAGGAGGGCTTCCGTTACGACGCGATGCGCCTGCGCGTGGGCGCCGGATGGGACCTGCCGCTCACGGCGTCCTGGGTCGTGGGGAACCGCGTGACGCTCGACAGCTCTTCACTCGGGACGCTCCACGACGATGGCACGGCCATCGCTCGCGCCGTGGGCCTCAGCGTCGTTCGCTTCGCCGTCTTCCTGCGCCACCGCTAGACCGTCGACGCATGGACCGCCTTCCGGAGTTTCCTATGCCATCCCGAGCCACAGCACGCTCCACGCGAGCCCTCATGGCCCTCGCCGCCACCCTCGCCTCGGTGACCG
>JBFGFY010000139.1:0-8944 GCA_041579355.1 Longimicrobiales bacterium | reverse complement strand
CCAACAAGGCCAGCAGGGTCAGCAGGGCCAACAGGGCCAACAGGGTCAGCAGGGCCAGCAGGGCCAGCAGGGCCAGCAGGGCGGCCAGGGGCAACAAGGCGGTCAGCCCGGGCTCGACGGCGGACAGCGGGGCGGCTCCGACGACGGCCGGGCCGGCGGCTGGAACGCCACCAACTGGGGCGGGCAGACGTGGGGTGAGCCGCGACGGCTGACACCCGAGGAGGTCCGGCAGTACCAGGCCGAGCTGCGCGAGCGCGCCGGCCAGTTGCAGGATCTGCGGAACGACCTGCGCAACCTGGGCCAACCGGTCGACGATGTGCAGGCGGTTCTCGAGGCCCTCAACCGGATCAGCGACGAGCGACTCCTGACCGATCCGAGGGCGCTCGCAGCGATCCACGAGGACATGATGGACCGTCTGAAGCGGATCGAGTTCACGCTCCGCCGCGAGGTCGAGGGTGAGCGTGACCGGTCGGCACCGACGCTCACCGGCAGCGACGAGCTACCCGACGGTTACCGATCCCTGGTCGAGGAGTACTACCGCTCGCTCGCCCGCGGGGGCCCCGCCCCGTCTAACTGACGGCCGGATCCGCGGCGGTCCGCTCATTCGAGGGCGGCGGGGGCGACCCCGCCGCCCTCTCTCGCTCCAGGCCCCTTCGGGGGCATCTACATACGTGACCACCGTGGGCCGCGGTTAGATTGTCCCCCCGAGTCCGATCCCCCACGCACCAGCTACCATGTCCGGACCGCAGTTCATCTACCACATGCATCGCCTCTCGAAGATCGTCCCGCCGAAGCGGGAGATCCTCAAGAACATCAACCTCTCCTTTTATCCGGGCGCCAAGATCGGCGTCGTCGGACCGAACGGTTCCGGCAAGAGCTCCCTGCTCCGCATCATGGCCGGGATCGACACCGACATCGTAGGGGAGGCGTGGGCGGCGAAAGGAACACGGATCGGCTACCTGCCACAGGAGCCCGAGCTCGATGCGTCGCTCGACGTGCGCGGGAACGTGGAGCTCGCGGTCGCCGAGACACGGGCGCTGCTCACACGCTTCGAAGAAGTGAGCCTCGAGTTCGGGGAAGTGACGAGCGACGAGGAGATGAACGCCCTCATCGAGGAGCAGGCGAAGCTCCAGGACCGCATCGACGCTTCCGGTGCTTGGGAGCTCGACAGAAAGCTCGAGATCGCCATGGACGCCCTGCGTCTCCCGCCTGGGGACACCGCCGTCGACACGCTCTCGGGTGGTGAGCGCCGTCGTGTGGCCCTTTGCAGGGTGCTGCTCGAGCAACCGGACCTGCTCCTGCTCGACGAGCCTACGAACCATCTCGATGCGGAATCCGTAGCCTGGCTCGAGCACCACCTCGCGGAGTTCCCCGGCACGATCGTAGCGATTACACACGACCGGTACTTCCTGGACAACGTGGCGCAGTGGATCCTGGAGCTCGACCGTGGCGAGGGAATCCCGTGGAAGGGCAACTACTCGTCGTGGCTGGAGCAGAAGAGCGAGCGCTTGCGCCAGGAAGAGAAGACCGAGTCGGCGCGTCAGAAGACTCTGGAACGCGAGCTCGAGTGGGTTCGAATGTCCCCCCGCGCACGGCAGGCGAAGGGGAGGGCCCGCATCAATGCGTACGAGGAGCTGCTGGCTCGGGACGAGCGCGAGCAGGTGCGCACCGCGGAGATCCTGATCCCCAAGGGCCCCAGGCTCGGCAAGACGGTCGTCCGCGCCGACAAGCTCTCCAAGGGCTTCGGCGACAAGCTGCTGATCGACGACTTCTCCTTCGACGTGCCTCCCGGAGCGATCGTCGGGATCATCGGTGGGAACGGTGCTGGGAAGACGACCCTCTTCCGCATGATCGTCGGTACCGAGTCTCCCGACTCCGGCGCCCTCGAGGTAGGAGAGACGGTGAAGCTCGCCTACGTGGACCAGTCGCGGGCCGCGCTCGACGGGAAGAAGACCGTTTTCGAGGAGGTGAGCGGGGGGCAGGACATCCTCTATTTCGGAAGGGCCGAGGTGAACCCCCGCGCGTACCTGTCCTGGTTCGCGTTCCGGGGTGCCGATCAGCAGAAAAAGGTGGGGGTGCTCTCGGGGGGAGAGCGGAACCGGCTCCACCTCGCCAAGCTCCTCAAGGAGGGAGGAAACGTCCTCCTGCTCGACGAGCCGACGAACGACCTGGACGTCGACACGCTGCGGGCCCTCGAGAACGCGATCTTGGACTTCGCCGGCTGCGTGCTGGTCATCTCGCACGACCGGTGGTTCCTCGACCGGATCGCCACGCATATTCTGGCGTTCGAAGGCGACTCCCACGTGCACTGGTTCGAGGGGAACCACCAAGAGTACGAGGAGAATCGGAAGCAGCGACTCGGCGAGGAGGCAGCACAGCCCCACCGCCTGAAGTACCGGAAGCTCGTGCGCGACTGAGCGCGACTCCTTTGCAGGGGGCGACGCCGCGAGTGACACCCGCCGAAGGCCGGTCGTATCTTCACTTGAGACCGCTCCTCAACGTCGGACAGGCCTGTGGCGCGTAAGAAGAAGCGGAAGTCCAAGAAGCGGAAGTCGTCGAAGAAGACCAAGAAGAAGTCGACGACCGCTGCCAAGTGGCCGAAGGGTGGAACGGCTGTCGTCGAACCGCCGCCCGTGGCCGAGGTGGCCGAGCAGGTCGCAGTCGACTCGGAGACCGGGCCAGCCGAGGACGAGCCGGTCGCCGTCGACCTGGACGCGGACCTCGACGACGAAGTGGGCGTGGACCGCCTGATCGCGGAGACCCTCGCCTCGGCCGGTGTCGAGAAGGTGCCGACCACCGAAGCGCCCGTCGAGGCCCCCGCCGCAGAGCCCTCGACGGTGCCCGCAGCCGACGGGCAAGAGACCGTCGCCGGCGCGGAGCCCGACCTGGGCCCCATCAGCTCACCCGAGCTGCGTGACCGGCTTCTCGCCGAGGCGCTCGCGCACGCCGAGCACAAGGACGCGCGCTACCGCGTGCCGTTCAGCGGCATCACCAGCGTCGTGGGCTGGAAGCTCCTGGCAGCGTCCCTGATCCTCCTGGTGGCGGGCGCCGTCGCCGCCCTGCCGCCTGCTTGGGCGACGCCCGAGGCTCCCGCCGCCATGGACGCCTCGGAGCGGGCGCGGAGCCTTCGCTCGGCGCTCCTGTTGGAGGCGCAGCAGGTCGAGGCCTTCAGGGTGCGAAACCAGCGGCTGCCGGCTTCGCTCGACGAAGTGCCGGTGCGCCTACCCGGTATCCGCTACGTGCGCTCAGGCGCCCGTGCCTATCAGCTCGTGACCCACGACGTGGACGGGTCGGCCGTGATCTTCGACTCGGCCAGCCCTACCCCGGCTTTCCGCTCCATCCAGACGGAGTGGGCGTTGCAGGCGTCGCAGCCGTGAGCCGCTTCTGGGCCCTCCTGCGAATGGCCACGCTCGCCGACGGCGTGGTGGCGATCGCGACCCTCGCGCTCGTCGCGGCCCTCCTGCGTCCCTCCTGGAACGCCCGCGACTTTCGAAACGAGGTGGCTTCCGCCATCGCCGACGCGAACACGGTGATGTCGGGCGCCCGGAACGCGCGCGCTGCCCTGGGACGCTGGCCAACTGCAGCGGACGCGGGAGAGGCTCCACCGGAGCTCGCCAATCTCGGCGGGGACGGGGGCGTCTTCACTCGCCCCGGGTACGCGCTCGCCTGGACCACGTGGGAGGTGGTGGACTCGGTGCCGGCACCACCCGAGCCGGAGCTCCTGCCGACCCCCGGGGACGCCCCGCGCGAGCCCGAGGGCAGCCGGATGCTTCCCGTGACGAGGACGGTCGGCGCGGTCGCGGTCCACTCGAGCAATCCTCGCTTGCTCGCCGAGCTTCTGCGTCACTTCGGGGGCGAGACCTCGTTCGTGCTGGACTCCATCTGGCTCATGCTACTGCCGGAGCGCCTGCCGGAGTCGCTGCCTAGGCGATGACCTGCGTCAGCCGAGCGCCCGACGCTCCGCCTCGGCGAGATCGTTGATGTGCCGGTTCTCCAGGATGGGGCGAGAGGCACCTTCCCGAGCGGCACGGATCAGCGCCAGCCCGACCTTCTCGGTCGTGGTTACCCAGTCCGGCGCGATGCGCCGGAGGAGAGGATAGAGCGGACCCGTGACGGCGTACGCCGCGTTGTAAAGGCGGGTTCGGGAGCGGACCCCCTTCACCGGTTGCACGTAGCCCGGGCGGAAGATCCAGACCGCACCGAAGGGCAGCTCGCGGAGCCGGTTCTCGGTCTCGCCCTTCACCCTCGCCCACATCACGCGGCCCTGTTCGGAGGCGTCCGTCCCCGCTCCGGAAACGAAGCAGAGCCTCAGTCCGGGGTTCACCTCCAAGAGGGTGGCGGCGGCGGCCAGGGTGATATCAAGCGTGACTCGTCGGTAGGCCGCCTCCGTCATTCCGGCCGACGAGACGCCAAGGCAGAAGAAGCAGCTGTCACAACCGCGCAGGTCGGAAGCGATCGCCGAGAAGTCGTAGAAGTCCGAGTGGACCACGTCGTGGAGCTTCGCGTCGCTCCGGCCCAAAGGGCGGCGCCCGACGGTCACCACGCTGTCGATACCAGGATGCGCGAGGCACTCGATCAGGGCTCCCGAGCCGAGCATCCCGGTCGCGCCGAAGAGGGCCACCTTCATCGCAGCGCCACGCTCATGGGGATAGACCATCGAGCCAGGTGACGAAGACGTCACACAGCTCGTCGAGGACGTCCTCGTCGGTGCGCCCAGAGCGTTTGGGTACGTGGAATCCGTGGTCGGCGTCCTCCACGACGTGCAGCTCGGGAGGAGGTTGAAGGCCATCGATCAGAGGCCGAAGCAGCTCCAGGTCGGCCAGCTTGTCGCGCGACCCCTGGAGGAAGAGCATGGGGAGTCCCACGTCGGAGAGATGTCCGCCCCGTTCAGCCGAGCGCTTTCCCGGCGCGTGCAGTGGGAAGCCGAAGAAGGCGAGCCCCAGCACGCCCGGGAGCGGCTCCTTGGCGGCGGCGCTCGAGGTCATGCGACCCCCCATCGACTTCCCGCCCGCCACGAGCGGCAGGCCCGGCACGAGCCGCGTGGCCTCGGACACGGCGGAGCGGGCCGTCTTCATGAGGACCGCCGCAGGATTCGGGCCTCGCCGACCCGCCTCCATGTACGGGAAGTGGTAGCGGAAGCTGGCGACGCCTCGTGCAGCGAGGCGCTGTGCCACGGCCTCCATGAACACGTGCCGGATCCCCGCGCCTGCGCCATGCGCGAAGACGTACAGCGCCTTCGCGTTCGTTGGCCGCTCGAGAAGCGCGGTCACCTCACCCGAGGAATTCGTGGCGAGGAAGCGGTGCTCGGACGTCGTGCTCATGCCCGCGAATGTGCCGAGGGCGGACGCCCCCGGTCCAGCCTCAGCTCACGCCGATGCGAAGACCGATGCTGAGGATGGGCCAGAACCGCAGGTATGTGCGCATGTCTCGCTCGAAGTTGTCGGCCTCGCGATCCAGCGCGTCCTGCATGGCCGGATCGTTCGAGAGTGTGCCGCCGCTGGACTCGAGGCGCACCTCGGGATCGCCGAGGAAGGCCACGCCCAGGTCGATGAAGAGGCCGACGCCCGGCGTGGTGTGCTTGCCGAATCCCAGCAGGACGTACGGTACCCTGTCGGAGGAGTCGATCACCCCCGTGAGCGTTCCGATCTCCTGGGGCGTGTACGTGTTGCCACCGATGTCCTGGGGTGAGTTGAACCGGCCGACGAGTGAGGGATCTTCGGCCTTGAAGAGGATGCCCGCTCCGATCCGCATGGCACCGTTCAGGTAGAAGTCGAGGCCGGCGTTGTACCAGGTCGGTAGCTTGAGCGTCACGTCCATTTCGTCCAGGGTCGCCTTCGGCTCGAACGGCGTCAGCCCCAGCCCACCCCGGAGGACCACCCGGTCGCCGAGCTCGACGGCCGCCTCGCCGCCGATGCCGAGCGTCCCGACGCGGCCACCTACCCCGAGACCTTGCCCGTCCAGCGGCTGGGCGGGGACGAAACCGAAGGCCAGCAGCAGGATAAGCGCGCACCTGTTCGACATGGCTCGCTGGAGGGGCCGAGGGGGAACGGTTGTTTCCAAGCGCCTAAGATAGACGGTCCTCTGGCCGCGAGAAGGGTCATGATGGTCGAGGGCGTTGGCTCCACCCACCGACGTGCATAACTTGCGCCCCCTTTTCGCGCGTCGCCGCCGGATCGGAAGCGCATGACCGATTCCCCCTCTCCCTCGGGCCCGAACGCCCAGCAGGAGTCGTGGTGGACGGTGTTCATGCACGCCCTCCGCGGGACCGGCGGCGATCCCACGAAGGGTCCGCTCGTGCGGGCGATCGTTCTGTTGGCCATCCCGATGGTACTCGAGATGGTCATGGAGTCGGTCTTCGCGGTCGTCGACATCTTCTTCGTTTCCCGCCTGGGCGACGCGGCGATGGCGGGCGTGGCGCTGACCGAATCATTGCTCACGCTGATCTACACCGCCGCCATCGGGCTGAGCATCGGTGTGACCGCGGTGGTGGCCAGACGGATCGGGGAGGGGGACCACGACGGGGCGGCGCGCGCCACGGTGCAGGCCGTCTTCCTCGGCGTCGTGGTTGCCGTGGCCGTCGCCGTCATCGGGCTCGTCTGGGCGGAAGACCTCCTGCGCCTGATGGGCGCGGACGAGGTGACGGTTCGCACGTCGCTCCCGTACACGCGGATCATGCTGGGCACGAACATCGTCATCGTTCTGCTCTTCCTGCAGAACGCGGCCTTCCGAGGCGCGGGGGACGCCGCCATCGCCATGCGGGTCCTATGGCTCGCCAACGCCATCAACATCGTGCTGGACCCCTGCTTCATCTTCGGTCTCGGCCCCTTCCCAGAGCTCGGCGTGCAGGGCGCGGCGGTCGCCACGTCCATCGGCCGCGGCACCGCCGTCGTCGTGCAGCTCTATACCCTGTTCCGGCTGGGGGGGCACCTGCGTGTGGGCGTTCGTCACCTGCGTATCCAGCTGGGGGTGATGGCCCGGATTGTCCGGCTCTCGGCCACGGGCACGCTGCAGACCTTCATCGGCATGGCGAGCTGGATCGGGCTCGTCCGGCTCACGGCGGAGTTCGGCGCGGAGGCGCTTGCCGGTTACGCGATCGCGATTCGGATCATCCTCTTCGCGATCCTCCCCGCGTGGGGCCTCTCGAACGCGGCGGCGACGATGGTGGGTCAGGGACTCGGAGCCGGTGACCCCGAGCGGGCCGAGCAGTCCGTGTGGATCGCGGCCAAGCTGAACCTGGCGTTCTTGGGTCCGATCGGCCTCGCCTTCCTGTTGTTCGCCCCGCTCATCGTGAGCGCCTTCGGCGGCACGGGCGAAGCCAGCGCGTACGCCGTGACATGCCTGAGGATCGTCTCGATCGGCTTCGTCTTCTACGCGTATGGAATGGTGCTTACGGCGGCCTTCAACGGCGCGGGAGCCGTATGGACACCCACCATCATCAACCTCTTCTGCTTCTGGCTGTGGGAGCTCCCGCTGGGCTGGGCGCTGGCGTTTCCTCTCGGCTTCGGCCCCAACGGGATCTTCACGGCGATGATGGTGGCGTTCTCGACGCTCGCCTTGGTGAGCGCTGTGCTCTTCAGGCGGGGGCGCTGGAAGGAAGTCGCGGTCTAGCGCAGGCTACCCGAGGCCGGCGAAGACCCGTACCGCCACGAATGCGCCGACGTACGCCAGCGCCAGCATGTAGGTGAACTGGAGCGCCGGCCACTTCCATCCGGCCGTCTCGCGCCGCATGACCGCCACGGTCGACATACACTGCAGCGCGAACACGAAGAAGATGAGAAGTCCGATGGCCGAACCGGTCGTGAGGTCCCGCCGCAGGGCGTCCTGGAGCACGATCGAGTCGTCCGAAGCGTCCTCCACCCCGTAGATCGTGCCGAGCGTGCCGACGATCACTTCGCGAGCCGCTAGCGAGGTCACCAGACCGACGCCGATGCGCCAGTCGAAGCCGAGCGGCTCGATCGCGGGCTCGATGACCTGGCCCATGCGACCGAGCGCGCTGTCGTCGATGGGCGGCGGCCCCCCGTCGACGCGGGGGAACTGCGTGAGCGCCCAGAGCACGATTGCGACCGTGAAAATGATCTTCCCTGCCCGGCGCAGAAAGATCTTGCTGCGGTCGAGGAGCCGCAGGCCGATCGACCGCGCCGTCGGGATGCGGTACGGCGGGAGCTCCATGAGGAAGGACGAGGGCTTCGCTCTCAGCAGTGTCCGCTTGAGCAGGAATGCCGTACCCACGGCCGCGGCGATGCCCAGGCCGTAGAGCCCCAGAAGGACCCCGGCGCGCAAACCGAGTATCGGACCGAGCAGGGGCTCGTCGGGAATGAAGGCGGCGATCAGGAGCGCGTAGACGGGCAGCCGAGCCGAGCACGTCATGAAGGGGGTCACGAAGATCGTCGCCAGGCGGTCGCGCTCGTCGTCCACCGTGCGTGCGGCGAGGATCGCGGGCACCGCGCACGCGTAGCCGGACAGCAGCGGGAGGAAGGCCCGCCCCTGGAGGCCTACGCGGTACATCGTGCGGTCCGCAATCACCGCGGCACGGGCCATGTACCCGGAGTCCTCGAGGATGCCCAAGAAGAGGAAGAGGATCAGGATCTGCGGGAGGAAGACGATCACGGAGCCGACGCCGGACCATACGCCGTCCACCAGGAGGGACCGGAACCAGGTGTCGGGGAGCGTGGTCGCGACCCACTCGCCCGAGGTGGCGATGATCAGCTCGATGCCGTCCATGAAGGGGACGGCCCACGTGAAGATCGACTGGAAGACCAGCAGGACCACGGCGAAGAACAAAACGGGGCCCCACACCCGGTGCAGGCAGACCGCGTCGAGGCGCTCACTCCAGCCAGACGGGCCCGGGGGGACGAACTTCGCCTCGGCGACGACGTCCCGGATGCGGCGCCGCCTCTCGGCGAACGCGTCCATCATCGGCAGCGACACGCCGGTCGGTAGGTTG
>JBFGFY010000138.1:0-9082 GCA_041579355.1 Longimicrobiales bacterium | reverse complement strand
TCGGATGCCCGCGTCGAGCCCGTCGGTCACGTACTCCCTCGGGATCCCCACCACGAGGCCCTCCACGCCCCGCCCCACCGCCGTCTCGAAGTCCGGTACCGCGCGGTTGACCGAGGTGGCGTCGCGAGGGTCGTGGCCGGCGATGACACCGAGGAGCCGTGCGGCGTCCCCCACCGTGCGGCCGAGGGTGCCGACCTGGTCGAGGGAGGAGGCGTAGGCGACGAGCCCGTACCGGCTCACACGCCCGTACGTCGGCTTGAGGCCCACCACGCCGCAAAAGGCCGCCGGCTGGCGGACCGAGCCTCCCGTGTCGGATCCGAGAGCCACGGGGACCAGCCCCGCGGCGATCGCCGCCGCCGACCCTCCCGAGCTTCCACCCGGGACGCGCGCGCGGTCGTGCGGGTTGCGTGTGGGGCCGTACGCGGAGTTCTCCGTGGAGGAGCCCATCCCGAACTCGTCCATGTTGGTCTTCCCCACCACCACGGCCCCCGCCTCGCGCGCGCGGCGCACCGCCGTCGCCTCGAACGGCGAACGGTATCCCTCGAGGACCCTCGACCCGCACGTGGTCGGGAGCAATAGGGTGGCCAGGTTGTCCTTCACGGCAAGCGGCACGCTCTCGAGTGGACCCCTTATACCCGGGGCGCGGAGGTCGCTGGGGTCCGCCACGGCCAGGAAGGCATTCAGGGAACCAGGGCCGGACTCGTGCTCTCGGATCGCCTCGACCACCTCGGCAGGTGGGGCTGGCCGTCTCATGCGCCGTCGCTCCCCTGCGTGCCCGGCAGCGGCGGCACGACGAAGAACCCTTCACGCCAGTCGGGCGCGAACGAGTCGAGAGGACGGACCAGCGTGTCGGGATGGTCCGCGTCCTCGTCCCGCGTCGCTGCGGCCGAGGCAGCCGCCACATCTCCGAGGTCCTCCGCCGTCGTCCCTTCGTCTCCCGTCGAGCCGACCTCACGAAGGGCTTCCACGTGCTCGAGGATGTGGTTCAGCTCCTCGGTGATCGTCGTGAGCTCGTGGTCCTCGAAGCGCAGGCGCGCGAGGTGCGCGATACGCTCGGCCTGCTCCCGCCCGACGCTCACCCGAACCTCCCGTGGTCGTACCTCTTCCCGTCCGTGGTCATGGCCAGTCCTTCTCCAGGGACGCGTACCTCAGCAAGAGCTTCTTCCTCCCCACGTCGTCGAAATCGACGGTGACCTTGAGGTCGCGGCCGAACCCAGAGATCTCCACGACCGCGCCGGAGCCGAACGTGTCGTGCACGACCCGCTCCCCCTTCACGAAGCGAGGCAGGTCCTGGTTCATCGCGTATTCCGGATCCGGCTCGTAGCGGGGCTCGTCGTCGGCCGAACGCTCGTACGCCCTCCGGCTCCGGTGCGGCATGGACGACGCGGTCACGGTCAGCCGTTCGGTGCGCCGGGCGTCGATCAGCTCGGGGGGCAGTGCCTGCAGGAAGGACGACGACGTGTTGTACGTGAAGTCCCCCGCCCTCCGCCTCTGGCGAGCCCACGAAAGGTAGAGCTTGTCCTCGGCCCGCGTGATGCCCACGTAGAAGAGGCGGCGCTCCTCCTCGAGCGCATCGGGCTCGTCGTACGCACGCGCGAGCGGGAAGAGTCCCTCCTCCATGCCGGCGATGAAGACGATCGGGAACTCGAGCCCCTTCGCGTTGTGCAGGGTCATGAGCGTGACCGCGTCGGCGTCGGGGTCGAGCTTGTCCACGTCGGCCACGAGGGCCACCTGCTGAAGGAAGAGGTCGAGCTCCGTGAAAGTGTCCGCTTCCTCCTCGAGGCCCGCCACCATGGAGGCGTCGAAGTCGACCGCACCGGCGATGAGCTCGGCCACGTTGCGCGCGCGGTCCTCTCCCTCCGGACCTTCCTCGTGGAGGTGGCGGATCAGGTCGAGCTCCTCGACCAGCTCCTCCAGCAGGTCGCCGATTCGCGCCTGCGTGGCACGCACGCTGTACCGCTGCACCAGGTCCGCGAAGCCCTGGAGCCCGCGCGTGCCGCCCGCGCGCAGCTCCAGGATGTCGTCGGCCCTGGCGGCTGCCTCCAGCAGGGACAGCCCTTCCTGCTCCGCCCAGCGCTTGAGGTGCTCGAGCGACGTGAGCCCCACTCCCCGGCGGGGGTAGTTCACCACCCGCTCGAAGGCGCCCCGGTCGCGTGGGTTCGAGATCAGCCGCAGGTACCCGAGCACGTCCTGGATCTCGCGGCGCTCGTAGAAGCGCACGCTGCCCACGACCTGATAGGGAATGCCGCTCCGCCGCAGTGCGTCCTCCAGCGCGCGGGCCTGCGCGTTCGTCCGGTAGAGGACGGCCATCGCCCGGTACGGGAGCATCGGTACCCCTCCCGAGCGCGCCTCCATCTCCTTCACGATCCAGCGGGCCTCGTCGTTCTCGTCGAGTGCCTCGAGGATCGTGACCGGCTCCCCCCCGGCACGCTCGGTGCGCAGCGTCTTGCCCTTCCGCTGCACGTTCTCCGAGATCACCAGGTTCGCCGCGTCGAGGATGGTGCTCGTCGAGCGGTAGTTGCGTTCGAGGCGAACCACGTGTGCGCCCGGAAACGCCTGCTCGAAGTCGAGAATGTTACGGATGTCGGCGCCCCGCCACCGGTAGATCGACTGATCGTCGTCTCCCACGACCATCAGGTTCCCGTGGCCCTGGGCCAAGAGCTCCAGGAACCGGAACTGCGCCCGGTTCGTGTCCTGGTACTCGTCGACGAGCACGAAGGCGAAGCGCTCCCGGTACCGCTCGAGCAACTCGGAGCTGCCTTCGAGGAGCTCCACCGGGCGCGCGAGCAGATCGTCGAAGTCGAAGGCGTTCTGGTCGGCCAACGACTTCTCGTACTCGGGATAAACCCTCGCGACGTTCCGCACGAACAGGTCCATCGTGCCCGCGTTGTAGGAAGTGAACTCCTCGGCGTCGACGAGCTGGTTCTTGGCGTTGCTGATCTCGCCGCGTATCGCCTTCGGGTTCCACCGCTTCGGATCGACGTCGACCGCCTCCTGCACGCTCTTCACAAGGCGGAGCGACTGGTCGGCGTCGAAGATGCTGAACGTCCGATCCCATCCGAGCCGGTCGGCGTGACGTCGCAGGAGACGGGCCCCGATCGCGTGGAAGGTGCCCACCCACATGCCCACCGGGTCGCTGCCCAGGAGTCGCCCGATCCGCTCGCGCATCTCCCCGGCGGCCTTGTTCGTGAACGTGACCGCGAGGATCCGGTCCGGCGGCACGCCGTGCTCGTGGATCAGGTGGCAGACCCGCGCCGTGAGCACGCGGGTCTTGCCCGACCCGGCGCCCGCGAGGACGAGGATCGGGCCCTCGAAGTGACGGGTCGCTTCGAGCTGTTCGGGGTTGAGCCCTTCGAGGTGCAGCACGCGAGGCCCCTAGGTCTCTGCGACGGGGAGCCGGATCTGGAACGTCGTGCCTTCGCCGGTCTCGAGAAGCTCGATCCGGCCCCGGTGCACGCCCTCCACGATGCGGCGCGAGAGCGCGAGCCCGACGCCCCACCCACCCGGCTTCGAGCTCACCCCCGGCTCGAAGATCTTGTCCCGGATCTCGGGGTCCACCCCCGGGCCCGTGTCGCGAATACGCACGCTCACCCACGCTCCCCCGATCTCACGCGCGTAGATCGTGATCTTGCCACCACGCCCGGCGAGCGCGTCGAGGGCGTTCTTGACCACATTCTCCAGCGCCCAGATGAGCAGAACCTCGTTGCCCTTCACGCGCGGAAGTCCGGGAGGCACGTCGACGACCAGGTCGATGCCCTTGCGCGCCAGGCGCGGGATACGCGCGGCCAGATAGTGCTCGAGATCGCGGATGACCTGGCGCACCGAGAGGCTCTCGAGCTCCGGCTCGGTTCCGATCAGCTCGAAGCGGTGGCTGATACGCTCCAGCCGCTCGAGGTCTTCGCCGATGGATCCGGCGATCTCGGTGTCGTCCAAGTCGCCCGGTCGCTCGCCCTTCGGGAGGCGAAGCACCTCCAACCAGCCCTGTAGCGAGGAGAGCGGGGTCCCGAGCTGGTGGGCGAGCTCACGGGCCATCGCCGTCCACGCCCGTTCGCCCTCGGCCCGGCGCTGTGTCTGCACGACCAGGAGACCCACGAACACCGTGAGGAGCAGGCCTCCTGCCTGGAGCCACGGGATCCAGACGAGGCGACGCACGGCCGGCGTCTGTCCGTAGTGGATGTGCACGAAGTTCGGGTCCCCGACCGGCGGATTCACCGCGTCGAGTAGCCGCACATAGCCGCGGATCTGCTCCTGCCCCGCCGGGGTGTGCTCGTCTGCCTCGAAGGGGAGGTTCGCGTGCAGGAGCACCGTGTCGGCGGGCCCCATCACCACGAGGGGGACCTCCGTCTCGACGATCATCGTCTGGAGGTTGAGCAGCGCCTGCGTCTCACGGGTTTGGTCCTGCGCGAGCAGCCCCTCCTGCACTTCGGCGAAGATGCGGGAGAGCAGTACCGCGTTCTCCTCCACCCGCTGCACGATCTGCTGCGTGTAGAGCAGCCACCAGCCCAGGAGGAGGACGAAAAGCGTCGCGAGCGCGACGGGCCACTTGATACGGATCATGGAGCTCTGCCGGCGTGTCCGGCGCGGACACTACGGCCCGAGCCGCTCAGCGCCAACGTACCGGTGCAGAGGCTCGGGAAGCGAGACACTTCCGTCCTTGGCCTGATGCGTCTCCAGGAGCGCGGCCATCACCCGCGGGAGCGCGAGGGCCGACCCGTTGAGCGTGTGCACGAACTCGGGCTTCTCCGCCTGCGACCTCTTGAAGCGGAGGTTGGCGCGGCGAGCCTGGTAGTCGGTGCAGTTCGTGACGCTCGAGACCTCGAGCCACTTGCCGACGCCCGGCGCCCAGACCTCGAGGTCGTACGTCATCGCGCCCGAGATCCCCAGGTCGCCGGTGGCGAGCAACATCCTCCGGTGACGCAGGCCCAACCGGTCGAGGAGAGTCTCCGCCTCGCGGGTCATCTCCTCGAGGGCGTCCTGGCTACGCTCCGGAAGCTCGTAACGCACCAGCTCCACCTTGTCGAATTGGTGCACACGGAGCAGCCCGCGCGTGTCCTTCCCGGCCGCGCCCGCCTCGCGACGGAAGCAGGGTGAGTACGCGGTATACCGCTTGGGGAGATCCTCGAGGGTGAGAAGCTCGTCGCGATGCAGGTTCGTCACGGGAACCTCGGAGGTCGGGATCAGCCAGAGCTGATCGCGCTCGACGAGGTACGACTCCTCCGAGAACTTCGGCAGCTGCCCCGTGCCCGTCAGCGCCTCACGCGTCACCAAGTACGGCACGCGGAGCTCGGTGTACCCGTGCTCCGCGCCGTGAACGTCGAGGAAGTAGTTGATCATGCCGCGCTGGAGGCGGGCGCCCAGGCCCGTGAGCACCGGGAAGCCTGAGCCGCTGATCTTGGCCCCGCGCGGAAGGTCCAGGATTCCCAGGCGCTCCCCGAGATCCCAGTGCGGGAGTGGATCGAACTCGTGCGTCACCTCCGGCCCCGAAGGATCGAAGGCCTTCCCGGCCTCCTCACCTCCGGTCGGCACGGCATCGAAGGGCGTATTCGGGACGACGAGCAGCAGCTCCTCGATCTCGGCGTCGGCGGCTCGGACGACCTCGTCGAGCGAGGCGATCTCCTCTCCAAGCGCCTTCGTGCTGGCGATCAGCTCATCGGCGCTCTCCCCCGCCCGCTTCAGCTCACCGACCTTCTTCGAGGCCTCGTTGCGCTTCGCCTTCAACTCGTTGACACGCGTCAGCGCGTCACGCCGCTCGGTGTCGCGCGCGAGCACGCGGTCGACCGCGGCGGGCAGCTCCGGATCCCTGCGCGCGAGCGCCGCCCGAACGGCCTCGGCCTCCTGCCGAAGCCGACGGATGTCGAGCACGGGCTACCTCGGCGGGACCAGGTCCCGGCTGTTGCACACCGGGCTCGCGACGAAACGGAGGAGCAACGTGCCCCCCGTGACGTCGAGCGTCACAGGCTCGAGCTTCGCGTAATAGACGCAGCTCGAGCCGAAAGAGCCGACACGGCGACTGGAGCGCACGATGTAGACCGAGCCGCTGGCGAGCGCGACCGCCTGGTCGTCCTCATAGAGCAGGGTGTCCTCGGGCGCTTCCCTCACGTCGTCGAAGTTGATGGGGCCGAGCGCGGCGATGCGAGCACGCGACGTGATGCCCAAAGCACCCGGCGGCAGCAGCACGAGCTGATTCGCGCGAGTGTCCACCGCGACGTCCCAGCTCCCGGTCGCGTCTGGGCTCTCGACCACCGACGTGGCGGGTGGCGGAACGAAGGTGATCCCGGACGCGAGGTTCAGCTCCGGCCTGGCCATGGAATAGAGCTGGACCGTGTCCGGCGAGTCGTCCCAGCGGAACGAGAACGGATCGTCACCACAGGCGGCGACTCCCACGAGCAGGGCGGCCGCGACCGCGGCGAGGGGCGCGGGCCACCGCTTCTGTGGGATCGGATCGGTCACGGCGGGTCGTCCTGGCAGGTGCCGGAGAGGAGCGCAAAGTTGTCGGTAGCGGCGGTGGTGGTCAACCCCGAAAAGCCGCGTCATTGCTTGACTTTACCCCAACCGCCGGGTAGGTTCCGCGCGCGTTGGTGGCGGGCTCTCCGGCCCACCCGACCCGCTCCGCCGAAGGTCCTTCCAGCGAGGTGCCGCGGTGCCCGACGACCCAGCCCGATCCAGAGGCGGGCGCATACTCGTCGTCGACGACGAACCCCACATCCGCCGAGTCCTCGACGCCATGCTGGGCAAGGAAGGCTTCGACGTGGTCATCGCCTCCTCCGGCGCGGAGGGGCTTCAGGCGATCAGCGCCGGGCAGATCGATCTCGTGATCCTCGACCTCATCATGCCCGGCGTGACGGGCTTCGAGGTCTTGGCGAAGATCCGCACAGACCCGGAGAACGCGGACACGCCCGTGATCATCCTCACGGCCAAGGGCCAAGACGCGGACCGCGAGGCGGCCTTCGCGGGTGGTGCGAACGACTTCCTGACGAAGCCCTTCAGTCCGAAGAAGCTCGTCGCGCGCATCCGAGAGATCCTCGGTGACCGCTGACGACCACGTCTGGGTCGTCGTCCTCGCTGGCGGCATCGGCTCGCGCTTCTGGCCGGCCAGCACCCGCGAGCGACCGAAGCAGGTCCTCCCGCTGGCCGGCGACCGGCCGCTGGTGGCCGAAACGATCGAGCGGGCTCGCGCACTGGTGCCGGAGGAGCGCATCCGTATCCTCGCCGGTGAGCACCTCGTGGGGCCGCTCGGGACGGCGCTCCCCGGCTTCCCCGAGTCCGGCTACTGGGTCGAGCCGCGGGCCCGGGGCACCGCCCCCGTGCTGGCGTGGGCAGCCTGGCGCCTCGTGCGCGAGGACCCCGAAGCCGTGATGGTCTCCCTGCATGCCGATCACCTCATCCGGCCCCTGGAGGCCTTCCGGGCGACCGTCGCGACGGCCGTCGAGGTGGCGCGGCGCGACGAGATGCTGGTCTGCGTCGGCGCCGTGCCCGACCGCGTGGAAACGGGGTATGGGCACGTCGAGCCGGGCGACCCGCTCCAGGCCTCCGGCGCGGCGCGAGCCTTCCGGGTGCGCGCCTTCCACGAGAAG
This sequence comes from Longimicrobiales bacterium, assembly GCA_041579355.1. Lineage (GTDB taxonomy): Bacteria > Gemmatimonadota > Gemmatimonadetes > Longimicrobiales > Gaopeijiaceae > UBA2982. The sequence goes on along the minus strand of JBFGFY010000138.1, from coordinate 1,508 downwards.
CCGGACGCGGACACCGCCCGGCGGTACGTGGACGCCGGCTTCCGGTGGAACACGGGGATCTTCGTGTGGAAGGCCTCCGTCCTGCTCGAGGAGATCGAGCGGCTCGCGCCGGAGGTGCGAGATCACCTCGCCCTCCTGGAGCGGAGCGAGAAGGCCTACTTCGATGCCGTGCCGGTGAGCGTGATCGATACCGCAGTGATGGAGCGGAGCCGGAGGGTCGCAACCGTGGACGCCACGTTCACCTGGGACGATATCGGCAGCTGGGAAGCACTCGCGCGCGCCCGTGACGCCGACGCGCACGGTAACGTCGCCATCGGGAGCGCTCGTACCGTGGACGCGCGGAACAACATCGTCTTCGCCGAGGGAGGTTCCGTGGTGCTGTTCGGCACCGAGGGGCTCGTGGTCGTGCGCACCGAGGATCAGACGCTCGTGCTCCCGCGCGAGCGCGCGGCCGACCTCAAGCGGCTGCTCCGGCAGCTCGGCGAGGCATGAGCGCCCGCGGACACGGGAGAACACCCCATGGGTGACCGGAGGCTCTTCCTCTTCGACGACGGGCGCGCGCGGCGCTGGGCTCCGTTCACGCTCACCCGACCCGCGGGAGAGCTGCTCTACGGTTGCTTCACTCTCCGCGAGCGAGCCGAGCGCGCGCTCGGGCTCCGTTGCGTGGGACAACTGTCGCGGCGGGCCTTGCTCGGCTACGACGAGCCCGGGGCCGCGCCCACCGTAGGGCCCGAGGAAGTGGGCAGCAGCGGCACCCGCGTCCTCCTGCTCAGCCGGGCCGCACTCGACCTCCAACAGGTCGACGTGGGCGACGAGGCGAAGCGCCTCACGATCGGCGGCGTGACTGTGGGGTGGGTCCTCCCCGACGGTGCCCCGCTGCCCTCCGAGCTCTGGCTGCGCGATCCGCCCGCTGCCCCGCCGAAGGGGGAGTCCGTCGATCTCCTCGGCGAGCTGCTCGGCCACCCCTGGGACCTCGTCGCGCGCAATCCCGAGCGCATCCGTAAGGACGTCGCCTCCCTCTGGCCGAGCGACGACTCGCCACGAGGCGTCGTCCGCATCGGTGAGGGGCTGCTCTCACTCGGTGAGGGTGCCGAGATCGAGCCCGGTGTCTACGCGGACACACGCGGCGGACCCATCCGCCTCGCGCCGGGCGCGCGGGTGGAAGGCCCGGGCCGGATCGTCGGCCCTCTCTACGTGGGCCCACGGACGCGCTTGCTCGGAGGACAGGTCGGATCGTCGTCGATCGGGCCCGTCTGCGTCGTCCGCGGAGAGGTCGCCGACAGCGTCCTGCTCGGCTACGTGAACAAGGCGCACGACGGCTACCTGGGCCACGCGCTCGTGGGCCGCTGGGTGAACCTCGGCGCCTTCACCACGAACTCCGACCTCAAGAACAACTATCGCCCGGTGAGCGTCTGGACCCCCGACGGCGAGCGCGACACGGGCATGCTCAAGGTGGGCTGCTTCCTCGGAGACCACGTGAAGACGGGCATCGGTACCGTGCTGAACAC
>JBFGFY010000137.1:0-9107 GCA_041579355.1 Longimicrobiales bacterium | reverse complement strand
GAAGGCCAGGAACATCAGGCCGAGGTTGTTGAAGACCTTGTCGCTCAGGTACTCCTCGATGTGCAGCCCCTTCCGCAGCAGGTACATCGCAACCATGAGGACAGCGATGCCCGAGTAGATCGCGCCCACGACGAAGTAGGGCCCGAAGATCGTGCTGTGCCACATGGGCTGCACCGCCATGGCGAAGTCCCACGACACGATCGTGTGCACCGACACCGCGACGGGGATGATGATCACCGCCATGGCCTTGATGCCGGCCTCGAGCGAGAACCACTGCTGCGGTGTGCCCCGCCAGCCGAGCGCCGCCACGCGGAAGAAGAGCGTGCGCAGGCTCTTCGGGTTCTCCTTCATGGCCCGGTCGCGCAGGATCGCGAAGTCGGGGATCATGGGGAGCAGCAGGTAGAGCATGCTCCCGAGCAGGTACGTGGTGATCGCCATGATGTCCCACATCAGCGGCGACCGGAAGTTGGGCCAGATGCCCCGGTCGGTCGGGATCGGCACCATGTACCAGAAGATCCACGGCCGGCCGAGGTGGATGAGCGGGAAGAGCCCACCGATCATCAGCGCGAACGTGGTGATCGCCTCGGCACAGCGCGTCACGGGACGGCGCCACTCCGCCTGCGTCACACGCAGGATCGCCGAGATGAGCGTGCCCGCGTGGCTGATGCCGATCCAGAAGACGAAGTTGACGATGTAGAAGCCCCAGAACACCGGCCGGTTGATGCCAGCCACGCCGATGTCGTTGACGATCTGGTAGCCCCAAGAGTAGAAGAGCACCCCGACGAGCAGGCCCGTCACGAGGCTTCCGAGGAAGAGCTTCGGGCGGAAGCTGCTGATCGGGCGGATCAGGGCTTCTTCGTGGATGCTCGCAGCTGGACCGGCCACGTCAGCGCCCTCCCCGCAGGTAGATCACGGAAGGCTCCGTCGAGATGTCCTCGAGCAGCCGGGTCGCGCGTGCGGCCTCGGCCAGCACCGAGACGCGGCTCTCCGGGTCGTCGAGGTCTCCGAAGGTGATCGCCTGCGCCGGGCACGACTGCGAGCACGCGGTCCGGATCTCCCCGTCGCGCACGTCGCGGTCCTCGTCCTTGGCGACGTCCTGGGCGTCCTGGATGCGTTGCACGCAGAAGGTGCACTTCTCCATGACGCCGGCCGGGCGCACGCTCACGTCCGGGTTGAGCTGGCGCTGGAGCGGCTCGGGGAACTCCGGGCTGAACCAGTTGAAGAAGCGGACCGTGTAGGGGCAGTTGTTCGCGCAGTAGCGCGTGCCGATGCAGCGCGCGTAGACCATCGCGTTCAGCCCCTCGGGCGTCCGGTACGTCGCGTAGACAGGGCACACGGGCTCACAGGGCGCGTTCCCGCACTGCTGACAGAGCACCGGTTGGAAGCGGACCTTGATGTTCGGGAACGAGCCTTCGTAGTAACGCTCGATCCGCATCCAGTGCATCGCGCGGCCCTTGGCGGCCTCGACCTCGCCGACGGTCTGGATGTTGTTCTCGGCGTGGCACGCGACGGCGCACGCGCCGCAGCCGGTGCAGCGGTCCGTGTCGATCACCATTCCCCAGCGCGTCATACCGAGGCCTCCCGGGGGCGACTGGCCTCAAGTGGCTGCCCCGGTCGTGTGGTGTCGTGGGGGGCCCAGCCCACGGGAATGACCTCGTGCGCGCCCATGTCCTCGTACGAGCGGCCGAAGCGGACGAGTTGGCCACTGCCGAGGCGGGTCACGCGCACGCGTGTGCCGGCCCAAGCCGGCGCCGTCGTGCCCTGCACCGCCGCGCTCCCGACGAGCGCCATCACGTTGGCGCCGCGGCCCGCCGCGTACCGTCCGTACGCCTGGTGGCCGGAGCCGGTGGGCATGCACACGACGCCAGGTCGGACCGCGGGATCGAGCACCGCGTGGACCTCGACCAAGCCCGCCGGAGACTCGACGCGGAGCCGGTCACTGGTATGGATGCCGAGGCGCTCGGCGTCCTCAGGCGCGATCTCGAGCCAGCTGTTCCACATCACGGTGGACAGCGAATCGGCGTGCTCCTGCATCCACGGCCGGTTGGCCGCACGCCCGTCGCCGAACTTGAGCGATTCGAACGGGAGCAGCACGAACTCGAACTCGCTCGCGGCACCCTCGAAGGCACCCGCGGCCACGGCCGGACCTGGGCCGGCCGGCCCGGGTGGAGCCGCGACGGGCGGCCCCTGGCCGAAGATGCCGCCCCGCTCGAGCGCGGCCGTGATGTACTGGTTGGCGGTCTGGCCCGCGCCCCCGCCCGGGAGACGCGCCATCTCCGCGCCGATGCGCTCGCGCACGAGCGCCTCGAAGGTCGACCACGGGAAGCGACTCGCGATCGGCTCGCCGAGCGCAGCCGTGACCTGGAGCAGCACGTCCCCGGGGTGGCGGCCGTCGCCGAGCGGCTCGACGATGCCCGCCGTGAGACCGAGCGCCGGCACACCCACCGACGCTTCGGGTGTGATCGCGTCGAAGCGCTCGAGCTCCGTCGCGACCGGGATGATCAGGTCGGCTTGCAGCGCCGTGTCGTCGAGGAAGCTGCTGAACGCGACCACGGTGCCCGCGTTGGCGATCGCCGCCCCGAGGCCCCAGCCGCCGGGGGCCCGGTGCAAGAGGTCGGCGTCGGCGACGATGAGGAGGTCGACCGGTGACCCCTCGCCCCGCAGGCGCGCCGCGACCTGCGAGAGGGGCGTGCTCGCCGGATTGGCCGGGGCGACCCCCTGCGACAGCGCGAACGACGCGGGCGCGAAGACTCCCCCGGGCCGGCCGAGGTTGTCGAGCAGCAGATTGAGCGCGAGCGCCGCCGTGACGCTTCCGAGCCCGGTCGTGTGGGCGGCGGCCGAGCCGCCTGCAATCACCACCGCGTTCTCCACCGAGCCGAGCTCTTCGGCGACGTGGAGGATGCGCTCCGCGGCCACGCCGCACGTCTCGGCCGCCTGATCGATGCTCGGAGCCGCCGCGGGGAAAAGCACCCGGTAGCGCTGCGCCGCCACCGCACCGATGCCGCCCTGCTGCAGGAGGTAACCTCCCAGCGCCCGCGCCAGGACGCCCTCGGTCCCCGGGCGGACCGGGAGCCACTCGTCGGCGTTGGCGGCCGTGAGAGACATGCGGGCTTCGGCCTGCACGAACTTACCGCGCCGCGTCGGGCGGGCACGCCGCATGTCGGCGAAGGCGCGCGTGTAGTGCACCGGGCTCCGCCAGCGGTCGAGGGCTGGGGCGCCGATCGAGAGCACGTACTCGGCGCGGGCGATGTCGAAGTAGGGCACATCGGCGACACCGAGCGCGATACGGGCCGCCTCGCGCTCGACGGCGAGCTCGGGAGCCGTGAGGAACGCGGGTGGTGGGGCACCGATCGCGTCGGCGAAGCGCCGCCACAGGGCCCCGTGCAGGCCCGCGGGATCGGCGCCGACGATCGCGACGCGGTCGGAGGGCGTCGAGCCCACCGCGTCGGCGAGCGCCGTGATGGCGTCGTCCCACGTGATCGCCTCGAGCTGCCCGGAGCCCCGGGCTCCGTTGAGCCGCTGCGCCCGGAGGATGCGGTCGGGGTTGTAGAGCTCCTGGAGGAGCGAGTGCCCGATGGCGCAGACGCCACCCCGGCTCACGGGATGCGCCTCGAGTCCCTCGATCTTCTTCGCGTCCCCGTCCACCACGCGGACCTGGATCCCGCAGCCCGCCGAGCATTGACGGCACACACCCATGTGCCAAACGCTCTCGCCCGGGAGCCACTGCGTCTGGCGGACTCGTTGGACGATGAACTCCTCCGCCGGGCCTCCGCACGACTGGAGGATCGGGAGGCTCGCGCCGACCGTCGATGCCTTCAGGAAGTCTCTTCTACGCAACCCAGTCCCTCGTTTCCGGGGGTCCCCCGCACGGGCTCACCGATCGGAGCCGGCGACAGCCTGCAAGCGGGATCCTCAGTGGTGACAAGTCAGACAGTCGATACTCGCGCCGGACTGCCGGTGACAGTCCAGGCACCAGCCCATGCTCGCCGTGTTGATGACCTGCTGCGCCACCGTCATCTGGCTGACCTCGCCGTGACAGGTCGTGCAATCGACGCCGGCCCTGACGTGCGGCTTGTGCTTGAAGTGCACCATCGCCGAGGCCGGCATGACGTTCACCTTCCGCCAGACCATCGGCTCTCCCTGGCCGCTCGCGTACTGCTCCATGAAGGCCATGACCGCCGGATGGTCGGTTGCCTCACGGCGGTGACAGGTGGCGCATGTCGCCATGGCCGGCAGCCCGGCCTGTGCCTGCGTTTCCGCCCCCTGATGGCAGCGCGTGCAGGCGATGTCGTCCTCGCTGTGGACCTGATGATTGAACGCGATAGGTTGCTCGGGCGCGGGAGGCGGAGACCACCCGCATCCCACGACCGCCAGAGCGAGCAGCGCGACGCCCATTCCCCGATGAGCCACGACTCTGCGTCCCGCCTGCGCGCGCTCTATACGGGTGAGGTCGCGGAGGTCTGGAGCCGCCTCGGCCGCGAAGCACCCGCCACCTACTGGGAGGAGAACGCGGTGCTCGGCCGGCGCGACCTCTACCGGGCTCTGCGCGCTCGGCTCGAGCCGATCGAAGGGCGTCGCATCCTGGATGCGGGCTGCGGGCTCGGGCTGCTCGCCCGGCGCTTGGCGGGCGAGGGTGCTCGTGTCACGGCGATTGACCTGGTGACCCATCACGTCCTGGAGGCTCGTGGTCTAAAGAACGGAAGCGGCCCGGCCTGGGCAGTGGCCGACTTCAGGGATCTCTTGGGCGCTGCGGGGGCTTTCGAGGAGATCGTCCTCCAGGAGGTGCTGGAGGACTACGGCGCCGAGGAGACGGTCGACGTGCTCGAGCGTCTGGGCCGAAGCGGAGCCGAGAGGATCCACCTGATCTTCAAGCAGCCCGGCCCGTGGCGCGGCATGCTCGAGCCCCTGCTTCCAGGGGCCCTCCTGCCGACCGTGGACCACGTCGCGCTCCTCCGCTCCGCGCACCTTCATACGCCGTATCGGCTCTCCCATCAAGAAACGGTTCGACGTCGAAGCTACAACGTGCGTTGGGTGGAGCTGACGCTGCAGCCGGAATTCGTAGGGAGCAACTTGTAGTAGGCCAGAAGCGCGGGGTCAACCAAAATCGGGCGGCGACGTAGTCCGGGGTGGATCCGAGGGCTACCTTGCGCGCGATGATGCGTCCCCGATCACCCTCCCGCGGATCATCGATGCCGAGATCACTTCGAGTCGCAGTCGTAGGGGTCGCCCTTTGCGCGGCGCCCCTCTCGGCCCAGGTGCCGCCCCCTACGGGGCCCACCGTCCAGGGATTCCTGTTCGGGGACGTCGTGTACGCCGAGACCGACGTCCCCACGGGGGACGGGTTCCATCTGGGCCAGATCGTGGGGCACGCGAGCGCGACGCTCTCGGAGCGGGTGCTCTTCTTCGGCGAGGTTTCGCTCAGCTTCCGGGGCAGCAGCTACCTGGTGAACGTGGAGCGTGCCATCCTGCGGTACGACTTCAGCGATGCACTCAAGCTCTCCCTCGGCCGCTACCACACGCCGATCTCGTTCTGGAACACCGCCTACCACCACGGGCTCTGGCTGCAGGGGTCGGTGGCTCGTCCGGAGCCGGTGCGGTTCGGCACCGCCTTCATACCGGTCCACTTCGTCGGAGTCATGGCCGAGGGGCGGATCCCGAGCTCGCCGGTCGACTATGCGGCGGGCGTCGGCAACGGGCGGAGCGCCTCCGGCGTGGGCGCGCAGGATGGCGGGGACGCCAACACGAATCGGGCCGTCATCGCCTCGGCCTCGGTCCGGCCGACGGGGCTGCCCGGTTTCCGCGTGGGTGGCGGCCTCTACTTCGACCGTATACCGGATGGGGGCACGGGTGAGACCGACGAGCGCATCGCCTCGGGACACGTGGTTTGGGAGCGAGGCAGCTTGGATCTCGTCGCCGAGTACATCGACGTGAGCCACGAGCCCGCGGCGGGTGGCGCCACTTCGGGCTCCTCGGCCTACTACGTGCACGCGGGTGTGCGCTTGCCGGGCGCCTGGCGGGCGGTCATGCCCTATGCCCGCTGGGAGGACATGGATATCGCGTCGACCGACCCGGTGTTCGGCGGCGTCCTGCCCGACTACGAGGCGATCGTCGCGGGGGTGCGCTACGACCTCGACGCGCCGGCGGCGATCAAGTTCGAATACCGGCGCGAGTCGGTCTTCGGGGTCGACGCGGACGCCCTCTACGTACAGGCGAGCTTCGCGATCCCGATCGGAGGTGGCTCATGATGCGGCTCGCTTTGACCCTGACCGTCGCCGCGGTTGCGGTCGGGCTCGCACCCTCGGCCGGCTCGGCTCAGGCTCCCGTCGCCATCGTGGTACACCCGCAGACGGGCGTGGACAACCTCAGCTTCCGCGACCTGCGGAGCATCTTCCGCGGGGAGCGGCAGTTCTGGGACGACGGCCGCCGGGTCACGCTGCTCATGCGGGCCCCCGCGGCGACCGAACGGGAGCTCGTGCTCGACCGCATCTATCAGATGAACGAGAACGAGTTCCGCGAATACTGGATCGGCAAGATGTTCCGCGCCGAGGTGGCTGCGGGCCCGAAGCTCGTGTACAGCTCCGACATGGCGCAGGACCTGGTGCGGGTGATTCCGGGCGCCATCACGTTCGTGCCGCTCGCAGACGTGAGCTCGGACACGCGCGTCCTGCGCATCGACGGCCAGCTACCGACCGATCCGCAGTACCCGCTCCGCTGAGGTCGGGCGCCGCGAGGCGCTCTCCTCCGGTCAGCCGCCTTCGCCGCTGTCGCCGCGGGCCGCGGGCGTCGTGCCCAGGTGGGAGCCGATCAGCGCGAGCGCCTGGTTGAAGACGGTGAGCAGCTCGGTCTCGTCGCGGACCAGAGTGGCCACGTAGTCGTAGGCCTCCTCGAGCTGCTCGGCGACCTCCTGTCCCGCCATCCCCTCCATGTTGCCGAACCGCGGGCGCTCCGTCCGGCTGCGGGTCGTGAACCCTTCCTGGATGGAGTAGGTGAGTGACAGCGCACGTACGATCTCGAAGTCCATGTGCGTGAGGGCGCCGGTCGCGAGCGCCGTCTCCCATGCCGTGCTCAACAGCACCGGTGCGTCGAGCCCCTCCATGATCCGCCGCAGATCGATCACCGGCGGGGGCGTCATGCGCATTTGACCGAGGAGGTCGCGGATCCCCTGGTGGTAGGGGAGGCCGTCCTCGATTCGGTTGCGGTTCTGCAGCATCTCCTGCTCGAAGATCCCGAGCGACTGGTCGGCGAGCTCCGCGAAGTCTCGGGTCTCGGCCCATTCGTCGACGGCGAGGGCGAGCAGGATGCTACCTACGACGAAGACCGACTCCACGGCGCCCCGGACGAGCCACTCTGTCTTGATTGCCATGGGGGTGGGGTCGGGAGCGCCGCGCGGCGCTCGGTCAGTTCAGCAGTGCTCCGCGTAGGCCGCCTTGAGGTCTGACGCGATCTCCTCCGGATACCGGCCCTCGATCTGGTGCCGCTCCATGAAGTAGACGAGCTCGCCGTCCTTGAACAGGGCGACGGAGGGGGACGAGGGGGGATAGCCCGCGATGTAATCCCGGGCCCGGTCGGTCGCTTCCATGTCCTGCCCTGCGAATACGGTGGTCAGGATCTCGGGCTTCCTCTCCCCCTGGAGCGAAAGGTAGACGGCCGGACGCATCATGGCTGCGGCGCAGCCGCAGACCGAGTTCACCGCGAGCAGCGTCGTGCGCGTCTCGCCGGCGAGGATCTCGTCGACCTCCTGGGGGGTCTTCAACTCCTTGAACCCGATACGCACCAGGTCCTGGCGCATCGGAGCGATCATCATCTCAGGGTATGGCATCTACGATTTCTCCTTCCGACGGCTTCTCGGCGGAATCCGTTCAGACTTGAAAACTCGTGCGGATGCCGGAAGGTGTCCACGGCTGCTATTGTCCGCCCCATGATCGAGTACCGAGCCCTCCTGGGCCCTTTGGCCGTCGTGCTCCTGGTCGGAGCGGCCCTCCTGTGGTCGCCGTTCGAGCCCCATGGAGAGCCGGTGGGCATGTCGCCGCCGCCCGAAGCGGAGGCGAAAGGGGGGGGCGGGAGCCCGGCCGGGGCCGCCGCGACGGCACCGGCGACAGGGACCCGGGAGGCCACCCGTACGAGCCCGGCCTGGCGGGACGACGACTGGGCGGTCTTCGAGTCGAAGGTCCGCTGGGCGGCGGCGCAGGGGCTGGACCGCGCCGAGCTCGGCGCCGCCATCGCGGCGATCGGCCGGACGTTCGTCGGCACGGCGTACGTGCCCAGGACGCTCGAGATGGAAGGACCGGAGCGGGTCGTGATCAACTTCCGCGGGCTCGACTGCGTGACGTTCGTCGAGACCGCCTTCGCGCTCGCCCGCTTCGTGCGAGGCGGCGGCGTCGGGCTTCTCGGGTCGAGGCCGCAGGCCGAGGCGCGCTACGAAGCCCTGCTAACGGAGCTCCGCTACCGCGGTGGCGTGCTCGACGGCTATCCGAGCCGGCTCCACTACTTCAGCGAGTGGATCGCCGACAACGCGCGTAGGGGGCTCGTCGCGGACCTCACCGCCGGCCTCGGCGGTGTCGCCGACGAGGAGCCGATCGACTTCATGACGACGCACCCCGAGGCGTACCGCCAGCTCGCCGATCCGGCGACCGTCGCCGCGGTGCGGGATACGGAGCGCGCCCTCAACGCCGCCGGCCGGTTGTACGTGCCCCAGGAGCGGATCGGCGCGGTCGCCCATTCGATCCGCGAGGGCGACGTGATCGCCGCCACCAGCACCGTCCCCGGGCTCGACGTCGCACATACCGGCCTCGCGGTTCGCGTGAACGGCGCGCTCCACCTCCTGCACGCGCCGCTCGTCGGCGACTCCGTCGAGATCAGCACCGTCCCGCTCGCCGAGCGCATCTCGGGAATCTCCGGGCAGGACGGGATCATGGTGGCGCGGCCGATCGCACGTTGACACCGCTTCTCGTCGTCACCTTCGGCGCCGCCGTGGTCGGGGGCCTCTATGCACTCGACCGCGTGGCGAATCAGGTGGTCCGACCGGTCCCGCGCGCGCCGCTACGCACCGTGCCGGATTCGGGGCTCGAGCACGAAGACCTCGTGATCGAAGCCGGTGGACACCGTCT
>JBFGFY010000136.1:0-9174 GCA_041579355.1 Longimicrobiales bacterium | reverse complement strand
GCCTCGGCGTGCTGAGCGAGCTTGAGCGTGCCGCCCGCCGCGACGCCACCGAACAGCGCGGCGAGGGGGGCGTCGTCGAGGACGAGCCCCATCGGCACGAGGCCGTCTCCCGAAAGCAGGTTCATGAGCTGAAGGAACACGGGCACGAAGACTCCCGCGACCACCCCACCCGTGATTCCGAAGCGCACCCAGCTGAGGTCCGCGAGGCGGCGCCCTCGAAAGAAGAAGCTGATGAAGGCCGAAAAGGCCCCTCCGGCCGCGGCCCCCACGATTCCGGCTCGAAACGCGAAGAAGAGCACCGCCTCCAGCGCCACCTCGGGAAGGACCCCGAGGACCCGCAACACGAGCGGCACCACGATCGCCAACGTGAACCCGCCGGCGCCCCACACGAGCGCGTTTCCCAACGCGCCTCTGAGCCGCCTAGAGATCACCGGTCGCGTCCCATCAGCTCTCGGACCTCCGCTTCGGTCAGAGCCACCTCGGCCCCCCGCTCACCCGCCTCGAGCAGGTCCTTGTCCTCCGCCATGCGGGCGAGCGCCAGCGAGCCGGCGGCGGCGCTCGCGCTCCCGAGCGTGAGCGGACCGATCAGCGCGGCCGTGAGGCGCCACGCGGGGACGTCGAGCGTGACGAGCCCGACGGCCGCCATGCCGACGGGAACCAAGCTCAGGAGCGCTCCGCCGACCGCGCCCCACGCAGCGAAGCGCGGGATCGAGAGCTCGTCGAAGCGCCGCCTCCTTCCCGCGACCGCGAGCACAGCGGAGAAGAGCACCCCGCCGAAGAACGCGGGAACGGCCAGAACCGCGGGCCAGATGTCGGCGATCTGCCCCTGCGAGTCGAGGACCTCCATGACCATCCCCAGCAGAGCTCCGGCCACCCCCCACGTCAGCCCCATGCCGAGAGCGCCCCGTAGGCGCCTGAGCCAATCCTTCATTCCCACACTCCCAACAGCCGTTCACTTTGCGTCGCAAAGTAGTCTAGAAGTCAGGACCGGTGCAACGCCTGCAAGGTCAGCCGGCGCGCGGGCCCCTCAGCGGTCGACGACGCGCTCCAGTCTCAGCCGTCGAGTGAACGAGCCGGCCGCGATGGAGCCGGCATCCCAGGGCGGGTCGGTGCGGACGCGTGGCGTGGGGCCGAAGTAGAGCGTGTCGCCGACCACGCGGAAGTACCGCGTCTGGTCCACGGGATAGTCCGGGCGCCAGGCCGCCTCGAGCGTCAGCGTCGCGCGCCCCTCGGCCTCGTCGATCGTGCACGGGCCCGTGTACGAGATGTAGGTGCTGAACAGAGCGTCGCGCATCTGCTCGACCGTCGCTCCCCCGTCGAAGGCAGGCACGTCGCTCGACATGATCTGCAGGTAACACGCGCCGTCCTGCACGACGATCGACCCGACCGGCGCCCGTCCCCACGGATACCGGGCCACGGAGCCATCGGCGTTCAGATCTTCGCCGGCCAGGAGCCGCCATCGCCCCTCTATGCCCTGGGCGGCGTTGGGCTCGGGGAAGCTACAAGCAATCAGGAGCACCGTGAGCAGTCTTGTCTTCATGACTACCTCCGCACCTCGTGTCGTAGCGCGACCATGCCGCTCTTGTACGCCTTCACCTCCACCAGGTGGAGCTCCACGTCCCGGTCGAGGCCCTCGAAGAACGAGACGCCGTCCCCGATCAAGACCGGCACGATCGAGTAACGAATCTCGTCCGCCAGTCCGAGTCGCAGGCACTCCCCCGATACCGCCCCGCCGCCCACGACCCAAATGCTCGCGAAGTCGGGCCTCAACCGATCGTTCACCAGTTGCCGGAGGTCGCCCGAGTGGAACGCGACCGAATCTCTCCGCCGGTCCAGCTTGCGGCTTGTGAGCACGAACGTGGGCTTGTCGCCGTAGACCCAGCCGAGTCCCCTGGCCTCGAAGCCGAGCGCCGTCTCGTAGGTTCGGGACCCCATGACGTAGCAGTCGATCGTCGAAAGGAAGTCCGCGACGTACTTCGGGTCGAGCTCCTCGCCCTCCGCGAACTCGTCCGCGACCTCGAGCCAGTCGACGCTCCCGTCTCTTCGGGCGATGAAGCCGTCGAGGCTGGCGACCATGTGGATCGTCACACGGGAATCAGCGGCAGCCATTGGACCGTGGGTCGCGTGGCCGACTCCGGCTAGTGAGGCGCCACGAACCTGAACTCGAGGTAGGTGATCGGCTCGACCACCGCGCTGTACCGGTGCGGCGAGCCCGCGGGGATGATGACGATGTCCCCCTTCACCACCCTATGAGCCTCGCCTCCCTGGATCGTCGCCATGGCGCCCTCGCGTCGAACCACCGTGCCGCCCGTCTCCACCGTGCCCGAGCCCTCGAGGATGTAGTGGATCTCGGTGTTGCCGGGATGCTGGATGGCTCCGTTCGGCTCCGTTCTCCGCACCAGGCTGCCACGGTACTGATCGGTCACGGTGATCGACGAGCTCGCCATCGCACCGCCGTTGGCGATCGAGCGGGCCAGCGCCGCCTGGAGGTCCGCGTTCGATCGGAAGATGGCGGCCGAGCCCGGGGCCGGAGCAGGAGGCGGCGGCGCAGCGCCCGCCTGCGCCGCGGTGTCACCGGCGTGGAACGCGACGAGCAACAGGGCGACACCCAACGACATCGACGTCTTCATGGGGGATGGACTCCCGAGGGCGGACAGGGGGGCGGACTCGCCGCAGGATATTCCCGGTCGTAGTCGGCGGTCAAACCGGGGGGCTGGCGGGTGCCTCGGGGGCCCCCTAGCATCCGGCGCCGCCGCCTTCCTGCGGCATGCCAGCAGTCCCCCGCCTTCCCACCTCAGGTGCCCAATGCTCCTGCAACGCTCCCTCGGCGCGTCGCTCGTCGCGCCGGTGGTCCTCCTATCTGCCTGTGGCTCGGATTCCACGGGCGTCACCGGACCGGGCTTCTCCATCAGCGCGACGGCTCCACCCGCGACCACGCTCGGGACCGTCACCACTTTCAGCGTTGACGTAAGGTCGAGCTCACACAGCGGCACCGTCACGCTCAGCGCCGCGGGCGCTCCCCCGGACTGGACCGTGGCGTTCACCCCCGGGGCGACGGTCAGCGTTTCCGGAGGCGGAAACACGACGGTCACCCTTCAGGTGACGATTCCCAGCAATGGAACGGCTGCACCCTCCGGCCGAACGCTCACCCTGCAGGGCTCGGCCTCGTCAGGGAGCGTGTCTACCAGCACGAGCGTGACGGTCGCCAACGAGCTCGTCGTGCCGATCGTGAGCGGAGCAGGCAGCGGTCCCCATTGGGGAGCCCACGGCGGCGCGATCATCGTGCTCAGGGCGGGGACGCTCCTTCGGTTCCTCAACAACGACGCAGCCAGTCACATCATCCACGCCGGCAACGGTATCCCGGGCCTGCAACATCAAGACAACAACTCCCCGCTGGCCCTCGGTCAATCGTATACAGCCACAGTCGGGGTCGGCACGGACGACATCTACTGCCACGCGCACGGTGTCGGCTCCGGCCAGGTCAGGTTCGTGGTCCAATAGGGGCGGCGGAGGCCCCGTCTCCGGTCAGGGGCTTCGCCAAAGAAAGCTGCCACCCCTGCACCGCTCTGACTGTGGGCGAGAATCCGACGGAAGTGACCCCCGGGCCCGTTCTTGGCGATCGAGGCTACCAGACGAGCGGCACGAGCCGGTATCGAACCCTCGCGACGTACTCGCCGTAGCCCGGGAGCTTCGCCCGCAGCTCCGCCTCCTCTACAGCGATGCGCGCCACCAGCACGGCGGCGAGGACGGAAACGGCAAGCAGGCCCGCGGAGCTCCCGAGCCAGACGGCCAACCCGGCGAAGAACACCAGCATGCCGAGGTAATGGGGGTGGCGTACCACCCCGTAGAGGCCGGAGTCCACCAGGGTCTGGCCGCGATCGGTCTGGTCCTCGACGATCGGGGCCGCGAACGCGTTCTGGTAGATGGCACCGACCGCCACCGCGTACCCGGCCAACAGCACGAGGCCCCCCAGTCCTGCGACGAGTGGGGACGGCGGCGGGAGGAGTTGCCAAACGAAGACGTCGAGGGGGATGCAGGCGATCCAACCGAGAAACGTCAGGAAGATGAGCGCGGTCACGAGGCGGTCCGCCGCCGGTTGGCGCTCGGAGACGGGAGCCCTCATGCGCGCCGCGAGGCTCGCTGGGGCAAGGACGCCGAGTGCCACGATGTTGCTCATCACCGTGACGCCGTAGACGGCCAGAAAGACCAGCGCTCGATCCCACACCCAGGTGCCTCCGGGCACCAGGCCGGCCGGCACGATCAGAAGCAGACCGATGAGCCCCACCTGGATGAGCCCTCCCACGAGCCCCTTCAGAATCAACCCGAGGCTCACGATAAGACCAGCTCCAGCGGTGGGTAGTCGCCAAGTCCGCGATGCACGTCCGCGACCTCGCGAAATCCGGCGCGCGTGTAGAACGAAAGCGCGTCTTCGCTCGGCCAGACGATGAGGAATTCATGCCCACGCTCGCGCGCAGCCGCAATGAGCGCGTCGAGGAGCTGACCGCCGAGCCCTCGGCCTCGATGCGCCGGGGCCACGTACGAGTTCGTCAGGTAGCCCCAGGCCCGATTCGGCGCCCCCGGATCGGGGATCTTGTCCACCGACCGGAGGAACAGGCAGCCGACCAGCGCGCCGGTGCCGTCTTCGGCGACCCATGCCACCCAGTCCGAGGCCAAGGCGTCCGCCAGCCACGCCTCGAACTCGCGCGCGAACTGCTCCCGGCTCTGCTCGAGGTGCGTCTCCGGGCGGAACTCCCACCGCAGCCGGGCGAGCTCGAGCGCATCTCTCGCTTCGGCCTGACGTATCTTTAGGCTCATCGTCTCGCTTCGCATGGGGCCGATCCTCCCCCAAGCAGTCGCGCATGGATGCCGTTCAGGCGCTCGGTCATCGATGCCGCGCATGCGAACGGGCCGAGCGAGGGATCCCCCGCCCGGCCCGCGTTCGCCGAATGATGATTCAGTCGCCTACTGCACGGCGTTGATCATGTCGAAGATCGGCAGGTACATCGCGACGATCATGCCGCCCACGATCACACCGAGCACCACGATCATGATCGGCTCCATCGCGGCGAGCAGCGCTTCGACGGCCGCGTCGACCTCTTCGTCGTAGAAGTCGGCGATCTTCGAGAGCATCTCGTCGAGTCCGCCGGTCTGTTCACCGACGTTGATCATCTGCACGACCATGGGCGGGAAGACCCCCGACTCCTTGAGCGGGCCGGCGATCGTCTCACCGCCGGCGATCGAGGCCCGTGAACCCATGACCGCGTCGTGGATGACCCGGTTGCCGGCGGTCTTCGCCGTGATCTCGAGACCCTCGAGGATCGACACACCGGAGGAGACCAGCGTGCCCAGCGTGCGGGTGAAGCGAGAGACCGCCGCCTTCCGCTGGAGGTCGCCGAGGATCGGGAGCTTCAAAAGGATGCTGTCGATGACCAGCTGCCCGTTGTCCGTCTTGTAGTACTGCCGGATTCCGAGCACGAGCCCGATCGCGCCGGCGCCGACCGCCCACCACCAGGCCTGCAGGAAGGCGGACGCCCCGATGACGAGCCGGGTCGGGAGCGGCAGGGGGATGCCCGCGGCTTCGAACATCTGCTGGAAGGTCGGAATCACGAACACCAGCAGAATGAGGATCGCGCCACCGGCCACGGAGAAGATCACGGCCGGATAGATCATCGCGCCTTTGATCTTCCGGACCAGCGCATCGTTCTTCTCGAGGAAGGTCGCCAGGCGAAGCAGGATGGTGTCCAGGATACCACCGGCCTCACCGGCGGCGACCATGTTCACGTAGAGCTCGGTGAAGATCTTCGGGTGCTTGCCCATCGCGTCGGCGAGCGTGTGCCCGGACTCGACGTCGTACAGGACCTCGGAGATCGTCTTGCGGAGCGCCTGGTTCTCGGTCTGCTCGGCGAGGATGTCGAGGCTCTGCACCAGGGGCAGGCCCGAGTTGATCATCGTCGCGAACTGACGGGTGAAGATCACGATGTCGCGCATGCCGACACCCGTACCGAAGGTGATCGTGATCTCCTTCGGCTTCTCGCGCACGGAGACGGGGATCAGCCGCTGACGATGGAGATGCGCGAGGACGTCGTCCTTGGTGGGTAGCTCGA
Source organism: Longimicrobiales bacterium (assembly GCA_041579355.1). GTDB lineage: Bacteria > Gemmatimonadota > Gemmatimonadetes > Longimicrobiales > Gaopeijiaceae > UBA2982. The sequence continues at coordinate 3,070 of JBFGFY010000136.1, read as the reverse complement.
GCTCCCCGGTCTGCATCTCCCCGCCCGTGGCGGGCCTGGCGCTGTACGTAAACGTGGGCATGGGGCTTCCTCGACTCGCTCCGTTTGCGGGTTACTCGCCCGGGACCTTCTCTCCGACCGCCCTCAGCAGCTCGTTCGGGTCACTCGAGTGCTTGAGCGCCTCCTCCAGCGTGATCTCGCCCTTCACGTAAAGCATCTGCAACGCGTCGTTCATTGTCTGCATGCCGTGCTTCTTACCCGCCTGCATGAGCGAGTAGATCTGGTGGATCTTCTCGTCACGGATCACGGCGCGGATCGCCGGCGTGCACATCATCACCTCGGCCGCGACGACTCGTCCCTTCCCCTTCGCCTTGGGGAGCAGCGTCTGGGTGACCACGCCTTCGAGCACGAACGCGAGCTGCGCCCGAACCTGGCTCTGCTGGTGGGACGGGAAGGCGTCGATGATGCGGTTGATCGACTCCGCGGCCGAGTTGGTGTGCAGGGTCGCGAAGACGAGGTGTCCGGTCTCGGCGATGGTGAGTGCGGCCGAGATCGTCTCGAGGTCCCGCATCTCGCCGACCAGGATCACGTCAGGGTCCTGCCGTAGGCAGTACTTGAGCGCGGCCGAGAAGCTCTTCGTGTCCGCCCCGACCTCGCGCTGGTTGATCGTCGAACTCTGATGGCGGTGGATGAACTCGATCGGGTCCTCGATCGTGATGATGTGACCCTTCATCTCGCGGTTCACCTTGTCGACCATGGCGGCCAGCGTCGTCGACTTGCCGGACCCCGTCGGACCGGTGACGAGCACCAGGCCGCGCGGCTTGTCCGCGAGCTTGTTGACGATGGGGGGCAGCCCGAGCTTCTCGATCGAGATGATCTCGTAGGGGATCTGCCGGATCGCCATCGCGACGCAGCCCCTCTGCTTGTACACGTTCCCACGGAACCGGGAGAGGTTCTGCACGCCGAACGAGAAGTCGAGCTCGTCCTCGGTCTCGAAGCGTTTCTTCTGATTGTCGGTCAGGATCGAGTAGGCGAGCGTGAGCGTGTCCTTGGGAGCCAGCACCTGGCCGATCCGTGAGTTCACGAGGTCGCCGTCGATACGGAGCTTGGCCGGATTGCCCACCGTGATGTGCAGGTCCGACGCGCCCCTCTGGATCATCTCCTGGAGAAGCACGCGGAGGCTGAGCTCCTGCTGCTGGGGGGGGGCCTTCGCTGCCGCTGCCGGCTCGGTCATCGCGTTTCCTGAGCTGCCGTGAACAGTTGCCGTCGCCTCACTCGACGACCGACGTTTCCTTCACCACTTCGTCCAGAGTCGTGATGCCCCGCTCCACCTTCTTGAGCGCGTCCTCGCGCAGGGTGAGCATGCCTTCCTTCCTGGCGATTTCGCGCAGCTCGTCCGTGCCCTGCTCGTCCATGATCGCCTTGCGGAGCGCCGTCGACATGATCATCACCTCGTAGAAGCCGCAGCGGCCCTTGTAGCCGTTTCCCCCGCAGGCGTCGCACCCCTCCCCTTTGTAGAGCGTGTGCTTGCTCGCCCAGTCGAGGTCGACCTTCGCCGAGCGCAGGAACTCCTCGGTGTAGGTCGCCTCGACCTTGCAGTTGCCGCAGATGCGGCGCCCGAGTCGCTGCGCCGAGAGCAGGTTGAGGGCCGAGGCCACGTTGAACGGCTCGAGGCCCATGTCGATCATACGGGTGATCGTCGAGGGCGTGTCGTTGGTGTGGAGCGTCGAGAGCACCAGGTGGCCCGTGAGCGCGGCCTTGATCGCGATGCCGCCGGTCTCCATGTCACGGATCTCACCGACCATGATGATGTTCGGGTCCTGCCGCAGGAACGCCTTGAGCGCGGCCGCGAAGCTCATCCCGATCTCGGTTCGGACGAGGACCTGGTTGATCCCGTGGATGTTGTACTCGACCGGGTCCTCGGCCGTCATGATGTTCGTGTCGATCGTGTTGATCTGCGACAGGGCCGAGTAGAGCGTGGTGGTCTTACCCGACCCGGTCGGGCCGGTGACCAGCACCATGCCGTAGGGCCGCTGGATCGCCCACATGAAGTCCTTCTCGGCCTTGGGCTCGAACCCGAACTTCGTCAGGTCGAAGGTCAGGTTCCCCTTGTCGAGAATACGGAGCACGATCTTCTCGCCGAAGATCACGGGCAGAGTCGAGACGCGGAAATCGACGACCTTGTTCCTGAGCTTGAGCTTGATGCGTCCGTCTTGCGGGACACGCCGCTCGGCGATGTTGAGGTCCGCGAGGATCTTGATACGCGAGGTGAGCGCCGCCTTCATCTTCATGGGCGGCTTCATGATCTCCTGCAGCGCGCCGTCGATGCGGTAGCGGACCCGGATCTCCTTCTCGTACGGCTCGATGTGGATGTCGGAGGCGCCCTTGTAGACGGCGTCGGTGAGGAGACCGTTGATGAACTTCACCACAGGAGCGGAGTCGATCTCGGCCGCGAGCGCCGAGTACTCCTCCTCGTCCTCGGTCTCCTCGATGACCTCGACGTCCATGTCGCCCCACTCGTCGAGGAGCTCGGCGATCTGACCCTCATCGGAGCTTCCACCGTAGTACTTCTCGAGGTGCTTCCGGAGCGTGTACTCGCCGACGATGACCGGCTCGATCTCGAGCTTGGTGATGAACTTGAGGTCGTCGATCGCAGAGAAGTCCGTGGGGTTCGTCATGGCCACGGTGAGCATGCGCCCGACCCGCCGGAGAGGCAGGACGAGGTGCTTCTGCGCGACGTTCGCGGGGACGAGCTTCAGGATCTTCGAGTCGACCGTGATCTTCTCGAGGTCGACCGCGGGGACCCGGTACTGCTTGGCGAGCATCCGGGTGAGCTCTTCCTCCTGGACGAAGCCCAGGTGGACGAGGGCGTACCCGATTCTGTAACCCGACGTTTTGGCTTCGGCGAGCCCCTCCCGGAGCTGCGCTTCCGTGATGAGCCCCTCTTTGACGAAGAGGTCCCCGAGTCGGATCTCTTGGGCGACTTTCGCTGCCATCGGCCTCGGACGTTTTTGGGGGGGCGGCCGGCGCCGGCACGCCGGACTCGCCTACAGAATACGGCTCGCTACCGCAACTCTACAAGTTTCACCTG
>JBFGFY010000135.1:0-9215 GCA_041579355.1 Longimicrobiales bacterium | reverse complement strand
CCCACCGCGCCACCCAGCGGAATGGAAGCCAAGCCTGACGTCCCGTCGGTTCCCCGTGTGCTCGTCGCCGAAGACGAGCCCGACATCGCTGCGCTCATCGCCTACCAGCTGACCCGGGAGGGCTTCCGGGTCGAGACGGCGGGGAGCGGTCCCGACGCCCTCGAGGCGATCGGGCGTGAGATCCCCGATCTCGTCGTGCTGGACCGCATGCTGCCCGGTATCTCCGGCGACGACGTGCTCAGGCAACTCAAGGCCGAGCCGGCGACTGCCAACATCCCGGTGTTGGTCCTCACGGCGCGCCGCGAGCAGGAGGACCGCATCGAGGGGCTCGAGCTCGGTGCCGACGACTACGTCACGAAGCCTTTCAGTCCTCGGGAGCTGGTGCTCCGGGCCCAGGCGATCCTGCGCCGAGTCCACGAGGCGGGCCCGACGTCGGGAGGGCGGATCCTTCGAGCCGGCCCGATCCGGCTCGACGTCGCCTCCCATCAGACGATTCTCGAAGGCAATGAGCTGCAGCTGACACCCACGGAGTTCCGCCTGCTCCAGGCGCTCATGGAGCGTCGCGGCAGGACGCAGAGCCGGCGACAGCTCCTGGAGAAGGCTTGGGACGTGGACGCAAACGCCTCCGACCGCATCCAGACCCGCACCGTCGACATGCACGTGCGCCGCCTGCGATCGAAGCTCGGCGCGGCCGGCGCTTGGATCCAGACGATCCGTGGCTTCGGGTACCGCCTCAAGGTGCCGGAGGGGGTGGAATAGCCGCGGGTCCGCGAACGGCCTAGGCTTCGGGCCATGCGGCTACGGATCCAACACGCGCTCTTCGCGGGCTACCTCGGGGTGGTCGGCCTCCTCGTGGCGCTGATCGTGCTCATGGTGGGCTCGGGCCTGCGCCGCGAGCTGCGTGCCGACTTTCGCGAGGAGCTCGATCGATTGCTGGCCCTCGGGGAACGGATCGTCTCGTCGTCGAGTGGTTTGGATCCGCACGCGCTGGCCCGTGTCATCACGGAGCGGACCGGCTACCGGGTCACGCTCATCCGACCCGACGGCGTAGTCATCGGGGATTCATTCGTCGATCCCACAGAGGTGTCCGCGGTCGAGAACCACGCCGACCGACCGGAGGTGCAGGCCGCGCTGGGTGGGGCGCGGACGGCGTTCTCGGAGCGAGAGAGCGCGACTGTGGGCACATCGCTCCTCTACGGTGCGCGGCTGGCTCCCCTGGCGGGTGAGCCGGTCGTGCTCCGGATCGCAGCCCCACAGACGAGCATCGAAGCGACCGTCGGTCGTATCCAGACCACGGTGGCCGCCGTGGGAATACTGGCCACGCTGCTTGCGCTCGTCGCCGCGTACGTCCTGAGCGGGGCTCTCGCCCGACCCCTGGTCGGGCTCGCGGAGCGGACCCGGGGTATCGCCCAGGGCGACGCGGACACGGTCCGGCCGCAGCGCCTGCGCATCGTGGAGGTCGACGAGCTCGCGAGTGCCTTCGAGCGACTCACCGAGGAGCTCAGGCACCGGATCGGCGAGCTCGGGGAGGAGCGCGACGCGATTCAGGCGCTCATCGACTGCATGGCGGAGGGCGTCGTCGCGCTCACGGATGACGCGCGGATCCTTCGAACGAACCGCGCCGCTCACGAGATGCTCGACGTTCCCAAGGAGCCACGGCTCGCCCCTGTCGGCTCCGTGATACGGCATCCGGAGCTGAGGGAGGCTCTGAAGCAGCCTACGATCGACCCCACGGCGCCCCGGGAGGTCCTGATCGGAGGCCGACACGTACTCGTCGCGTCTCGGGCGTTGGATCGCGGTGGCTCCGTGGCCACGCTCATGGACATCACCGACCTGAGGCGGATGGAGCGAGTGCGGAGCGACTTCGTCGCCAATGCGTCCCACGAGCTCAAGACGCCGCTGACGTCGATCCGCGGCTACGCCGAAGCTCTGGCGGACGATCCTCCGGAGGAACTGCAGCGGAAGTTCCTCGGCTCGATCCTCTCCAACACGCTGCGACTTCAACACCTCGTGGACGATCTGCTCGACCTCTCCCGTCTAGAGTCCGGCGCCCGGTCTGCCAAGCTCGAGGACGTCCCGGTTCGGGATGTGGTGGAGGAGGCCTGGGAGCTGGTGGCCGCCGTGGGAGCCGAGCTCGAGGTGCACTTCGAGATCAGGGGGGACGACGTCGTGCTCGCCGACAGACAGGGGCTGATCCAGGTCTTCCGCAACCTCCTCGACAATGCCGTCCGGCACACCCCCGACGGCGGGCACGTGACGGTTACGACTCGCCCCGAGGCGGCTGGCGCGCACGTCGTGATCACGGTCGCTGACGACGGCGAAGGCATTCCCGCCCAGGCCCTGCCCCGCGTCTTCGAGCGCTTCTACCGGGCCGACTCGGCCCGGGCTCGCCACGCGGGTGGGACGGGGCTCGGGCTCGCGATCGTGAAGCACCTCGTGGACGCGATGGACGGGGAGGTGTGGGCCACGAGTGAGCTGGGGCGAGGCACCTCGGTCACCGTGCGGCTGCCCGCTGCGGGGGAGCTGTTTCCGTGACCGTTTTGTTACTACTCTGTCGCGCGCTCGACCGTGATTCGTCCTAAGGTTCGACCGGGGCGGCAGGCCGCCGTCCCCAGGCTTCGACAACCCTCAGGATGAGGTTCCCAGATATGGCCACGCCGCGCGCTCTCTCTACTGTGGCTGCCGCCCTCTCACTCTCTCTCGCCGCGTGCGGCGGCGGCGACGCCGGTGGAGATGCCGTCACAGGAGCCGTCGTGTTGGACGGGTCCAGCACGGTCTTCCCGATCGCGGAGGCCGTCGCGGAGGAGTTCCAGCTCGCCAACCCCGGCGCGCGCGTGACCGTCGGCGTCTCCGGCTCGGGCGGCGGCTTCGAGCGCTTCTGCCGCGGAGAGACGGACCTCTCGAACGCGTCTCGGCCCATCAACCAGGGGGAGCGCGATGCGTGCGCCGCGGCAGGTATCACCTTCACCGAGCTCTCGGTCGCCTGGGACGGCCTCTCCGTGATCGTGAATCCGGCCAACGACTTCGTCGAGTGCCTGACGGTGCAGGAGCTCCGCAGGATCTGGGAGCCGGGCAGCAGCGTGCGCACGTGGCGTGACGTGCGCCCCACGTGGCCGGCGGAGAACATCCGCCTCTACGGTCCCGGCACCGACTCGGGCACCTTCGACTACTTCACCGAGACGATCGTGGGCGAGTCGGGCGCGAGCCGGCCGGACTTCCAGGCGAGCGAGGACGACAACATCCTGGTGCAGGGCGTCGCGGGGGATCGCTTCGCGCTCGGTTACTTCGGGTACGCCTACTACGCCGAGAACCAGAGCCGGCTGAAGCTCGTCGCCGTGGACGGTGGATCCGGATGCGTGCGGCCCACGGATGCGACGATCGAGGACAGGACCTACGCCCCGCTCGCGCGCCCGCTCCTCGTGTACGTGAAGCACTCTGCGCTCCAGCGTCCGGCGGTGCAGGCCTACGTCGAGTTCTTGCTCACCGAGTCGCCGGCGATCGTGCCGAGCACCGGCTACCACGCACTCTCGAGCCAGGAGTACGCAGAGGCGCTGGCGCAGATCCGGGAGGCGGCCGGCTCGGCCGGCTGACGCATCTGACCGCGGGCACGAACGGCGGCGCCTCCAGCGAGCCGTCTAGGGCCACTTCGGCCCTCACGGCGAGGAGGGGTCGACGAATTCAGGAGGGGCTGGTCGGTGGTGTGCTCTTCGCGTGCGCTGCCGCCTCGACACTCGTCACGGTCGGGGTCGTCCTCGTCCTGATCGGCGAGACCTTCGCGTTCTTCCGCGAGGTCTCCATCGTCGAGTTCCTCACCGGCACGCGCTGGGAGCCCATGTTCCAGGACCAGCACTTCGGGGTCCTGCCCCTCCTCGCCGGCTCGTTTCTCGTCGCGGGCGGTGCGGCCGTCGTCGCCCTGCCGGTGGGTCTGCTCACGGCGATCTTCCTCAGCGAGTACGCGAGCGCACGGCTGCGGAAGGTCCTCAAGCCGGTCCTCGAGGTGCTCGCGGGCATCCCGACGGTGGTCTACGGGTACTTCGCGCTGACCTTCATCACGCCGCTGCTGCGCGTCGTGTTCCCGGAGACGGAGATCTTCAACGCGGCCTCGGCGAGCATCGTCGTCGGCATCATGACGATCCCGACGGTCTCTTCGCTTTCCGAGGACGCGCTGCGGGCGGTTCCGAACTCGCTCCGTGAGGGGGCCTACGGGCTCGGCGCGACCAAGCTCGAGGTCTCGACGCGCGTGGTGGTGCCGGCGGCGCTCTCGGGCATCATCGCTTCGTTCATTCTGGCCATCTCACGTGCGATCGGCGAGACGATGGCGGTGACCATCGCGGCGGGTAACCTGCCCAACCTCACGCTCAACGCGCTCGAGTCCATCCAGACGATGACCGCCTACATCGTGCAGGCGAGCCTCGGCGACACGCCGCAGGGTACGCTCGCGTTCCGCACCCTCTTCGCGGTCGCAATGACGCTCTTCGTGATCACTCTGGCCATGAACGTCCTGAGCCAGTGGGTGCTGGCCCGGTTCCGCGAGGAGTACCAGTGAGCCAGGCGTCCCTGCCGATGGGCTCGACCGAGTCGGCCCACGATCGTCGCCGCCGCCTCAAGGGAGTGGCCTTCGCATGGACGTGCGGCCTGGCGACCCTCGTCGGCGTGGCCTCTCTGGCCGTCCTGCTCATCGACGTCCTCATCGACGGGTTACCCCGCCTCGACCTGCAGCTCCTCACGAGCTTCGCGTCGCGCTTCCCCGAGCGGGCGGGCGTGAAGGCCGCGCTCGCGGGCTCCATCTGGATCATGGGCCTCACGGCCGTGATCTCGTTCCCGATCTCCGTGGCCGCCGCGATCTACCTGGAGGAGTACGCACCGAGGAACTGGGTCACCAAGGCGATCCAGACCAACATCGCGAACCTCGCGGGGGTGCCCTCGATCGTGTACGGAATCCTCGGCCTCGCGCTCTTCGTGCGGGTGCTCGGCTTCGAGCGGAGTGTCCTCTCGGGCGCGCTCACGCTGTCGCTCCTCATCATGCCGGTGATCATCATGGCGGCCCAGGAGGCGATCCGCGCCGTACCGCCGACGATCCGCGAGGCGGCCTACGGTCTCGGGGCGACGCGCTGGCAGGTCGTGAAGGGACAGGTCCTGCCGATGGCGATGCCGGGCATTCTCACCGGCACGATCCTCGCGCTCTCTCGGGCGGTCGGTGAGACGGCACCGCTCATCATGGTGGGCGCCGTGGGCTTCCTGGCGTTCACGCCTCAGGGGGTCATGGACCAGTTCACGGTGCTGCCCCTCCAGATCTACAGCTGGATCTCCCGTCCGCAGGAGGAGTTCCGGCAGCTCGCGGCGGCCGCCATCATCGTGCTCCTCGTCTTGTTGCTGAGCATGAACGCCGTGGCAATCATCCTGCGCAACCGAGCACAGCGCCACGGCTGATCCCATGTCCACCACCTACGACATCGATCTGCGGGGCCGAGGGCCCGCCCTGGAGGCTCAGGACCTGTCCGTCTATTACGGCGAGAAGCAGGCGGTGAAGCACATCGACCTGGAGGTCCCTGCCAACCAGGTCGTCGCGCTCATCGGTCCCTCGGGGTGTGGAAAGAGCACGCTTCTCCGGTGCTTCAACCGAATGAACGACCTGATCGGGGCCGCGCGCGTGGCGGGACGCGTCGACTTCCAGGGCGAAGACCTCTATGGGCCCGGGGTCGACCCGGTCGAGGTCCGCCGCCGCATCGGGATGGTCTTCCAGAAGCCCAACCCGTTCCCCAAGTCGATCTACGACAATGTCGCCTTCGGTCCTCGGGTGAACGGCTTCAAGGGTGATCTGGACGATCTGGTGGAAGAGTCACTCAGGCAGGCGGCGCTCTGGGACGAGGTGAGCGACCGGCTCAACGACTCCGCCTACGCGCTCTCCGGCGGTCAGCAGCAGCGTCTCTGCATCGCCCGAACGCTCGCGGTGCGCCCCGAGATCGTGCTGATGGACGAGCCGGCCTCGGCGCTCGATCCGATCGCGACCCAGCGGATCGAGGAGCTCATCTACGAGCTGAAGAAGGACTACACGATCATCATCGTGACCCACAACATGCAGCAGGCTGCGCGCATCTCGGACTTCACGGCATTCCTCTACATGGGGGAGCTCATCGAGTACGGGCCGACGGAGAGGATCTTCACGAATCCTCGGGAGGCGCAGACGGAGGCCTACGTGACCGGGAGGTTCGGATGACCGACGAACGCACACCCCGCCGCCGCTTCCACGACGAGCTGGAGGTGCTGCAGGAGCGTCTCATGGAAATGGCGGGTCTCGTCGAGAAGGTCATCGCCGCCGGGTCGACCGCGGTGCTCCAGCGGGACCGCTCCGTCGCGGAGGAGGTGATGAACACCGATCACCGGATCGACGAGCTGGAGATCGAGATCGACGAGCGGGTGATCGAGCTGCTCGCGCTGCAGCAGCCGATGGCGACGGACCTGCGCAGGATCGTGACGGCCAACAAGATCTCGAACGACCTGGAGCGCATGGCCGACCACGCGGTGAACATCTCCAAGGCGGCGAAGCGACTCGCGGACACGCCGCCCCTCCCCGAGATCCGCGAGCTCGCCGAGATGATCGAGATCGTACGCGAGATGGTCGGGGACTCGCTGGCGGCCTACGTCGCGCGGAGTCCCGGCAACGCTCGCATCGTCTGCATCACGGACGACAAGGTGGACGACCTCCGGCGCTCCATGTTCCGGATCCTCGTCACGCACATGCTCGAAGACCCGAAGCGGCTCAGCGGCGCGCTCGAGCTCTTGCTGGTGTCGCAGAACCTCGAGCGGATCGCGGACCTCGCCACGAACATCGCCGAGGACGTGGTCTTCCTTGTGGAGGGGCGCTCCATCAAGCACGGGGCCGAGCTCGACGGAGGCAAGCAACGGGCCGCTCCGTGACGGTTGTGTAACGGCTTCGCAACGGCGCTTGTGAGGACCGGCTCATCGGGAGAAGCTCCAACCCAGTGAGTCACATGCAAACGACGTCCGACCTCCACGCGCTCAGCCTCGACAACCTCGTCTGGCTCGCGAGCGCCCAGCCGCTCCTCGACGACCGGACCGAGAGCGAGCTCGTCGCCCGGCGCGGCGCGGGGGACCGCAGGGCCACGGAGAAGCTGGTCCTCAGCAATGTGCGCGTCGTCCTCGACGAGGCGATCCGGGCGCGCGGCCTTGGCCGCTCCCAGGAGATCCTCGTGCGGGCCGGCGTACGCGCCCTGGTCGAGGCCGTGCGCTGCTACGACGCGGCCGAGCACGGGGCTTTCTCCGACCATCTTCGGGACCGGGTCCGGGCGGCCCTGCGCCAGGCGTTCGAGGTGAGCTGAGCGGCAGCCGGGACCGTCCGCTCCATCCTTGCGTCGCAAGCGGGTTCGGTCCATGATTGCGGCCGCTTTCTCCCCCGGCAGGACGCGGGAGGAGCGATTTCGCAGCAACGCGCCCACGGCGGGCGCGCGTAGGAGCCGACCGGACCGCCGCGGACCACGCGCCGGCGCACAGTGACTCCACAGCACAGGGAGCTCCTCCTTGAACGCGATCGTCTTCGTCGTGATCGGGGCTACGGCCTTCTCGTTGGGCTACTTCTTCTATTCGCGGTTCCTTACGGAGAAGGTCTTCAAGCTCGACCCCGACTTCGTCACGCCCGCCCACGCTCAGGAAGACGGCGTGGACTACGTGCCGACCCGGCGCATCATCCTCTGGGGACACCACTTCGCGGCGGTCGCGGGCGCGGCGCCGATCGTGGGTCCGGGCATCGCGGTCGTGTGGGGGTGGCTCCCGGCCCTGCTCTGGGTGACGTTCGGGACGGTGTTCTTCGCGGGCGTGCACGACTTCGGCGCGCTGTGGGCGAGCGTTCGCAATCAGGGGCGCTCGATCGGTGCGCTCACCGAGGACATCGTCGGCAAGCGCGCGCGCAGCATCTTCATGGTCGTGATCTTCCTGCTGCTACTGATGGTGAACGCCGTGTTCGGCATCATCATCGCGAACGAGCACATCGCGGTGCCCGGCAGCGTGATCCCCACCTGGACGGTGATCATCGTCGCGATGGCCGTGGGCTTCCTCGTCTACAAGAAGGGGATGTCGCTGCTCTGGGTGACGGTCATCGGCGTCACGGTGCTCTACGGCGCGATCTGGGTCGGGGCGCTGGTCCCGCTCGCGCTTCCGGAGACGATGTTCGGCCTCGGCGCCCCGGCGCAGTGGGTGATCATCCTCTTCGTGTACGCGGGCATCGCGTCCGTGCTGCCCGTTTGGCTGCTGCTCCAGCCGCGAGACTACATCAACGGCATCCAGCTCTTCATCGGCCTCGCACTGCTCTACGCGGCTGTCATCATCGCCGCGCCAGAAGTCGTGGCGCCGGCGTTCAACACGTCGCCCCCGGACAACGCGCCGCCCCTCGTCCCGCTCCTCTTCGTGACGATCGCCTGCGGCGCGATCTCGGGCTTCCACGGGCTGGTCGCCTCCGGCACGACCTCGAAGCAGCTCGACAAGGAGCCCCACGCGCGCCAGGTGGGCTACCTGGGGTCGGTGGGTGAAGGCACGCTCGCCCTGGCGGCGATCATCGCCTGCACGGCGGGCTTCGCGAGCTTCGCCGAGTGGGACGGCTTCTACAGCCAGGGCTTCCCGGCCTCCGGCCTCACGGCCTGGGCGATCGGCGGCGCGAACATCATGGAGGAGGGCCTCGGGCTCCCGGCGAACATCGCCGAGACGCTCCTCGCGGTGATGGGCATCCTCTTCGCGGCCACGACGATGGACGCGGGTGTACGGCTGCAGCGCTATATCATCCAGGAGTGGGGCACGATCTACAACATCCCCGCGCTCACCGGCCGCGTCGTCTCGACGCTGGTCGCGGTGGGCACCTGCCTGCTGCTCGCGTTCGGCGCGGGGGGCGGCGGTGGCGGCGGGCTCATCATCTGGCCGCTCTTCGGGACGACGAACCAGCTCCTGGGCGGGCTCACGCTCATGGTGCTCACGGTGTTCCTGATCAAGCTCGGACGGCCGACGTGGGTGACCGTCATTCCGCTCACGTTCCTGATCGCGATGACGATCCCCGCGCTGATCATTCAGCTCGCCGACTTCTACCAGGGGGGTAACTACCTTCTGGTGGCGATGGACCTGCTGATCCTGGGCGCGAGTATAATGGTGGCGCTCGAGGCGATCTCGGCCTTCGGTCGCGCGCGGAAGGAGCGAGCGGCTGGAGGGGGCTG
>JBFGFY010000134.1:0-9240 GCA_041579355.1 Longimicrobiales bacterium | reverse complement strand
TCGGCGAGGCGCTCGAGCACGGGCACGGTGCGCTCCCAGCCCATACATGCGTCCGTGATGCTCAGGCCGCGCACGAGCCGGTCCCGGGGCTCCCCCTCCCGGTGCGCCTGGCAACCGTCCACGAGGAAGCTCTCGAGCATCACGCCGAAGATCGCGCTGTTCCCGCCGCGGATCTGATCGGCGACGTCCGCCGCGACGGCGGGCTGCCTGGTGTGGTCCTTGCCGCTGTTGGCGTGGCTGCAGTCGACCATGAGCCGGGGGGCGAGGCCGCGGGCTTCTAGGGAGCGCACGACCTCCCCGATCTGACCTGCGGCGTAGTTGGGCCCGTCGCGGCCACCGCGCAGGATCACGTGGCAGTCGTCGTTGCCCTTGGTCGCCACGATCGCGGCGACACCCTGCTTCGTGACGGAGAGGAAGTGGTGCGGGTGCTTCGCCGACCAGATGCCGTCGATCGCGATGCTCACGCTGCCGTCCGTGCCGTTCTTGAACCCAACAGGCATGGAGAGCCCGGAGGCGAGCTCTCTGTGGACCTGGCTCTCCGAGGTGCGCGCCCCGATCGCGCCCCAGGCAACCAGGTCGGCGTGGAACTGCGGGCTGATCGGGTCGAGGAACTCCGTTCCGGCCGGGAGGCCGAGGGCCACCACGTCGCGGAGGAACCCGCGCGCCGCGCGCAGACCTTGGTTGATCGCAAAGCTCCCGTCGAGGTGCGGGTCGTTGATCAGGCCCTTCCAACCCACGGTGGTGCGCGGCTTCTCGAAGTAGACGCGCATCACGATGTTCAACGCGTCCTTGAGCTCCCGCCGCGCCCCGGCGAGCCTGCCTGCGTACTCGACGGCGGCGTCGGTGTCGTGGATCGAGCAAGGACCGACCACCACCAGCAGCCTGTCGCTGCGGCCCCAGAGCGCCTCGGAGATCTCCTCGCGCGTCTGCGCGACCGTCTCCGTCTGCTCCTCGGTGACGGGAAGATCCTCCATGAGGATCGCCGGCGCGATCAGCGGCCGGAGCTCGTCGATGCGTAGGTCGTCGGTCTGGCGAAACATCTGTTCATCCTGTCGAGCGCAGGGAGAAGCCTAGGGCTCCGGGGGCGGATGGAGAAGCCCCAGCGGCCGAGGTAGGGCGATCGCGCGGCGCCGTGCTGGCCCGTACGTTGGCGTTCCGGACCCCGGCGAGCAGCGAGCTTCCGCGCCCGGGGGTGGACGTACCGAACGGGGGAGATCCGATGGCTCAACGGGGCGAAGGCCGACGGGGGAAGCCGTCGCGCAGGGACTTCCTGACGGCTTGGGGGGCGGGGGGCACCGCGATGCTCCTCGCGCCGTTTTCGGGCCTCCACGGGCTCGGGGCGGCCTCTAGGGGCACGGTGCGCATCGGCATCATCGGCTCCGGCCGGATCGGCGGCGCGGTGGGCCTCCAGTGGGCGAGGGCCGGACACGAGATCCTCTTCTCCTCCCGGAACCCGGACGAGCTCGGCGAGCTCGTGGCCCAGGCGGGTCCCCGCGCCCGTGCGGGCCTCCCCAACGAGGCCGCGGCCTTCGGTCCGGTCGTCTTCGTAGCGGTTCCGTACGCGGCGCTGCCCCAGATCGGACGTGACTACGCCCCGCTCATGCGGGGGAAAGTCGTGATCGACTGCAGCAACCCGTACCCGGGCCGTGACGGACCCATGGCCGAGGAAGCGCTCGCCAAGGGCGCGGGGATCGCGTCGCAGGAGTACTTGCCGGGCGCGCGGCTCGTGAGGGCCTTCAACGCGATCAATTATCGGGTCGTCGAGGCCGAGGCCCACCGGGCCGGCGCGCGGATCGCGATCCCGATCGCGGGGGATGACGCGAACGCGGTCCGCGTCGCCTCGGAGCTTGTGGTCGACGCCGGCTTCGACCCGGTCGTGGTGGGGGGGCTCGCGCGGGCGCGGGAGTTCGACAACGGCTCGTCCGTCTATGTACGGGACCTGACGGCGGTGGAGCTTCGAGAGGCGCTCGGCCTGCGGTAGGGAGAGAAGGTGCGGAGTCTCCCAGCGTCTTCGGAGCATGAGCATGTGGCGTCGTCATCGGAGTGACTGGCTGCTCGCCTGCATGGCCCTTCTGGTCACCGCGCCGGGCGGCGGCGCTCAGACGTCGAGTCGCTTCCCTGCCGCCTCGGAGTTCCAGTTGGGCGAGGCGGTCGTCTTCTTCGACGAGCTCGAGGGACCCGTGGACTGCGCTGCGCTCTACCTTCGGGGAGCGCTCGTCGCAGCGGTCGCGGAGTTCTTCCACGTCGGCTCCCAAGCGATCGTTCAGCGCTGCCTCGGCTGGCAGTGGGCAGATCAGGACGCGCCGACCGCCGTAGATATCACGGGGACCCCCGACCTGGACGGCATGGTGGCCGGGTACGTGCGACTCGACTACGACACGCTCGTCGTGGCTGCGGGCGTGCGGGTCGCGTTCGCGCCGATCGCCTTCCCCAAGACGTGGGGAAACATCGCGGTCTATGGGGACCAGGTGGCCTACATCGGGGGCGAGGAGCCCCGCGAGACACCCGACGGCGAACGGATGCGGCAAGCCGTGGCCGTGATCTACGACTACGGCACACGCGCTGCGGTGGTCGAGCAACCTCTGGGTAGCTGCTTCTTCACCCAGGCCGCGAGCGACTTCTTCTACTTCCCGGAGGCTCCCGCGTGGGCCGGCGACGGCTCGAGCGTGCGCTTCCGCGGAAATCCCGAGCTCTGCGACTTCGGCGAGCGGCTGCTGCGTCGCTGAAAGCGGCCCACCGAGGCTTGCATCTGGGCCCGTTTGCGCTTCCCGGCTCCCCCCCCGCATCGTTCCCGGAACCCGCGCGGTCGGGCCGTCCGCCCGCGCGACCGACCCGGAAGGGAAGAGGACCTATGAACGCGAGATTCTCCCAGCGCCCCCGCCGCTCTGTTCCGGTCTTGGGGCTTTTGCTCGGTACGGCCCTCGTCCTCACGTCCGTGCCGGAGGCGGGTTTGGCGCAGCGACTACCCGGGACGGAGAACGGGGAGTGGCGCTACCTGACCGGTGATGCAGGCGCGACGCGGTCTTCCCCGCTCGACCAGATCAACGCCGGCAACTTCGCCAACCTCCAGCAGGCATGGGTATGGCGGGGGGACAACTTCGGCCCCGACCGGGACTACTTCTCGCGTTCGACGCCCATCTACGTCGACGGGATGCTCTATACGGTCGCGACGCCGCGCCGCCAGGTCGTCGCGATCGACCCGGCCACGGGTGAGACGATCTGGACCTTCCGCGAGCCCGGGACCGTGCGCCATCTGCGCTCGCCGAGGCAGGCGTACGGGAAGGGGGTCGCCTACGCCGAGGTGAACGGACGGGGCGTGATCTACATCACGACGCCCGGCTTCTTCCTCTGGGCGCTCGACGCCGAGACGGGCCGTCCGCTCCGGGACTGGGGCGCGCCGACCGGGGTGCCCGCGTTCGCAGCGCATGAGAGCGGGGTGGTGGACCTGATCCCGCACCTCGTGGGCGACTGGGGGCGGTGGCAGGAGTACCGGGCGGCAGGCGGCACGTACGACCCCGATCACGGGATCCCGCGCCACCTCGGCATGGTCACCGCATCGGCCCCGCCGATCGTCGTGAACGGCGTGGTGGTCGTGCTGGTCGGACACGAGCCGAGCTACGGGCAGACCCGCATCGAGAACGTGCCCGGCGACATCATGGGCTTCGACGCGGCGACGGGCCGCTTCCTGTGGAAGTTCCACGTGATCCCGCGGCCGGGCGAGTTCGGCCACGAGACGTGGGAGAACGACGCGTGGCAGTACTCCGGTGACATGTCGACGTGGGCTCCGGCGTCGGCGGACCCCGAGCTCGGCCTCGTCTACCTCGTCACGAACGCGTCGACCGTGCAGTCGTACACCGGGCACAGACCCGGCCACAACCTCTTCGGCGGCAGCGTGCTGGCGCTCGACGTGCGCACCGGGGAGCGGCGCTGGCACTTCCAGATCCACCACAGCGACCAGTGGAACTACGACCTGCCGACGCCGCCGATGCTGATGGACATCACCGTGGACGGGCGCCGCGTCCCGGCCGCGATCCAGAACACCAAGCAGGGGCTCGTCTTCGTGTTCAACCGGGCGACCGGGGAGCCGATCTGGCCGATCGTGGAGCGGCCGGTCATGCAGACGCAGGTACCGGGCAACTACACGGCGCCGACGCAGCCGTACCCGACGCACCCGGAGCCAGTGGACCCGATCATCATCACCGGGCTCACCGAGGAGTTCGTGATCGACTACACCCCCGAGTTGAGGGCGCAGGCGCTCGAGATCCTCGGCCGCTACCGCGTGGGGGGGCTCTATGTGCCACCGCTGCCGGTGAACCACGGCAACGACTACGTGAACGTGGTCGGGTGCCAGGGCGGGGGGAACGTGATCCCGCATCCGCCCGCGGCCGATCCCGCCACGGGCATGATGTACGTGTCGCACAGCCGCACCTGCTCGGCGCCCGGCTTCATGGAGCCCACGAACGGGGTCGACCAGGACGATCCGACGTACCCGGAGCCGGGTGCGGGGTACGCCACCCCGAACCGAACTCCGACCACCGGCACGACGGTCGCCGCCTGGCGGCCCGGGGGCGGGGGCGGCCTGCCGACGGTGGACGGCCTGCGGCTCTGGAAGCGTATGGACAACCAGCTCACGGCCTACCAGATGAACGGCGGCAACAAGGTCTGGTCGCTGCCGGTGGGGCCGATGCCGGAGGAGCTACGCGACCACCGCCGGCTCCAGGGTGTGCAAGTCCCGAACCCCGGCGGCGCGGGTTGGTCGATCCAGATGGTCACGGGCAGCCTCTTGGTGCAGACGCAGGCGCTCAGCCAGGGCGGCGCGCAGTTCGCGCCCGACGGTCCGCTGGAGCTGCACGCTCGCGACAAGATGACGGGCGAGATCCTGGCGAGCGTGCCGTTGCCGGCCCCCGGTCAGTACGGGATGATGACGTACATGCACGAGGGGAAGCAGTACATCGTTGTGCAGATCGGGAGCATCCATATGGACTTCCCCGGGTCGCTGGTGGCCTACACGCTCCCGTGAGCGGGAGGCCGGGGCGTAGCTACTGACGCGCCAGGAGCCACCATCGGAGCGTGGTGGTCACCAGCTCGGCCGCGTCCTGCTGCACGAAGTGGCCCGCACCGGGCGCCGTCACCAGCGTGTAGTCGGCGTCGATCCAGTCCCAGGTGTTGTTGAGGCCGTCGGAGTGGAGCGCCGTATCCTGCAGGCCGTGGAACTGGAGCACGGGCATGCGGAGCGTAGGCGCCTGGGGAGGCGCCGGAGGACTGCCCTCCGGCGGCAGCGCGGGGTAGTTGGCTTTGTAGTAGTTGAGCATACCCGTGAAGTCGGAGCGGCCGAACGCCTCCACGTAGTGCTGGCGAGCGGCTGGGTCCGTGACCCAACCGGCGAGCGTCTGGGCCGTCATGGGCATGCCGAAGAAGATGTCCGGGTCGCTGGCCGAGCCCGCCTGGAAGCGCCGAGCGTAGCCGCTGTTCTCGCGCTGCTCGGCATTGACGGCGAGCTCGCGGGCCAGGCCGTTGGGATGTGGCAGGTTCAAGATGACGAGCCGGTCGACCATCTCCGGGCGGGCGAAGGCGAACTGCCAGGCGACGATCCCTCCCCAGTCGTGCCCGACGACGGTCGCGCTCTGCGCGCCCGCGTGGCGGATGACGGCGGCCACGTCGGCGATGAGGTTGGGCATGGCGTACGCGGCCACACCCTGCGGCTTGTCGCTCTGGTTGTAGCCGCGCTGGTCCATGGCCACAACGCGGTAGCGGTCCTTGAGACCCTCCATCTGCTGACGCCACGAGTACCAGTAGTCCGGGAAGCCGTGAATGAACACGACGAGCGGACCCTGCCCGGCGCTCACGTAGTGGATGCGCACGCCGTTGTTCACGGCGTAGTGGTGGGCCACCTCAGAGAGTAGGCCCGACTGCGCGTGGGCGGCGGGTGGCGTGCCGACGCCGAGAGCGTAGACGAGCGCGCTCACGCCCAGCGCACGGGCGGCAGATCGACCGAGCTGGAACTTCATGGGCCTCCTTCACGTCGTATCGGACGCACGGAGGCATCTTGTGCGCGCCGACCCGAGCGGCGCAACTCGACAGGCACCACATCGGCGCGTCATGGACGGGAGGCGCGGGATGCCTTCTATTGGCAATACCCTGCCGACCCGCGTACACGGCGGCTAGAGAGGAGGTTATCAGCATGCGGCTCAGGATTCCGACCACTCTGGTCGCGCTCGTCGCCGCCGGATCCATCGCGCCCGCCATGGCGGCGGCACAAGTCACCGCGTCCTCGGCTTCGGCGAGCCCGTCTACGCCGACCTTCTATGCCGACGTGCTGCCGGTCCTGCAGGAGAATTGCCAGGTCTGCCACACGCCGCAGGGCCTCGACCTCGGCGGCATGGTCGCGCCCATGTCCTTCGTGACCTATGAGGAGACGAGGCGGTACTCGACGCGCATAGCGAGCGCCATCGAGTCCGGGTACATGCCTCCGTGGCACGCCGCGGACGAGCACCGGGGCCAATTCAGCAACGAGCGCGTCCTCGCGCCCGAAGATGCCGCGACCCTGATCGCGTGGGCTCGCGGGGGCGCGCCCGCCGGCGACCCGGCCGCCGCGCCGCCTCGGAAGCGCTTCGAAGGCTCCGAGACCGGCTGGTCGATCGGCACGCCGGACCTCGTGATCCAGCTTCCCGAGCCGTACCTCGTGCACGACTCGATCGAGGACCAGTACATCGACTTCGAGGTCACGCTGACGCCCGAGCAGCTGCCCGAGGACCGCTGGGTGAAGGCCGTCGAGTTCCGTGCCGGTAGCTCCGCCGTGCACCACATCATCGCGAACCCGCTCGGCGGGATCGCCCCGGGCGTCGGCCCCACGGTGAACCCTGACGGCTACTCCACGGTCCTGCGCGCGGGCACGACCGTGACTTTCAACATGCACTACCACAAGCAGCCGGGCGCGGGCACCGCCGTCTGGGACCGCTCGTCGGCCGCGATCATCTTCTACGAGCCGGGTGAGGTCATCGAGCACGTGGTCGAGAGCAATCCTCTCGGCATGTTCGAGTTCAAGATTCCGCCACGTGACCCGAGCTATTCGTATGCGACGTCGTACACGTTCGAGAAGGACGCCAAGATCGTGTGGCTGACGCCGCACATGCATCTGCGCGGCAAGTCGGCGCTGTACGAGATCACGCGCCCCGGGGCGGAGACCGAGACCCTCCTGCACGTTCCCGAGTACGACTTCAACTGGCAGCACACATACCACTTCGCGGAGCCGGTGCTGGTGCCGGCGGGTACGCGCGTGGATCTCACGCTCTGGTGGGACAACTCGGCGGACAATCCGCACAATCCGGATCCGGACCGTGAGGTGGGATTCGGCGAGCCCACGACGGACGAGATGGGGTTCGGCTTCATGAACTTCATCGAGGTGGAGCCGAAGCACTACGTGGTGGGCGAGCCCATCCCTGCCGACGTGCTCGACGCGGTCGTCGCAGGGAACGAGTAGGCGCTCACGCAGCCTCCTAGAGGCCGCGGTCGCCTTACTGCTGCGCCGTGTGGGCGCTCGCGCCGCCGGTCGTGAGCGCCCAGACGATGACCACGGCCGCCACCACGTGCATCATCATCAGGAGCCCGACGCCGCCCGGTGTCGCGCCGGGGAACGCCGTCGCGGCCCCTTCGCCGAGCAGCCAGAGGTCCGGTAGGAAGGAAAGCACCAGGACCACGGCGGCGATGACCCGGAAGAGCCGGTCGGGGCGCTTCGACCAACGCCGGACCCCCGCGTATACGATCACGGCGACGATCGACGATACGGTCGTGAAGAAGATGGTCGGGCCTGGGCCCGAGAGCGGAGGGAACTCCGGCGGTACGTCGATCAGCGCCAGTCCGAGCATCCGCGTCGCCAAGGTCGCAGCGAGCGCGCCCCCGATCGCCAGCGCGGCGGAAAGCCCGAAACCTCTGCCTGCCATCACGGATCCGGCCTCCTTCATGGGTGGGTGGACCAGCTCCCAGTATGGGGCCGCGCACCTGGTCGCGCGACGCCTTGGGCCGCTCCTCGATCCCTGGGGATGGCTGGGCCGCGCGGCGCCCCCGTAGCTTGGCGCAACGGCGGGGCATGGCTCCCGCCCAGCCCTCGAGACCGGAGGTGCACGTGATCGCCAGCGTTTCCCCGCTCCGTTGCCGGATCGCCGCCTTCGTCGCCACGACGACCCTCAGCGCCCTCTTCGCCATGACCGACGACCTCACCGCCCAGAATCGCATGCCGCCCATTCCGGAAGCCCAGAGGACCGAGGCACAGCGGCAGGCGGCCGCCGAGTTCGCCCAGGTCCGCGGCGAGCTGTCCGGCCCGTGGCACGCGATCCTACGCAGCCCCGACATGCTCAACCCGGCGCGCTCGCTCAGCGATTACCTGCGCTTCAACAGCTCGCTACCCGCGCGTCTGTCGGAGTTCGTGATCCTCATCACGGCGCGGGAGTGGACCTCGCAGTACGAGTGGTACGCTCACCACCCGCTCGCCATGCGCGGGGGCCTGAGCCCCGACATCGCGACCGCGCTGGCCGAGGGCCGGCGGCCGGAGCGTATGGCCCCGGACGAGGCGGCGGTCTACGACTTCTGCATGGAGCTGCACCGCAACCGGAGCGTGAGCGATGTCACGTACGCTCGTGCGCTCGAGCAGGTCGGAGAGCAGGGAATCATGGACATGATCGGGTTGAGCGGCTGGTACACGCTCGTCTCGATGGTGCTGAACACCACACGCGTCCCGCTGCCGCCCGACGCGACGCAGCGGCTCGCGCCGTTCCCGAACTAGACGGGTAGTCGCGAGATCCCGAGCTGCGCGGCCAGGTCGTGGAAGTCGTCGGCCAGGAAATCGAAGCGGCCCGCTTCAGGCCACGGCGGGGGCTCGCGGTTCGGGCGCTCGAGGGGACGGTGCACGTACGCCGTCCGCAGCCCGTTGCGCTTGGCGGCGTCGAGGTCGCCGGGGTGCGCGGCGACCATGAGCACGGCCGAGGGCGGCAGGCCGAAGAACCGGCCCGGCATCAGGTACATCTCCGGGTCGGGCTTGTAGTGCCTCGCGATATCCGAGCCCAGCACGCAGTCCCAGGGGAGCCCGCCGAACTTCGCCATGTTCGTGAGCAGGGCGGTGTTGCCGTTCGAGAGGGGTGAGAGCACGTAGCGCGTCTTGAGGCGGGCGAGACCGCCGGGGGCGTCGGGCCAAGGATGCAGGCGGTGCCACACCTTGTTCAGGTGCACGCGCTCCGACTCCGTGAG
>JBFGFY010000133.1:0-9282 GCA_041579355.1 Longimicrobiales bacterium | reverse complement strand
TCCCTCATGCGTCTTCGCCCTCGCACCGCGCTCCTCCTGGCCGGCCTCACGGCAGTCGCGCTGGCGGGCTGCCGCCCGCCCGAGGCCGCGGAGGGGGTCGTCATCTACGTGGTCCGGCATGCCGAGCGTGCGGACGACGGCGCGGCGGTCGCCATGGACGACCCGCCACTCTCGGACGCCGGCCGGGCGCGGGCGCGGGAGCTCGCCGAGCGGCTCCGTTTCGCGGGAATCACACACGTGCATTCGACCGATCGCATTCGAACGCGAGAGACGGCGCTGCCGCTGAGCGAGCTCGCGGGGGTCGAGGTGCGACTCTACGACGCTTCGGATCCGGACGAGCTGGCCGAGTACCTACGCTCTACCCGGGGCACGCACCTGGTGGTCGGGCACAGCAACACGGTGCCGGACCTCGTGCGCGCCCTGGGCGGCGAGCCGGAAGACCCCATCGAGTCGCTCGAGTACGACCGGATCTACGTTCTGCACCTGCTCGCGGACGGATCCGCGCGCTCCATCCTGCTACGCTATGGAAGCACCGGTGCGACGCCCTGAGCCGGCGTCGAGGAGGTTCCGGGCGAAGCGGCCGAGCATGCCGAACGCCATCTCGAAGTGGTCCTCGATGACGTCCAGGAACGGCTCCGTCCGGACGTGCAGCATCAGCGTCGGCTCGGAGGCGACGGCCTCGTACTCGTAGCGGCGCCCGGCCAGGGTCGCCACGATGCCGGGCACGGACCCGGGGCCCAGCTGGTCCCCGGCCTGCCAGGGGCCTCCCCCGAGACGCACGCCGCCCGAGCAAAGCAGGTAGAAGCCGTCCGCGTCATCCCCCGGTTGCCAGAGCTCATCGCCGGCGACCATGCGCACTTCGTCGAGGTGACCGGCGAGCTCGGCGAGCGCGTCCATGTTGTGCGACGGAAACGCGGGGGAGCGGTGCAGCGCGACGATGCGCGCGACCCGGTCGAGAGGCCGGTCGGTGGACATGGGGCGCGCCGAGCGTCCCACGATGGAGCGCATGAGCGCGTGCCGCTGGTCGAGCACTCGGTCGGTCACGTACCCGAGCAGCGCGCTGAGGACGGCGAAGTTCTGCTCACACACGGCGCGCAACGCGTCGGTCTCGACGCGGAAGGCCACCACGTCCGACTCGGCGACGGCGCCGACCGGGGCCGGTGCGGACGCCAGGACGTCGAGGAAGCCGACGACCCCACCCGGCCCCACCGCCAGCTCCGTGCCGATGTCGACGAAGCCGTCGACGATGAGGTACATGGCCGCGACGGGCTCCCCGCGGCGGATGAGCTGACTCCCCCTCGGGATGAGGACCTCCTGCGCCTCGTAGGCGAGGTCACGCAGCTGCGCATTCGTCAGGGCCTCGAAAGCCTGAAGCGTGCGGAGGTGCAGGAAAGGACCGACGTAGAGGGGCGGCGTGCTCATGCCACCCCTTCGCGGGCCAGCTCACGCACGGCCGCGGCAAGCGTGCGCCGGTGCTCGGCGGAGAGTGGCTCCACGTCGGCGAGCACCGTGCCGACCGAGGTCAAGCCGAGCTCGACGGCGTGAGCGGCCGCGAGCGAGCTGGCCGACTCCATGCCGCAGTCTGCGATCTCCGAGAGGACCCGTGCGTACGCGGTCCGGAGCTCTTCCCCCCAATCGGGGAGATCGTGCAGCTGGTCCGCCTCGCCGTGTAGGTCATCGACCAGCGTCACGAGCGGCTTGCGAATGGGCGGAAGAACCATGTGGTGAAGCAGCTCACGACTGCCCGCTCGGGACCCCGCGTGCGGGCTGTGGAGCCCGCGGTATACGCGCTGGAACTCCTCGCTCCCCGACTGGAGGTTGAGCAGCCGAAACACGCGCTCCAGTGCGTTGTCCTGCTTGTCCCTCAACAAGGCCACGAGCACGACGTGCAGCTCCGTGCGCAGCGTCGCATCCTCCTCGGCCGCGTCGATCAGGGCGTGTCGCCACCCCATGAGGCGAAAGCCAGTCGAGACCGCGTAGCCGAGAGCCCCCTGCAGCAACCCCACGTCCAGAGGGAAGCTCGGCTGCTCGCGCCGCCACCGCCCGAGGGCCCGCAGCACCTTGAAGCGGATCATGCCGTCGGGCTCGTGCTCCAGATGCTTCAGGAGGATCTCGGGTGCGCGCACGGACCCGACGAGCGCGATCGCCCCGGGCACGTGCCGGCGGATGCCGTGCGGTACCTCCGGCGACTCCAGCGCGACACCCAGCCGCTCGAGCGCGAGCGGACCGAACGCCGCCAGAGCCGCGCGCGCTTCCTCACGAGCCGCCCGGCGACCGAGGAGACCGATGAGCGGCTCGACGAGCGCCGGAGTCCTGAGCGCACGCGCGGCCGCGATCGCCTCGGCCAGCACGTCCGGATCCTCTGCCGCCATCAGCTCCAGGAGCACCTCCTCGAGCTGCGGGTTCGGGCGTACGCGAAGCGCCATCGCGGTCGCCCTTTGCACGGCGCGGTCCCCGCGGATGACCGCGTCCTGCAGCTGTAGCGCGAGCTCCCGCCCCTCGGCCCACCCGCACGCCACGAGCGCCGCCCTCGCCGTGGCCGCCACTCGGGGATCCGCGTCGAGCAGCGCCCCCTCGAAGACCGGACGTCGAGGGTCCATCGCCGAGAGCGCCCGCACGCTGGCGGCGCGGATCTCGGCGTCGGAGTGATCGAGCAGCCGAGTCACCATCGGGAGCGCGTCGTCGCGCCCGGCCACCGTGAAGAGATCGAGCGACCGCACGACGACCGGCGGCGACGGGTGATAGAGGAGGGGTGCGGGGATGACCGCGACCTTACCCTGCTCCTCGAGGAGGTCGAGCGCCGCGATCACGCGCCGGTCGTCCGTCTCGTTCAGGGTGGCCATGAGCGTCTCGAGGGAGGCCATGTCCAGGGCCGGGAACCCCGACCCGCGCGGTCCACTTTCCGCGTGCAGGGTCTGTCGGAAGAGGTCGAGATAAGGCTCACGCAGCCCGACGGCGACCACGAGCCAGGCGGCGGCCGTGAGACACGCCAGGGCCGCGAAGACCGCGAGATTCGAGGTCGTGGAGAGGAGCATCAGGATCACGATCGCGGCGAGGGCCTGCCCGCCCCGCTGACCGAGCACGTCGATGACGCCCTTCACCTGGGTCCTGAGGCGGTCCGACAGCGGCACGAAGAGCAGCTCCGTGCCCGTGCGGTACAGCGAGTGGCGGAGGGTGCCGTCGGCTCCCTTGAGCACGAGCGCCAGCGTGAGCCCCCCGCCGACGGCAAAGCCGAGCGTCGACACGAGGAGGATCGCCGGTACGACCGACACGGCGCTCACCAGACCGACCCAGCGCAGGAGCAGTGCCACGCCGAGGACCTGGACCAGCAGCGAGATCACGTTGAAGGACAGGTAGACCGTCGCGAAGAACTCACCGAGCTGGTCAGGAGCCACGTACCGGTCGGCGGCGCTCTTGAAGACGAAGTCCACGAGCGTGAAGGTCACGGTCGCGAAGAGCACGAGCGCGGCGACGCGCCGCAGATAGGGCCCCGTCCAGATCGATCGGGCCACCGCACCGAGGTCGCCCCAGTGCCGGCGCCGGGCCGGCGGCGGCTCCTGGGCGGCGATCACGGACGGAGCGGTCGACGAGACCAGGAAGGCCAACCCGGCCGCGAGCACGAGGTGCCTAGGGTCGAGCACCTCGGTGAGGATCCTCGCGAGCCCCGAGCCCAGGATCGCGCCGGCGACGCTGCCGGAGGCGATGACCGGGAAGACCCGCTTCGCCTGCGTGACCGTGAAGCGGCTCCCCAGCACCGTCCAGAAGCGTACGACCACCAGGGAAGCCAGCACGCCGGACCAGGCATAGAGGGAGTAGAGGACCCAAGCCTGGCCGCTGCCGACGAAGAGCCAGAACGTGGCGGTCACGATCGCGGCCATGAGGAGCCAGCGACCGAGCTCGGAGCGGGCCGAGATCCGCCGCACCACGCGGGGCTCGCGCTGGCCGAGTCCGAGAGCGATCACGGCGATCGCCAGGTACGCCCAAGGCAGGCGCTGCGCCGGTAGGCTCGCCAGGAAAAGGGCGTCGCGCGCCGTCTCGAGCAGCGCGTGACCGGTCATGAAGCCGAATAGGGTCAGGAACGCGCCCAGCACGTCTCGCCGCTCGTCCGGACGGACGCGAGCGATCAAAGCGAGCATCTGCAGGGTAAGCCTGTTGAACTGGCGCACGGGCGGGAATCTCGCACTATGTTTCCGTCCGAGGCCACATCCGGCTCGACTGCAGGAGCAGGTCAATGGACTTCCGAAGGTGGGCGATCCTCTTCGGCGCCGTGCTCTTGCACGCCGTCCCCACCACCGCCGCGGCCCAGGCGTTCCCACCGGCTCCGTCCGCCACCGAGGCGGCCGAGGTGCGCTCGATCCTGGCCGCGATGAAGGCGAACGAGCGCGGCCCGTACGAGCGACTGCGCTGGTTCTGCGCCGACGGGAGCGTGCATCCGCCGCAGGGCACGCCCTGCCGTGAGCGGGGCGGCGGAGTGCAGCACGCGGAGCCCTCCGCGCCCGCCCGGCGACTCGCGGCGCTCGGCTACCACGTGGGCTCGATCCTCACCGCGACGCCCTACGAGGCGTTCGCGGACGAGAGCCGCGCGGGGTACCGCCTCCGGGAGATGGTGCTCGAGCGCTACCTCTTCGGCGTGGACGACGGCTGGGTCCTGCGTCGGGCCCGCTACTACCGCGGCGCCCTCCAGATCGAGGACGAGGAGCGAGCGGGCCGGGCCCTCCTGGAGCGCCGCTTCGCCGACAACGCCTGGATCCGGTCCAACTACCTGCTCGCGAGCCGCCTCGCGGCGAGCCTCCCACACACCGGC
Source organism: Longimicrobiales bacterium (assembly GCA_041579355.1). GTDB lineage: Bacteria > Gemmatimonadota > Gemmatimonadetes > Longimicrobiales > Gaopeijiaceae > UBA2982. The sequence goes on along the minus strand of JBFGFY010000133.1, from coordinate 4,478 downwards.
GTGGGTGACGAGCGGCTCATGGACCGGATCCGGTCCACGGCCCTCGAGATCTCGAACGCCGACCCCGGCTTCCTGGCGACGCGAGTGAAGATCCACTCCGTGCCGTCCCGCGAGGACGTGCAAACGGTCGAGCGCTACCTCGCGCGCGGCTCCCACGAGCCGCGGGTGCGGGAGTGGCTCGTCCAGCTGCGCGACGACCTGGTGAGCCAATACGACCCGCAGAGGGCTCTGGCCTCGCTCGCCGCTTACCGCAGCCGGGTGGACCCGGGCCTGCGCGACGGGATCGACCAGCTCGCGGCTGCGCTCGAGTCCGGCGACACGGAGCGAGCGCTCTCCTCGATCGTCGACCTGGCGCCGCGCGTGCGCGCCGCCGCCGAGAGCGCGCCCAACGGCGCCCGGGCCCTCGACCTGGTGGACCTCGGCCTCGCGCTGCAGGAGCGGGCCTTCGTCCTCGCGCAGAGCTTGGAAGGGGTCCGCCGAACCCGCGCGGATCTACTGCGTCGGCTGGAACGGTACACGACGCTGGCGTACGCCAGCGGGTATCTGTCGACGCGTGAGCGCGACGCCATACGCGAGGAGGTCGTCGCGCTCTCGGGGCGGGGACGGACCGGCGCGCTCGCGTACAAGAGCTCCCTCGGCTACCTGAGCCGGAGCCTCGACTGGGCCCGGGGCACGGTGCGCGGGACGTTCCTCCCGGTGCTCGACCGCTACGCCCCCGTGGAGCCGATGGCGGCGGGCCTCGCCGACGACCTGCTGCGGGGCTCCATGGTGCTCCCGCTCTCTCGCACGCTCGACGTGCTCCAGGCGGACGCCGACCAGACGCTCGGCGCGGCCCACTCGGTCTTCGGACGCGACGAGCCGACGGGCCTCCGGGGCCTCAACCCCGGCGTCGCCATGCGCCACCTCGAGGTGCTCCGGCCCGGCGCGCACGACGAGGTCGACGCGAGCACCATCTACGTGCTCCCCGAGACCCCTCCCGAGCTTAAGCCGGTCGCCGGAGTCCTCACCATGGCCGAGGGGAACCTCCTCTCGCACGTGCAGCTCCTGGCGCGGAACCTCGGCATCCCGAACGCGACGGTGTCGCCGGACCTGATGCCCCGCCTGCGCGAGGCCGAGGGGCGCGAGGTCTTCTACGCGGTGAGCCCGATGGGCCGGGTGGTCCTCGCCTGGCCCGATCGCCTGGGGCCGACGGAGCGCGCGCTCATCGAGACGGGCGGCCCCACGCGTGCCGAGCGGCATCGGCTCGACACCTCGGGCGTGCGGCTCGACGTGCGCAGGCCGATCGCGCTCTCGGAGCTGCGCTCCACGGACTCGGGGATCCTAACGGGCCCGAAGGCGGCCAACCTGGGCCAGCTCGCGGCCGACTTCCCCGGAAGGGTCTCAGCCGCGCTCGCGCTTCCCTTCGGCATGTTCTACGAGCACGCCAACCGCCGCTGGGCGGGAAGCTCCGGCACGGTGCTCGAGGAGCTGCGGGCCTCGTACCGCCGCGCGGACGAGATGGAAGCCGCCGGGCGGACCGAGGCCGAGATCGACGCGTACATGTTCGAGCGGCTCGCGTGGGTGCGGGAGGCGATCGCCGGTCTCGACTGGCTCCCGGAGGCCCGCAATCAGGTGGCGCAGGCGGTGACGGACATGCTGGCCGGCGACCTGAGCCGCGGCGTCTTCGTGCGCAGCGACACGAACGTGGAGGATCTCCCCGAGTTCTCCGGGGCCGGCCTCAACCTGACGGTCGCGAACCAGACCTCGATCGAGCAGGTGCTCACCTCCGTGAAGCGTGTCTGGACGTCGCCCTTCACCGAGCGCGCCTACCTCTGGCGGAAGCAGATCCTCGAGGAGCAGGGAGGCGTGTACCCCTCGGTGCTGATCCAGGAGACGGTCCGCTCCGACCTGTCCGGAGTGCTGATCACGTCGGGGCTCCAGGAGGGCGGACCAGACGACCTCACCGTGGTAGCGGCCGAAGGGGTCGGCGGTGCCGTCGAGGGCGAGGACGCCGAGACCCTGCTGGTGTCACCCGAGGGGCGGATCCGCCTGCTCTCGCAGGCCAAGGCCCCGAGCCGCCGCGAGGTGGTCCCCGGCGGAACCCGCTGGGTGGCGGCGCGGCGGCCCGAGATGCTCCTCCAGCCGGCGGAGCTCGCGCAGCTTCGGCAGGTGGTCTCGGAATGGCAGGCCCGCAGGGCCGGGACACCCGAGGAGGATACCACCTGGGACATCGAATACGGGTTCACGGGCGGACAGCTCTGGCTTTTCCAGATTCGACCCTTCATCCGTTATAGGAACAGTGACACCTACGCCCGGCTGGGGGAGCTGGACGCCGGGGCCAGAGCCAACGCGGACCGCCCCGTCCGCCTGGCGGACTTCCCGGAGGCCTCGTGATCGAAGCAGCCCCTGCGCTGCGCCGTACCACCGCCCACCACCTGGGTCGTGCCGTGCGGGTCGGCCTGGTCGTGGGCTTCCTTTTCGCCACCTCGGCCGTCGTCGGGGCGGCCCGGTATCCGCTGGACGGTTACGACTACACCGGGATCCGGCGGCTCAGGGCCTACGACATGGTCCTCAACGGCGAGATGCCCGGCCGCCTCGCGATCCAGCCCGGGGCCCGACTCCCGCGCAGCGCGATCGGCCTCCGTCTCGCGGGAGTGAACGACGCGCTCGACCTGCCCCCGGGGGCACCGACCGACCCCGAGCTCCAAGCCGGGATCGAGCGGATCGTGGGCCGCCGCCACCCCTCGTACCGGGTGTCCGTGCTCGATATCACCGACCCGGACCGCCCACGTTACGCCTCGCTCCGGGGGGACGAGGGGTACATCCCGGGCAGCGTCGGCAAGCTCCTGGTGATGAGCGGCCTCTTCAACGAGCTCGCCCAGCTCTACCCCGAGGACATCCCGGCCCGCACCCGACTCCTACGGGACACCCGGATCGTGGCCGACGAGTTCGCGGTCCCGAACAGCCACGAGGTCCCGATCGTCGCCCCCGACTGGTCCGGTGTGACGCACCGCGCGATCCGCGTCGGGGACGAGTTCACGCTCTGGGAGTGGGTCGACCACATGGTCTCGCCGAGCTCGAACGCCGCCGGCTCCGTGGTCTGGAAGGAGGCGATCCTCATCGATGCCTTCGGACACGACTACCCACCGTCCCGGGAGGAGGAGGTCGCCTTCTTCCGGAACACGCCCAAGACCGAGCTCACCGACCGCATGATCCGGGTGATCGAAGAGCCCCTGATCGCGGCCGGCCTGAACCCCGAGCTCCTCCGGATCCGGACCATGTTCACGAACGGCGGGCAGCGAGCGATCCCCGGACGGGGGAGCCTGGCGACGCCCCGTACCCTGGTCCGTTGGCTGCTCAAGATGGAGCAGGGCCAGCTGGTCGACGAGTGGAGCAGCCTGGAGATGAAGCGGCTCATGTACTACACCCGGCGCCGCTACCGCTATGCCTTCTCCCCGGCCCTCAACCAGGCCGCCGTCTACTTCAAGTCGGGGTCCCTCTATCGCTGCGTGCCCGAGGAAGGCTACCGTTGTGGACAGTACATGGGGAACGCGGAAAACCTCATGCACTCGGTCGCGATCGTGGAGTCGCCGGCCGGGGGGGAACATCCCCGTGTATACCTAGTTTCGATGATGTCCAACGTGCTCAAAGTGAACTCCGCGAACGAGCACATGGAGATCGGAACCTTGATCGAACGGCTCATCGGCACCCTACACCCAGCCCCGACCGGCAGCTGACGCCACAGGACGCTTTCGCCGTATGCGAATCCATCGGGTCGTGACCGTGTCGCTGGCGCTCGTCGCGCTCGCGACGGTGGCCTCCGTGAAGGGGGCCCTGGCCACCCCCCGGGCCAGTTATGTCCTGCCCCCGCCGGACCCGGTTCTCCAGTCCCGCCTCACCACCGTGCTCAACCAGGCGCCCTACCGGCGGCTGGTCAACGAGCGGCGGCTCTCGGTGGCCCTGGTCGACGTCACCGATCTGGATCAGGTCCGGTACGCCGGCCACGACGCGGACCGGATGCGGTACGCGGCGAGCCTGCCCAAGATCGGCATCCTGCTCGGCGTCTTCGACGCGATCGAGCGGGGCCGGCTCCGCTATACGCCCCAGCTGAGGGGCCGCATGGAGCTGATGATCCGGAACTCGGACAACCGGATCTCGAGCGAGCTCATCCGCACGGTGGGATTCCAGAACATCGCCCGGGCCCTCCAGGACCCCCGGCACGAGCTCTACGACACGAACCGGCGCGGGGGGATCTGGGTGGGCCGCGGCTTCGGGAGCGGCGTCGGCCTCTGGCGGCGGGACCCGCTCGCCAACCTCTCGCACGGCGCAACCGCCCGACAGGCGGCGCGCTTCTTCGTGCTCCTCGAGCGCGGAGAGCTGGTGAGCCCGTGGGCCTCGCAGGAGATGAAGTCGATCCTCGGCGACCCCGCGCTGCACCACAAGTTCGTGCTCGGCCTCGAGAACTCGCACCCCGACTCGCGGATCTACCGGAAGTCGGG
>JBFGFY010000132.1:0-9296 GCA_041579355.1 Longimicrobiales bacterium | reverse complement strand
CCTTCGGCGCTGGGTCGCGGCGACCCCGGGGGGCACGCTCGGACCCACCGCCGAGCTGCACTGGTGGTGGCGCGACCTCCGCACGCTGCCTGAGTTCGAGACGTTTGTGAGCCGGGACTGAGCTTCGACCAACCAGCGGGCCCCATACTCGTTGCCGCATTTCTTTCCTTGCTGTGGCACTTTTTGTCCCCATAGCTTGGAATAGGCACCCCCCAACCAGCCGAGCGTGATTTCCATGCGCAAGTCCCTTTTCGTGGTCGCAGTGTCTCTATTCGCCGCGGCCTGTTCCGACGCGCCCACCGCCCCCGACAACCCCCTGGACCGGGCACCCACCGTCCAGATGAGCCACCTCGGCGGGAATCCGGCCGAAGACGACCTCTGCGGAGGCCTCTCCCCCTGCGATGCGTTCCCGGGTTACGCACACGGCCAGACCGGTGTCCCGGGCTTCTGCCTCCTGCCGCCGCTCGTGAACAACCACCTGTCGAGCCCCGCCTGCTCCGCGCCCTTCGTGCCCGGCCTGGACGGGATCTTCAAGCTGGCATGGTGCAAGGTGAACTACGGCACGCCCGGAGGCCTCGTCCCGCCGACGATCGAGTTCTGTCAGCCGCCGTCCGAATGGAAGCCGCTCACGCGGGACGGGACCGCCGAGTTCTACCAGACCTCCGTTCGCTGGCGGCGCAACCAGGCCAACGTGGGAGACATCTTCCGCCTCTACGTCGTGCGGGGCGGTCAGCACTTCGCCCACCGCGACGTGGTGATCGACCCGAACCAGACGCGCCCGGCCGACGATTTCCTATCGGCGATCGGCTACGGCAACGTGCCGGTCAAGGTGCGCATCACACAGTCCTTCGAGTGCGTCTATTTCAACACCCAGGGTGGGACACCGCAGAACGCGGCGACATGCCTGATCGCGGGTGCCACCAGCTTGACCTTCGAGACGAACGAGCTCGCCACCACGTTCAACTTCCCCAACGGCAACCCGACGTTCCTCGCCGACTTCGAGGTGAGCGAGTGCCTCTCGCTCGGCTTCTCGGACGTGAACGGCGTGGTCTCCGGCAACGCGCTGGTGGATGTGCCCCTCGGGGGATGCAAGATCTCGATGAGCAGCGATGAGCTGCAGCGCCTCACCGTTCCGGCGCAGATCTTGATCGACCTGGCGTCCGGGGTCGAGCCCTTCGGGCCCAACGCCCGCCCGAACGTCCTCCAGTACGACGAGCTGGGCATCGGTGTGCTACCTCACTCGGTTGCCCAAGGCTGGTTCGGGAGCGCCACGAGCAACAGCCAGGTTCGGCGCATGCTCGACTGGGGAGTGGAGAAGCTCCGCGACCTCGCGGCCTTCTTCGGGCCGCAACCGCTCTACGCCTGGCCGGGCTCGGGTTGGGACTTCACACGACTCTCCGACTTCCAGATCGCCTGGATGCCGATCATGCAGCACGGCAACCCGGGCGCGGCGTGTGCGTCGGGGCTGCCGAGCTGCCGCCACTTGGGAAGCTTCCGCGCGACGCAACCCGTGCTCGTCGGCGTCGACGTCACCGCACCCGACGCCACCGCCCAGGGGAGCCCGCTCGACGTGCCGGGCACGCGCCTGCACGTCTTCCCGGAGACGGGCTCGGTGGCGTGTCCCGCCACGCCCGTTCCTGGACAGCAGTGCTATCCGGCCGGCACACCGGACAACAGCACCACACCCGCCAGCAGCTGGAACCAGCTCGTGATCGTGACGGGACCGAACGGCCGCGCTGTCGTGGACTGGACGCTCGCGACGGGTGACAACCGGCTGCGCGTCTCCGCTTGCGGCGTCGCACGCCCGGGCGCGAACGAGCCGAACCCGCCCGGTGAGCCGGGTCCGGACGGAGTCTGGGGTACGCTCACGCCTGAGAGCTGCGTGAACCGCCTCGCCGCCCTCACGCAGCCGGGCGCCTACGACAACGGTCCGGCGGACGGCTTCACGCCCTTCGAGCCCGCACTGGATCCGCTCGGGGCCTTCGGCTACGAGACGGCCATCTACGGGTTGCCGCTCACCTTCGAGGCGCGGACCTGCGCCGCCACCGCCGACTGCCCGCCTCCACCCCCGCTGCTACCCTAACCGCCTACATCTACCGCGCGCGTCGCGCGGCTGTCGGGAGAGCTCGAGAGGGGCGTGGCGGCTCGCCGTCACGCCCCTCTCTTTCGGGCTCAGTTCCCGGCCATCCTCCGCCGGATCAGCTCGATGCGGGAGCGCGCGTCCTCGATCGCCGTCTGCACGGCCGCCGGCACCGGCTCGATACGCTCTCCGAAGTCGATGAAGGACTGGAGCTGTTGGATCGCTGCGGATCCGGTCCGTACCCGCTCACGGGTGGTCTCGGCGCGGTCGAACTCCCCGTGGGAGCAGAGGCCGCGCTCATAGTCGACGAGAGCACCGACGAGCAGCTGCTCGTTTTGCGAGCGGCGGTTCAGTCCACGCTGGAGCTGGGCGAGTGTCCCCCTGCCTTCCTCGGTCCGGCCGACCGCACACTGCGCCGCCGCCAAACGTAGGTAGGTCTGGAAGCCGGGGTTTCCGTAGGCCGCCGCGCTCTCGAGCACCTCCAGAGCCGCGCCGTACTCCGCGCGGTTCATGTGCGCCACCCCGCGGCGGAGAAGCGCCTGCTGGTACTCACGCCCGTACTCGCTGTCCGGGTCGGGAGGAACGGGCATTCGCGCGTACGCCTCCGTCGCCTCGAGCCAGGCGCCCCGCTCGAACGCGCGGTTGCCGGCCATGAGCGCGGTCCGGTCCGGCGCGGCCCCCACGTCCGGAAGCGTCCCACGCCCGCCCCCGGGGATGGGACCCGTGACGACGGGCTCGGGATCCGGAGGCCCAGGGGACTCGCCCCCGGCCACCAAGTCGAGCCGGCGGGAGAGACGCACTGTGAGGGGCCCGGCGGTCGCTCCTTTGGGCACGGACAGGACCGTGTCGAGCCGGTGATAGGAGCTGGCCTCGAGGCGCATCTCGACCACGAGCGCGTCTTCCTGGATCACGTGGCGCACCTCGTACGGCTCACGCGTCGGTGCGCGCGTCACCAACGACGCGTCGAGCGTGATCGGCGAGCGCACCAGGTAGCGCACGGTCATCTCGGGGTCCGAGAGCGCCGCGCCCGTGCCCGCGTCGACCGCCTGCACGAGGATCGTGGCCGCCTCGGGGTGTCCCAGCGGGTCGGCGATGGGCATCTCCGGCGGCCCGTAACACGCCGCGGCCACACACGCGACAAGAGGGACGGCGAAGCGGCGAAGGCGCATGTCTTCAAAGAAAGACCGGCGAGAGGCCGGGGCAAGTCTGCAATCGAGAATTGACCATGCTTCCGCGTGGTCCCTACGTTCTTGTGAGCTCTCTCTCGGCGAGGTGCCCCCAGCGTGTCCACGCCCGAAGACCCCGACAAGAAGTCGAAGTCCCAGCCGACCGTCGCCTGGAACCCCGACGACGTCCCGACGGCTCCCCAGCCCACGGTCCCGTGGAGCGCGGAGGAGCTGGCGAAGATGGCGGCGGAGGAGGCGACGACGGTCGAGGCCAAGAAGCAGGACGACCCGCTCGTCGGCACGCTCTTGAGGAACAAGTGGCGCGTGCTCGCGCGACTCGGCGCCGGATCCTTCGGCACCGTCTACAAGGTGCAGGACGTGAAGGGCGGCTGGATCGAGGCCCTGAAGATCCTGGGCGTGGACCGGATGACCGGCTCGGAAGCAGAGGAGATGCGCAAGCGCTTCCTCCGCGAGGCGCAGATCATGAAGCGCCTCGGCACGGACTCCCAGCACATCGTGGGGCTCGCCACCTACGAGGAGGACATCGGGTCCGGGCTCATCTACTTCCTCATGGAGTTCGTCGAGGGACGGAGCCTCGCCCGCGTATTGGAGGAAGAAGGTCCACTCGACGCTCAGCGCGTCATCCGGCTCGCGCTGCAAGTCTGCGATGCGCTCATGGCTGCGCACGAGGGCCCCGAGCCGGTCGTGCACCGTGACCTGAAGCTCGAGAACCTGATGCTCACCCACGACCGCGCGGGTGAGGAGATGGTCAAGGTCCTCGACTTTGGCATCGCGAAGATCGCTGAGCGCGAGGCGGACAGCCGCCTCACGACCGTCGGCACGCTGGGTACGCCGGGTTACGCGGCGCCGGAGCAGCTCCGGGCCGAGCAGGTGGACGGACGTACGGACCTCTTCGCTTTCGGCGTGATCCTGTACGCGCTGCTGACGGGGCGAGACCCGTGGCTCGGCAAGCTCGCCCACGAACCGACCGACCAGATCTACGAGCTCATGGCGGCCACGGACCGGGCCCAGATGATCCCCTTCTCGCGCACCGGGGTCGAGGTCCCGTCCGGGCTCGCGAACGTGGTGCTGAGGCTTCTGCAGCGGGAGCCGGAACGCCGCTTCCAGTCCGCGCGCGAGCTGCGGGACACGCTGCACCGCCTCGCCGGCGACCGCGTCGCCCTCACCGAGTCGCCCGCGGAGTCGGTCACCCCCCGGCAGGAGCCGCCCGCGGCCGAGGCGCGAAGGCCCCGCGTCGCCCGGCCTGCCCCCAAGCGCCGCGGCGCGGGCCGACTCGTGGCCCTCTTCCTGTTCGCGCTCCTCCTCGGGGGAGGTGCCTACTATGTGCAGCCCTGGGGGCGCACGATCGATCTGCCCACGCTGCGGACTCACGTGCAGAGCGGCATGGTCGAGCGCGCGTGGCTCGACGATGGCGGCGTGGGCGGGTACCTAACAATCGGACCGCTCGTCTCACCTTTCTTCGTCGGCGTCGGCGAGACCGAGCTGCTCACGGTCGTCGAGGGTCTCCGCGAGGCCGGCGTATACGTCGACACCAGCTGGGAGGTTCGCCGGATCCGCCAGCTCGCGTCGGAGGCGCAGGCACGCTCGCGCTACTACGGACTCGAAGGCGGTGACGTCCGGACCCATGCCCTCCGTTTGGCCACGCTCGAGCCCGCGAGCCGCGAGGCCGAATCCCTGCTACGGAAGGTGGCCGAGCACATGGCCTGGGACGCGGCCGCCGCGCTCGAGGAAGGGCAGGCCGGCCGCGCCGAGCAGCTCGTCCAGGAGTGTCTGGGGCTCGTCCCCGACCACCCGGGCTGCCTCACCGCAACCCCGCAGGGCTAGGGACAAGCTGGACCACGCCAGGCGCCCCGAGCATTATTGCGGGAGCGCCGGATCGGCCGATCACGCACGGGACCGCACGAGGGAAAGAGCCATGCCGAAGCTGACCCTGCTTCTGGGCCGCAGGACGATGCAGGTCTACGACTTCAAGCAGGAGTCGATCATCGTCGGGCGGGAGGACGGGGCGGATGTAGTCATCGACAACCCCTCGGTCTCACGGCGCCACGCCGAGATCCGGCTCGGCGACGAGGGGTGGGAGGTCGTAGACCTCGGCTCCTCGAACGGGACCTTCATTCGCGGCACGAAGATCCAGGGCCCGCATCGCCTGGGACTCGGCGACGAGATCGGCTTTGGCAAGTTCTCCATCGTTTTCGGCAAGGCACTCGGGGAGGGGGAGCACCCACCGCAGGCTGCGGCCGCCGCCGCCACGAAGCCCAAGCAGCCGGCGGTGACGCGAACAGAGGGGACGATGCACATCAACCCCCACGAGGTACGCGAGCTCCTGAAGGATTCGGACCGCAAGAAACGCGCGCACTTCAACTGGGAGTCCGGAGGGCGCAGCGGTACGCATTATCTCTCCGATTCGCCGGCAGTGCTGATCGGCACGGACGAGCTGTGCGACCTGCAGGTGCCGAAGGGTCCGAAGCACCACCTACTGCTCGTGCACTCGGCCGCCGGATGTGATGTCCGCTACCTGGGTGCCTTCGGCTCCATGAAGGTGCGCGGTCGTAGCACCAAGCGGACGAAGCTCCGGAACGGAGACGTCGTCGAATGCGGGGGCTTGAAGCTGACGTTCATGGACGACGTCGCCTGACGAGGCGCTCCGCCGTCAGCTGAACAGAAGGATCGCGACGAGGACACTCAGCACGACGACGATCGCGGCCACGGCCGCGACCGGCAGTCCCGCCACCACAGCCCCCTCCTCGACCGCGGCGCTCACCGCAGCGGCGTCTGCTGCCTCGCGCTCGGCGCGTCTGCGTCCCTCCTCCGGAGCGTAGGAGAGCACCATGGTCGTCGGCACGGACTCGCGCGGAACTTCGCCGTACTCCGCGATCACGACCGAGATGTTGTCGTCGCTACCCGCATCGAGCGCGGCCGCCACCAGCGCCTGAGCCGCCCCCTGTGCGCCGCTCGAGCGGGTGAAGAGCGAGCGGATCTGGTCGTCGTCGAGCTTCTTGTATAGGCCGTCCGAGCACAGCAGGATGGCCGTGTCCGTCGTCACGGGGTGCAGGCCTGTCACGTCGGCCTCGACCTCGCCCTCGGTGCCGATGGAGCGGGTCAGCGCGTCCTTCCAAGGCGTGGCCATCGCCTCGGCCTCCGACTGCCCACGCTTCATCGCCTCGACCACGAACGAATGGTCCTCGGTCAGGCGCCGAATGCCGTCGGCCGACAGCAGGTACGCACGGCTGTCACCCACGTTCGCCACGGAGTAGCCCGTGCCGTCGACCAGCACGGCGACGAGTGTCGTCCCCATACCTTGCTTGCCAGGCTCCGACGCCTTCCCGTGCACCCGCTCGTTCGCCAGCCGGAAGGCGTCGGCCAGAGGCAGTTGGTCCGTCACGGCCTCCTTCAGGGTCTCCAGCGCGAGCGCGCTGGCCACCTCTCCCGCCGCGTGTCCACCCATGCCGTCCGCCACCGCGAGGAGGGTCCGGCCGTCCGGCAAGGTCTCGGCCAGCACCGAGTCCTCTTGGTAGGGCCTCTGACCGGCGATCGACTCGACCGCGAGGCGGGGCTCGTTGGCCACCCGGACACCCCTTGGGGAGAGCGGAACAGGGAGATCCCCTACAGATAGACCGCCTCGTGGCGGGTAGCAAGGATCGACTGCTGCGGGACCTTGATCCCCGCAAACCCGCTCGCGATCAGGTGATAGCTGAGCGCCATGAAGACATGTGCGATGTCCACGTGGGTGAGCCAGGGGCCGAACGAGGCGCCCAGTCCGTACGCCACCCCCGATAGGAAGGAGACGGCCAGCCCCGCAGCGATGCGGGCGTGCCGCCTCCTCTCCCGGGCTCGTGCGGCGGCCTTCGCCTCCAATAGCATCACGGGCAAGAGCCCAAGGACCGTGTGAGCGATCAGCAGATCGATCCTCGGGCCCAGGGTGAGGCAGGCGCCCAAGAGGAGCGCGAGCTGCGCCTTGGCCGCCCGCCCGAGCACGACGCGGTGGCCACCCCGCGCGGCTTGGTAGATCATCGCCCGCTGCGCCTCCAAGACCGCCCAGCCAGCGGCCAAGGACGACGTCCACAGGACGCTCGCCCAGGCCCCGGCTTCCAGGACGTGCGGCAGGCCGTGCTTGGCAGCGCCGGCGAGGGTCGCGACGGACATGCCCGCGAAGAATCGCGCCCAATGACGCTCCACGGCGCCTGAGGAGCCCCGCAATCGTGTGTAGTACCACGCACATTGGAGCGCGAGCGCGAGGTTCGTGCCCGCCGTGACCGGGGAGCGGATCCGCACGCCTCCCACGTCCAGCCAGGTGGGGTCCATCCTAGGCCCGGACCCCATTGGCATGCACCGCCCACCAGCGGAGCGCGTCGGCCAGGAGTGTGTCCGCGCAGCCCGGGGGTGCCCAGCCTAACTCGCGCCGCGCCCGCGCCGAGCAGAAAGGGTTGTCGCGCGTCAGCATCTCGAGGGTGCCTGCGGCGTGGCGGGCCAGATCCACCTTCCCGGTCAGGCGTAGCGCCCGTTCCAGCGCCGCGAAACCCACCCGTCCGGCGCGAGCCGGAACGACCGGCGCCCAGATACGTCTCTCGAGCCCCTCGGCGGCGCAGCGCACCAGGTCCTCCGTGGTGACCGGATAGTCGTTGGCGAGCAGGTAGACGCGCCCCCCCGCGACGTCGCGGCAGGCAGCGCGCACGGCGCCCTCTGCCACGCTCCCGGCGTGCACGAGCGTGAGCGTGGTCCTCCCTCCCGCGATGAGGGGAAAGACGCCGAGCGACAGGACGGGGCCGATGCGCGGAGCGAACTGGCGGTCGCGGCGTCCGTACATGACGGGAGGACGCACGACGGTCGCCCAAACGCGACCCGTGGCGTGCGCCCGGAGCACGAGTCGTTCCGCCTCCTGCTTCGAGCGCCCGTACACGTCGTGCTCGGGCAGGGTCGGGAGAGGCGCGGTCTCGTCCGTCGGGGCGGACGCGTAACGCGCTCGCCCGTACACCGCGGTGCTGCTCACGTGCACGAGCCGCGCGCCGGTCGCCTGTGCGGCGGAAACGACGTTGGCCGTTCCGACCACGTTTCCTTCACGGAAGCGCCTCCAGCTCCCTCCCGGGTCGATGACGGCCGCGGCGTGGAAGACCACGTCACATGCCGATGCCCCCTCCAGGAGAGCGCCTCGCTCCTCGAGCGAGCCTCGGACGACCTCGACGCCGAGGGACTCGAGCCAGGCTGCCGCGCCTTGGCCATTCGTCGCACCCCGCACCAACGCCCGCACGTGCCATCCGTCCGCGAGGAGCCGCGCCACGATGTACGAGCCGAGCATCCCGGTGGCGCCCGTCACGAGCGCCCGCCCGCTCATTGCCCCCCCCTCGGCGTCGCCGCGTCCGGCAGCGCAAAGGCGATCACCTGGTCACCGAGGCTCGAACCGAGCGCCGCATGGCCACCCGCAGTGATCACCACGTACTGCCTGCCACCCGGCCTCGTCCGGTAAGTGAGCGGCGTGGCCTGAGCCGACGCCGGTAGCCGCGCCTGCCACAGCAGGGCACCGGTCTCCAGCTCGAAGGCGCGGAACCGCCGGTCCATCGTCGCGCCGATGAAGACGAGGCCGCCGCTGACGAGGGGGCCGCCCAGGTTCGGTGACCCCCACGCGCCCGGGGTAGGCACCTTCGTGAGATCGCTCAAGCCGCCGAGCGGTACCTCCCAAGTCACGTCGCCTGTCCGCAAGTCGACGGCGTGCAGCATCCCCCACGGGGGTGGGCTGCAAGGAATTCCGAGGGGCGACAGGAGGGCCTCTCGCTTGACGGCGTAGGGGGTGCCGTCCTGCGGTGCGACCGAGAACTTGCCGTGCTCCGCCTCACTCTCCCCTCCGTGCTCGCCCCGTTTCGGGATCAGCGTCATGACCATCGCCACGCGGTTGGTATTGGTCACGAGCAGTCTCCGGTCGGGATCGAACGCCGATCCCCCCCACTCCATGCCGCCGATGAAGCCCGGATACACCACGGTCCCGCGGAGCGACGGGGGCGCGAACACACCATCCGAGCGGAGCTCGGCGATGCGCT
>JBFGFY010000131.1:0-9318 GCA_041579355.1 Longimicrobiales bacterium | reverse complement strand
GCTTCGTGCGCAGGGCCACGCGCCGCTTCATGCCGGGCGAGGAGCTGGACGACGCGCTCGCCGCCGCGACCGAGCTCGGCACACACGGGCTCGCGTCGACGCTCACTCTGCTCGGTGAGAACCTCGAGTCGCTCGAGGAAGCGGACGAGGTGGTCGAGCACTACCTGGAGGTCCTCCGCCAGATCGCGGCACGGCGGCTCGACGCCGAAATCTCGGTGAAGCCGACCCAGCTCGGGCTCGACTACGGCGTCGAGGAGGCACGCTCCCGGCTCGAGCGCCTCGTGACGGCCACCGAGTCGTTGGTGTGGGTGGACATGGAGGCTTCTCGGTACGTCGACGACACGCTCGCGATCTTCCGGGACACGAAGGAGAAGTACGGCAACGTGGGGCTCTGCCTACAGGCCTATCTGCACCGAGTGGAGGCCGACCTCGAATCCCTGCTCCCGCTCGAGCCCGCACTCCGCATCGTCAAGGGTGCCTACCGTGAGCCGCCCGACGTGGCGCTGCCCAAGAAGGCGGACGTCGACCGGAGCTTCGTGCGGGTGACGTCGCGCCTCCTGCGGGCCCGGCTCGGAGGCGCCATGGGCCGGCCGGTGATCGCGTCGCACGACCCGCGCATGATCGGCGAGGCGAACCGGCTCGCACACGAGCTCGGGCTCGACAAAAAGGAGTACGAGTTCGGTATGCTCTACGGCATCGCACAGGGCGAGCAGAAACGGCTCGCGAGGGCAGGGCACTCGGTCCGCGTCCTCATCAGCTACGGGCCCGCGTGGTTCCCCTGGTACATGCGCCGCCTGGCCGAACGACCCGCCAACCTATGGTTCGTGGCGAAGCAGCTCGCGGGGTAGACGGCGACCCGAGGCGGTGGCGGGCGCTGGCGCTCGTCTCGGTCGCCATGCTCCTCTCGCTCTCCGCGTGGATGACCGCGACCGCGGTGGGCCCCGAGCTGCAGATCCGGTGGGCGCTCACGGGGGGGCAGGTGGGTCTGCTCACCACGGTCGTACAGCTCGGCTTCGTGGCCGGCACCGCCGCCGGCGCCGTGCTCAACCTCGCGGACGTGCTTCGGTCGCGGACGTACTTCGCCGCCTCGGCCCTGCTCGCGGCGGGGGCCAACGCCGTCCTGCTCGTGGTGCCGGGCTACCGTAGCGCACTCCTCGTGCGCTTCCTGACGGGGTTCTTCCTGGCGGGCGTGTATCCACCGGGCATGAAGATGGTGGCGACCTGGTTCCGGTCGGCGCGCGGCTTCGCGATCGGCACCGTCGTTGGCGCGCTCACGGTGGGAAAGGCGATGCCGTACCTGCTCAAGGCGATCGGTGGCGCAGCCTCCTGGGCGGTGGTCGGCGGCGCGTCGGTCGGCGGGGTTCTCGCCGCCCTGCTCGTCGGCGCCGGCTACCGGGACGGCCCGTTCGCCTTCCCCTCGCGGCCGTTCGCGTGGAGCCGCGTCGGCCGCATCCTCACGCACCGCGAGACGATGCTCGCCACGGGCGGCTACCTCGGCCACATGTGGGAGCTCTACGCGATGTGGACGTGGGTGCCCGTGTTCCTTGCCGTGGCCGCGGCGGGTGCGGTGGACCCGGCGGTCGTGGACCTCGTCGCGTTCGGAGCGATCGCCGCAGGCGGGCTCGGATGCGTTTGGGGTGGGGTGGCGGCCGACCGGGTGGGCCGCCACAGCGTCGTGAACCTCGCGATGGCTGTGAGCGGCGTCTGTTGCCTCGTGGCCGGCTTCGCCGTCGGCGCGCCGTTCCCGCTCGTCGCGCTGCTGACCTGGGTCTGGGGCTTCTTCGTGGTCGCCGACTCGGCGCAGTTCAGCGCCCTCGTGACCGAGGTCGCGCCGCCGGACTCGGTGGGCACGGCTCTCATGCTCCAGACCTCGATGGGGTTCCTGCTGACCATGGTCACGATCCAGGCCGTGCCGCTGATGGTGGATGCGGTAGAATGGCGCTGGGCGTTCGTCTTCCTGGCACTCGGGCCAGCCGCGGGGATCGGGAGCATTCGTCGCCTCCGGGTGGTACAAGCGCTAGATTCCAGGCGGAGCACGGCGTAGCCGCCGGAGGGATCCAACGCACCAGAGGCAAGCGAGAAACACAGATGAGAGCAGGCGCACTGATCCTGGTCGCGGGACTCGTCGCGGCCCTCGGGGCCACGTCGGTCGCGGCCGACCGTGCCTTCCACTTCGCGCTCAGCCGGTCGGCTCCGGCCGCGGACGCCACCGTGGCCCCCCCCGCCGAGGTCCGGCTCTGGTTCAGCCAGGTAGCGCAGACCGGCTCCGTGGGAATCCGGCTCATCGACGCGGCGGGCACCGCGGTCGAAACGAGCGAGCCCACTCCAGTCACGGACGATGGTCGAGTCTACGGTGTGAGGGTGGGCAAGACGCTCGCCGCCGGCGCGTATACGGTGTCGTGGCGAGGGATCGGCGACGACGGGCACGTGGTCCGAGGGGACTTCAAGTTCACGGTGCGGTCCGCCGAGTAGCTCGACCGTCCGCTAGCGGGCTCCTGAAGTGGCAGGCATCGCGGGCACCCTGATCGGGTGGTTCTTGTTCGTCGCCCTCGTGACGAGCCTCGGGAGCCTGTCCGCGCGCTTCCTGGTCCTCCCGAGCCTGGGGGAGCTACCCGACGACGCGCGGTCCTGGCTCAAGCGGGCCTCCGAGAGGCAGGCGCTTCTCGGTGGCCTCCTCCTCCCGATGGCCCTCGGACTCATTTTCTACCGCCAGCTCTCGGAGTTCCGCGACCCGTTCGTGCCGTGGCAGGAGGACGCCGACCTGCTCCTCAACGGAACGGCCTGGGGGGTCGTCTGGGTTCGCGGCGCAGCAGCGGCCCTCGTGGCCGCGTTCGGGCTCGCGCTCGGGACGGTCGGCGCCCGCAGCGGCTGGCTCCTCGGCGGTGCGGCCGTGCTCGGCCTCGCCGCCTTTCCCGCCTTCACGGGACACGCGAGCGCTGCGGGACCCCTGCGGCCGCTCACGCTGACCGCCGATACGCTGCACGTGCTCGCGGCCGGCGCCTGGGTGGGTACGCTGAGCTTCGTTCTCTATGCGGAGCGGGGATGGCGGCGGCGCTCCGCCGAGGGGCTTCCGAGCCTGCTACCGGCGCTCGTACCGCGCTTCTCGCCGATCGCGATCGCGTGCGTCACGACGCTCGTGGTGACGGGGCTCGCCGCATCTTGGATTCACCTCCCGAGCTTCGAGGCGCTCCTCTCGAGCGCGTACGGACGCGTGCTGTCGATCAAGCTCGTCTTCGTCGCGGCGGTAGCGGGTCTCGGCTTCGTGAACTGGAAGGAGCTCACGCCCCGTCTCGGTGAGCCTTCCGGCCAGCAGGCCCTGCGCGGCGCGGCGACGGTCGAGGTGCTCGTCGCGCACGTGGTTCTGCTCCTGACGGCGATCCTCGTCGTGACGCCCCCGCCCGAAGTCTAGGCGGGACTCCAGGCCCCGGCCGCCTCACCCCACCCCGCGCGGGCTCACCCACCGCTCGGCAGCGCCGAGCGCGCCATCGACCACGAAGGCGAGGACCGCGGCGGGGATCGCGCCCGCCAGGATCATCTGCGTGTCGGACAGCGCCAGCCCAGCCACGATGGGATCGCCGAGCCCTCCGGCTCCGATGAACGCGGCGAGCGTGGCCGTGCCCACGTTGATCACCGCCGCCGTGCGTACACCCGCCATGAGGACCGGCGCGGCGAGCGGCAGGCGGACCCAGCGCAGAAGCTGGCCTTCCGTCATCCCGAGCGCCCGTGCGGACCCGACCGCCGCCGCGTCTGCGTCGCGAACGCCGGTAAACGTGTTTCGCACCATCGGGAAGAGCGAATAGAGGAAGAGCGCCGTCACGGCTGGTGCGACACCGATGCCCAGCACGGGGATCATGAAGGCGAGCAGCGCGATGCTCGGTACGGTCTGGAGTAGACCGATGGCCCGGATGGTGCCCTCGGCGAAGCGCCGACTCCGCTCCAGCGCGAGGCCGAGCGGGATGGCCACGAGCGCCCCGGCGCCGAGCGACAGGAGGACGAGCAGCATGTGCCGCCGGGTCTCGGCGAGGGTGAGCGCGCGGCGGTCCCACAGGTAAGCGAGGAGCGACGGGCGCGTCGGCCCTTCACGGCTCGCGGCGCCCTGCGAGGATCCCACCAGACCCAGCGCGCGCAGCGCGTCCGCCGCGACCACCGCGACCGGCTCCCCTCCCACCTCCACGCGTCGGTTGAGCTCCCGCATCCGCTCCACGTCGACGAGCCCGGAGAGCTCGGTGAGCGCGGCGACGGCCTCGGGGCGCTCCTCGGCGAGCCGGCGGCTCACGACGCCGGCCGCGTCGTAGGGCGGGAAGAAGCCCCGGTCGTCTTGGAGCACCACGAGGTCGTAGCGCGCGATCTGGCCGTCGGTCGAGTAACCGTCGATCACGTCGACCTCACCTTCCGCGAGCGCCTGGTACTTCACTGCCTGGAGGAGCGCACGCACGTCGGTCGGGAACGATCCGTAGGCGCCCCTCAGTCCTGGCAAGCCGTCCGCGCGCCCGATGAAGTCCGGGCTCAGCCCGGCCCGCAGCCCGGAGCCCGCGCTCGCCAGGTCGGTGAGCGTGACGAGGCCGAGCGAGTCCGCCGTGCCCGGTCGCACCGCGATCGCGTACGTGTTCTCGAACCCGAGCGGGGGCAGCCAGCGCACGCCCCACCGCTCCCGGAACTCCGTGGCGACGCGCCGATAGGTATCCGGAGCCGAGCTAGTCGGCGCCTCGCCGAGGATCGCGAGGAGCCCCGTCCCCGTGTACTCCGGATAGACGTCGATCTCGCCACGGCGGAGGGCGGCGAACGCGATCTCGGTTGCGCCGAGCCCGGGGCGGCGGTCGACCACGACGCCCCGGGCCTCGAGCAGCTGCGCGAAGATCTCCGCGAGCACGTACGACTCCGCGAACGGCTTGCTCGCGACGACGACGGGCGCCCGGTCGACCGCGGTTTGGGTTCCAGCCTCGACCTGGGCCCCCGCAGGGGACGTCACGAACGCGGCGGCGGCGAGGGCCGCGACTGCACCCGGGGCGACCCTCGGGCTCCTCACGCGACACCTGCCTTGTCGAGGAGCTCGGCCACGTACTCGGTGGCGGGTGAGGTACGCAGGCGCTCCGGGTCTGCGACCTGCTCGACGCGTCCCGCACGCAGGACGGCCACCTGGTCCGCGAGGTCGAAGGCCTCGCGCAGGTCGTGCGTGACCAGGAGGGTGGTGAGGCCGAGCGCCCGCTGGAGCTCCGCGTAGGTGCGCCGCACCTCCTGACGGCTGATCGCGTCGAGCGCGCCGAAGGGCTCGTCCAGGAGCAGCGTGCGGGCGCCGCCGGCGAGCGCCCGCGCCAGGGCTGCCCGCTGTCGCTGTCCGCCGGACAACTCGCGCGGCCAACGCGCTCCGTACTCGGCCGGCGGAAGTCCGACCCGCTCCAGGGCCTCCGCTGCTAGCGCATCGGCCCGCTCGGAGCCGACGAGCCACGGCACGAGCGCGACGTTGCGGAGCACGGTCCAATGGGGGAGGAGGCCCCCCGCTTGCTCGACGTAGCCGAGCGCCCGGCGGAGCGTCACCGGGTCGGCCGCGCGGACGTCCTCGTCGTGCACCCGCACCGCACCGTCGTCGGTGTCGACCATGCGGTTGAAGGTTCGCAGCAGCGTTGTTTTCCCCGACCCGCTCTCTCCCACCAGCGCGGTGCACGAGCGGGCGGGGACGGAGAGCGACACGCCCGCCAGTGCGGTCACCGCACCGTACCGCTTCACCACGCCCTGCGCCTCGAGCACCACCGCCTGTCCGCTCATCCCTGGGAAACCCGCATCCGTCCTCGCCGGTTGTGCAGGGCCGGGCCGCTTTGGAGCCCGTCCCTGGTCGCCCTACCTTACGCCGCCCCGCTTCCCATCTCCATCCAGCCCCATGGATCTACACTTCGGACGGGCGCTCACGCGACCGGAGATCGAGAGCCTCCTCACGGAGGCGCGCGCACGCACCGAGCTCCTCGTCGGCCCGCTCGACGAGCAGGACCTGCGTGTCCAGCACGACAGCCTCATGAGCCCGATCGTATGGGACCTCGGGCACATCGGACACTTCGAGGAGGTTTGGCTGATCGAAAAGCTGGCGGGCGCCGGAGCCGAAGGTGAGGGGCTGCGGGGTCTCTACAACCCGTTCGAGCATCCCCGATCGTCGAGGGGAACGCTCCCGCTCCCGACCCTGGCGGACTGCCGCGACTACCTGGAGCGGGTGCGGGGCGCCGTGCTCGCCGGGCTCGATGGCCACCTCTCGAACGGAGCCTCGCCGCTGACCCGCGACGGCTTCGTCTTTCGCATGGTGCTGCAGCACGAGTACCAGCACAACGAGACGATCCTCCAGACGCTCCAGCTCAAGCGGGGGACTCCGTACCGGGCGCCCCGCGCCGCCGAGCCCCCGCAGCCCGACGGCGGCGCGCCGGAGCCGGGCTCCATGGTCCGTTTCCCGGGCGGACGCGTCGAGATCGGCACGGACGACCGCTCGGCGGCCTACGACAACGAGCGTCCCCGCCACCCCGTCGAGCTCGCGCCCTTCTGGATCGACGTGCACCCGGTCACGAACGGGGAGTACCGGTCCTTCCTCGAGGACGGCGGCTACGAGGCCCAGTCGCTCTGGTCGCAGAAGGGGTGGGCCTGGAAGCAGGAGGCCGAGCTGACGGCGCCCCGGTACTGGGCGAGCACCCCGGATGGCTGGACGGAGCGCTTCATGGACCGGACGGTCCCGCTCGACCCGTGGCGGCCGGTGTGCCACGTCTGCTACTGGGAGGCCGAAGCATACGCGCGGTGGGCGGGGAAGCGCCTGCCATCGGAGCCCGAATGGGAGGCGGCCGCGTCCTGGGATCCCGAGCGCCGCGAGAAGCGCGTCTATCCCTGGGGGCAGGAGCCCGCCACGGTGCGATCCGCCAACCTCGACCAGCTGCGGTTCGAGACGACGCGTGTCGGCAGCTTCCCGGCGGGGGTATCTCCCGTGGGCTGCTGGGACATGCTCGGTAACGTCTGGGAGTGGACGTCGACCGACTTCTCCGGTTATCCCGGCTACGAGACGTTCCCGTACAAGGAATACTCGGAGGCCTTCTTCGGAGACGAGTACAAGGTGCTCCGGGGTGGCTCCTGGGCGACCCGCTACGGCGCGATCCGGAACACGTTCCGTAACTGGGACTATCCCATCCGTCGGCAGATCTTCAGCGGAATCCGGTGCGCGCGTGACGACTGAGGAGGTGGGCGGGGCAGCCGAGCGGGCCGAGGCGGTTGCCGACCCGTACGACCGTACAGCCATGCTCGCAGAGGTACTCGCCGAGCTCCGGCGGGCCGACAAGCGCCTCCCCTCCAAGTACCATTACGACGCGGTCGGCTCGGACCTCTTCGAGCGTATCACGCAACTCGACGAGTACTACCTGACCCGCGTGGAGCGAGACCTGCTCCGGCGCTGGATACCCGAGTGGGTGGAGGAGCTCGGGCCGAAGGGCTTGGTCGAGCTCGGCCCCGGAAGCGCGGACAAGACGCGGATCCTGCTCGAAGAGATGGTGCGGCACACGCCTGGGCCTCTCTATGTGCCGGTGGACGTGAGCGGGGATTTTCTGCACGTCGTGGCCGACCGCCTCGACGCGGAGTACGACGACCTCACGGTGCGTCCGGCCGTTGCCGACATGACACGCGACCTGACGTTCGGGGTCGAGCTCCCCGACCCCTCTTGGATCGCGCTACTCGGGAGCACGCTGGGCAACTTCGAGCCCGGCGAGGCCGTGCGCCTCCTACGTCGGATCTCCCGCCGGTTGCACCCGGGAGACCGCTTCCTCCTCGGGGCAGACCTGCGCCCCGGACCCGGGAAGTCGCGCGAGCGGCTCGAGCTCGCCTACAACGACCCGGCTGGGGTCACCGAGGAGTTCAGCCGCAACCTGCTGCGTGTGCTCAACCGCGAGCTCGGGGCCGACTTCGATCTGGGGGCGTTCCGCTATGTGTCGGTCTACGACGACGAGCACGGGCGCATCGAGACTTATCAGGAGGCATTGCGAGACCAGGTGGTGCACTTCCCCGACGGCTCCACCGTGGGACTCTCGGCAGGCGAGCGGATCCGCACGGAGATCAGCGCCAAGTACGACCGTCCGACGATCGAGGGCCTGTTCCGACAGGCGAACCTGGCGATCGAGCACTGGGCCGAAGACGACGACGGCTTCTACGCCATCGTCCTGGGACGCCCCGTCGAATGCGCAGCCTCGGCTAGGGCAGGCCCCGGCTGAACCGCCGCGCCACGTACATCCCCACGCCGCTCCCCACGACGCCGACGATGAAGCCGGTGAAGATCGACACGAGCGAGCCGGCTTCCCATCCGAGCCAGCCGCCGAGCCCCATCCCCACGAGATCGAGAATCCGCTTCATCGTGCCGACGCTACCGCCGGCGACCTGTCGCGTGCAACCCGCCTGCCGGCCAGCCGGATTTGCGCGCTCGCGCCCGAGACGCTAGCCATCCGCGCATGGCTCGTTATGTGGCGCTGCTTCGGGGTGTGATGCCGAAGAACTGCAAGATGGCCGACCTCCGGCGCGCGCTCGAACGAGCCGGATTCCGCGACGTGAAGACCGTGCTGGCGAGCGGCAACGCCGTGTTCGACGCAACCGCCCGCTCCGAGGACGCGGTCGCCCGCAAGGCCGAGGCCGCGATGGAGGAGCACCTCGGACGTGTCTTCCCGACGATCGTGCGGCGCGTCGACGACCTGAGAGCGCTCCTCGAGACCGACCCGTACGCGCCGTTCGACGTCGACCCTCGGGCCAAGCGGATCGTCACCTTCCTGCGTGAGGAGCCCCCGCGGTCGCTCCGTCTGCCGGTCGAGCGTGACGGAGCGCGACTGCTGTGTGCGCACGGCCGGGAGGCGTTCACGGCCTATCTGCCGACCCCGAAGGGTCCGGTCTTCATGACGCTCATCGAGGAGACGCTGGGCAAGGACGTCACCACCCGGACCTGGGGCACGCTCGAGAAGATCGTGCGCTAGACCGAAGCGACTAGCCGTCCTCGACGACGTAGGCATACACGAGCTGGTCCCGCATGCGTCCGTCCTTGTGGACGGCCCTCCGAAGGCGTCCCTCGAAGGTGTAGCCCGCCTTCTCCAGAACACGGGCCGACGCGGGGTTGCCGTCGAAGACCGCGGCGAAGATCCGGCAAACGTCGTGCGCCTCGAGTGCGTACCCGGTGACCGCGGCTACGGCCTCGGTCATGATCCCTCGGCCCCAGTAGGGCTCCCCGAGCCAGTAGCCGATCTCCAGGGAGCGCCGGTGCACGTCGGGCTGCGGCGCGAGACCGACCCCACCCACGGCCTCCCCGTCGACCACGATCGCGAAGTT
>JBFGFY010000130.1:0-9392 GCA_041579355.1 Longimicrobiales bacterium | reverse complement strand
GCGCGATGCGGCGACAGCTCGCCGGACAGGATCCCTCTCAGGCCATGACCGAGCTGCTCAACGCGATGAGGAAGACGAAGACGAACCGCGAGCTCATCGACTGGGTGCGGAACCGCTAGGCGAGCCGGCCCGAGAAACCTGAGGGGGCGAGGCACGAGCGCCCCGCCCCCCGTTCGGGTCAGGGTTGGATGGGGCACTTGAAGTCGTTGTCCGCCACGCGTGTGATCGTCACGTCGCCCAAAGCGGCGGCGGCTAGGACGGCTTGCTCCGACGTGAGCAGGTAGCTCGTCACATTCCACGTGACCGCGTGGAACTTCCACTGGCCGCCGTGATAGTCGCTGTCTCCCGGGGCCACGCCCACGACACCCTTCTGTCCGGCCGCCGCGCCGGCGGGGAACGCGTAGAAGTTGTCGCGGCCTTCGCGCGGCATCGCTGCCGGGGGAACCACTGTTCTCACCTCGCCCCCATCGTAGAAGCAGCAGCCACCCGGGAACACGACCGCGCGCGCGAACGACGGCGCGACCTCCGCCTCCGTGGCGGCCGGCTGGATGCCGAGCTCGGACCCGCACGCGGCGAGTGCGAGGAGAAGGAACGGCCCTACACCGAGGGTTCTGTCGAGGATCGTGCGCATACCAACACCTCCGTCCGAGGAAATCGGCGCGCCGCGCCGTGCGGTGCGCCTTGGTGTTAGGTTGAACAGCGGAGCCTCTCGGATTATTCCCGGCATCGAGACATGCGACGGCGCGAGGGCCGACATGACCGTGGACGACACCGAGGATCGACGGCGCCGGTTCGAGGCCGTCGCCCTGCCGTTCATGCCAGCCCTGTACGGGGCGGCGCTACGGCTCACGGGAAACGAGGCCGCAGCCGCGGACGACGTCCAGGAGACGTTCCTGCGGGCGTTCCGGACGTTCGACAACTTCCGTCCCGGAACGAACGCCCGGGCTTGGCTGTTCACGATTCTGTACTCCGTCTTCATCAACCGACAGAAGAAGGCGCGCCGCGAGGTGCAGGTCGCATCGGCGGAGGAGCTCGAGGAGAAGTACCGGGCGTTCGTGGAGAGCCCGCTCACCGAGTCGCCCAGCTTCGGCGCGCCATGGGAGCAGCCGATGCCACGGGAGGTCGAGGCCGCGCTGAGGTCGCTCCCCGAAGCGTTTCGGTCTGCGGTGCTCTTCGTCGACGTACACGAGCTCACGTACGCGGAGGCCGCGGAGGCGCTCGGATGCCCCATCGGCACCGTGCAGTCCAGGGTCCACCGGGGTAGGCGCATGCTCTTCGCGGCGCTCGAGGACTACGCTCGCGAGGCGGGGTACACGCCCCGGTCTACATCATGACGGAAGAGCTCCGAGACATGGCGGGGGCCGAAGCCCATCCGCTCGCCGATCTGCAGCTGCACGTCGAGGAGCGGTTGCCGCCCGGGCGGGCGAGTGCGCTCCAGGCGCACCTCGAGGCCTGCGGCCGCTGCCGGCGAGAGCTCGAGGCGCTGCGCCGCGTCCGCACCAAGCTCCGCACGGACCTACCGGAGGTACTCGTGCCTCCCGAGGTGTCGGCACGCGTTCTCGCGGCGTTGGAAGCCGAGGCGCGTGCGTTGGGGCCCGCGGGAGCGTCGCGGCCGCCCCTCTCGCGACGTGCCTTCCTCGTCGGCGGGGGTGTCGCCGCTGCCGCGGCGCTCGCCGCCCTGCTCTTGCGCCGCCCGCCTTCGGACCCCGTCGAGGCGGCTGTGCGCGACCTGCAGCGTTTTGCCGCGAACCGGCTTTCTCTGGAGCTCGAGACGCCCGTGCCGTCGCGGCTCGAGGCGTCCCTCCGGGAGCGCGGACTCGGATTCGAAGCCCGGGTCTTCGACTTCGGGATGATGGGGTTCGGGCTCGTCGGCGGCGGAGTGCACGCGGTGGTCGGTCGGCCGAGCGCGCTCTTCGCCTACCGCGGGTCCACCGGACTCAACCTCGTCTGCCAGATGTATCCAGGCACGCTCAGCGAGCTACCAGCGCCGGCTTCGTCCACCACGATCAACGACATCTTGTTCCAGCTCTACGACGTAGAGGGCTCGACGCTCGTGTTCTGGCAGGAGGGCCCCGTCGTCTGCGTGCTCGCCTCCGACGGGGACCGTAGCGAGGCTCTGGACCTCGCGGTCGCCAAGGCCGTGCTCGTCTGAGCAGCGGTTGCTCGCCCCGCTCGACTCAGTGGATGTGAGCGTCGGCCGCCGCGGGATCGGCAAGCACCATGCCTTCGGCGGCCGCAGCCGCCAGGCGGTCGAGGCTCTTCCGTAGCTCGTCGCTCTGGGCGCGGTCCATGCTCAGCGCCCAGTAGCCCATGAGGGGATTCCGGCCGAGGTCGCCGCGCTCCCGCCACTCGATGCGTGTGCCGCCGGGCACCGCGCTGAGCGCGAGAGCGCCCTCGGTGTACATGGAGCTGCCCACGACGACCTGGTATTCGACACGCTCGGGGGCCACCGCCCGCGAGATCGTGAACGATCCCGACCCGAGCTCGGGGTCGTCCCAGGAAAAGGCGGCTCCCTCCCCACGCGCGGGCCCCGAGCGCTCGACACCGGACTCGGGCCACGCCGTCCAGTCCCGCCATCCCTCCGGGGAGTCGAGGTAGCGGAAGAGCGCGTCGGCGGGCAGGTCGGAGACGAGCTCCGCCTCGGCCTCCCAGTCGGCCGGGAGCAGGTACCCCACCAACAGCAGGAGGGTGAGGACGGCGGCTGCGCCGCCCAGGATCTTCGTGCCGAAGCTGAACGGGCTCGCGCTCATCGGGCGGTCGTGAGCTCTTCGACGAGCGGTCCGAGCACACCCCAGACGTTGCGCGCCATGATCTCGTGCCCTTCCGCCGTCGGGTGGATGCGGTCACTCTGGTTCAGCTCGGGCACGCCGGCTACCCCCTCGAGAAGGAACGGGACCAGGAGCGCGCCGCCCTCTGCCGCCGCGTCCACGAAGATCTGGCGGAACGCTTCCGTGAAGAGCGGCCCGAGGTTGGGCGGCGCTTCCATGCCGGCGAGCACGATCCGCACCGCGGGATATCGGGTGCGCGTCCGTCGCATGATCTCCACCAGGTTGTCGTAAGTGGAGAAAGGGTCCTGGCCGCGCAGGCCGTCGTTGGCGCCGAGCTCCAGGACGAGCACGTCGAGGGGCTCGCGCAGCACCCAGTCCAGGCGCCGCAGGCCGCCCGCGCTGGTCTCGCCGGAGACGCCCGCGTTCACGGGCCGAATGGGTGTACCGGCGGAATCGGCGAGTTCCGCGACTCGTGCCACGTAGGTATCCTCGACATTCGCGAGGCCCAGTCCGGCGGTGAGGCTCGTCCCCAGGAAGACCACGACGGGCCGGTCGTCCGGAACCTCAGCCGGCGTGGGGACCACCACCTCCCGGCCCTCGGTCTCGCGAACCGACTCGCCCGAAGGGGCGCGCGGCGAGCACGCGAGCCCGAGGAGGGCAAGCGCCAGAGCGACGGAGCGAAGGGTGACGAATCGCGGCATGATGATCGTGGCCGAGGGCCTCGAGAAAACCTACACGAGCGGCGGTAGACCACTACCCGTCTTGCGTGAAATCGATCTCGGGATCGAGCCGGAGTCGTTCGTGGCCATCGTGGGGCCGTCGGGGAGCGGCAAGACCACGCTGCTCGGGCTCCTAGCCGGTCTGGACGAGCCGAGCGCCGGCCGAGTGCTGCTCGACGGAGTCGATATCTTCTCGCTCACCGAGGACGGCAGGGCGGAGTTTCGAGCCAAGCACGTGGGGTTCGTCTTCCAGACCTTCCACCTGCTACCGACCCTCACCGCCGTCGAGAACGTGCTCGTGCCGCTCGAGCTCCGCGGCGACTTTGACGGCGCCCGCGGGCGGGCCGAGGAGCTGCTCGGGCGCGTGGGCCTCGGCGAGCGGCTCGACCACTACCCGGCGCAGCTCTCGGGTGGCGAGCAGCAGCGCGTGGCGCTCGCCCGCGCGTTCGCCAACCGCCCCAAGATCCTCTTCGCCGACGAGCCGACGGGCAATCTCGATCAGGAGACGGGCCGCGGAATCGTCGAGATGATGGAGGAGCTGAACAGCGCGGCGCAGACCACCCTCGTGCTCGTGACCCACGATCTCTCGCTGGCCGAGCGCGCACACCGGGTCGTGAGCCTCGCGGGTGGAAGGATCGCCGGGGACCGGACGGGCAAGCGGGCGGCTGCCGCCGTCGGGTCCGACACTTGACGACTTTGTCGCGCCTGCGCTTCGCCGTCCGCCTCGCGATGCGAGAGCTGAGGCACGGCCTCCGCCGCATCGGAATCTACATGGCGTCGATCACGCTCGGCGTGGCGGCGCTCGTGTCGATTCACTCATTCCGTGACGACGTCGCGCGCTCCGTCCAGGAGGAGGCCGACGTGCTCATGGGCGCCAACGCGCGCATCGACGATGACGCGCCCTTCCCACCGTCCGTGCTGGCGGTGCTCGACTCGCTCGCGGCCGCGGGTGTCGGTGTGGCCCGGGTCACGACGGCGACGACGATGGTCCTCGCGCCCTCGTCGGACATCGTGCGCCTGATGCAGGTGCGCGGCATCGACGCGGGTTATCCGTACTACGGCGACGTATCGACGAGTCCCGCGGGCCGGTGGGGCGCGCACCTCGAGCCGGGGCGGGTGCTCGTGGATCCGGCGGCGCTCACCCAGCTCGACGTGCGGATCGGGGACACACTCGTGGTGGGCCGGGTCTCGCTCGAGATCGCGGGTACCGTCAACGACCTCCCGACGGACCTCGCGTACCAGACCGCGGTGGGCCCTCGCGTGCACGTCTCGCAAGAAACGCTCACCGCATCGGAGCTCCTCGGCTTCGGGAGCCTCGCTCGCTACGAGGCCTACCTGCGCCTACCCGACCTGGGCGAGCGCAGGGACTTCCGAGAGCGCTACGACTCCCTTTTCCGCGCCACGGGCGTGGACTACGACCTCGCCGAGGAGCAGGCGCGGAGCCTCTCCAACGGAATCCGCTTCCTCGGGCGGTTCCTCGCGCTCGTGGGGCTCGGCGCCCTGCTCCTCGGAGGCGTCGGCGTCGCGAGCGCGATCCACGTCTACATCCGCGAGAAGCGGGCGAGCATCGCGGTGCTGCGCTGCATCGGGGCAGGGCAGGCCACGGCGTTCATCGCCTACCTGATCCAGGCCGCGGTGCTCGGGCTCGCGGGCGCCGTCGCCGGCGTTGCCGTCGGGCTCGGCGTGCAGGCGATCCTGCCGACGGTTCTCGCCGACGTGCTACCCGTCGAAGTCACGACGCGCTTCTCGGCTTCCTCGGCCGGCGCAGGGCTCGGAATCGGCGTGTGGGTCGCGGTCATCTTCGCGCTCATCCCGCTCCTCGGAGCCCGCGACGTACCGCCTCTGGCCGCGCTACGGCAGGACTTCGAGCGTCGCAGGCGCTGGCTCGACCCCGCACGCCTCGCCGCGTACGCCCTGCTGGCAGGGAGCGTGCTCCTCCTCTGTGTGATCGAGGCGCCCGAGGAGGACGTCGGGCTCGCGTTCGCCGCCGCGCTCGCCGTCGCGACCGCGCTGATCGCCGGCGTCGGCTGGGTCATGACGCGCGCGGCTCGCCGGCTCTTCCCGGCGCGCGCGTCCTACCCTGTGCGCCAGGGAGTCTCGAACCTCTTCCGGCCGCAGAACCAGACGATCGCGGTTACGCTCGCGCTCGGCTTCGGAGCGTTCATCATCGGAACGATCGTCGAGGTCGAGCGGAGCATCCGCGCGGACCTCACGCTCGCATTCGGGGAAGGCCGGCCGAACGTGCTGCTGTTCGACATCCAACGCGACCAGGTGGACGGCGTTCTCGCGCTCATCCCCGAGCCCGCGCGGCCCTCCGCCGACGTGGTGCCCCTCGTCACCTCGCGCGTGGCGAGGATCAACGGGCGGACGGTCGAGGACCTGCGCGACAACCTCCCACGTGGGGAGCGCCCGGAGGGGTGGGCGGTGCGCCGCGAGTACCGGAATACGTATCGCGCCCGGATCGGCCCCGCCGAGGAGCTCGTGTCGGGGCGCTGGTGGGACGGCACGCCCGGCTCGGAGGACGGTACGTCGGTCGAGTGGGGTGACCTTCCGAGAGTCTCGCTCGAGATCGACGTCGCGCAGAGCCTGCGCGTCGGTCTCGGGGATACGATCACGTGGGACGTGAGCGGGATCGAGGTGCCGTCCGTGGTCACCAGCCTGCGACGCGTCGACTGGGAGCAGCTCGAGCCGAACTTTTTTGCGATCCTGGAGCCGGGCGTGCTCGAGGACGCTCCGCAGACGCTCATCATGGTGGCCCGCCTTCCGGACGCGACGCAGCGCGCGGGGCTCCAGCGGGCCCTCGTGGGACGTTTCCCGAACGTTTCCGCGCTCGACTTCTCCCGCGTGCAGGAGGCGATCGATTCCGTGCTCGCCCGCGTGCGACAGGCCGTGGGATTCCTGGGCGCCTTCAGCGCGCTGGCCGGGGTGATCGTGCTGCTCGGCGCGCTCGCCACCTCACGTATGCAGCGCATGCGGGAGGGCGCTCTCCTCAAGACGCTCGGTGCGCGCAGGCGGCAGGTGCTCACCGTACTCTTCGCCGAGTACGTGGCGCTCGGTACGGTCGCAACCGCGAGCGGGCTCGTGCTCGCCGTCGTCGCCGCGTCGCTCGTCGTCCCCTTCGTGTTCGAGATGAGCTACACCGTGGGCGTGCCGGCGCTCGCCGGCATCTGGCTTGCCGTCGTAGGCCTCACGCTCCTCGTCGGGCTCGTCGGGTCGAGGGATCTGCTCAACCGCGCGCCCCTGCCCGTGCTGAGAGAGGCGCCGGAGTAGGGCAGCTCAGTGCCCGATGCGACGGAGGGGCTGCCCCGCTATCCCCCCTGCAGCGCCTCCGCCCGAAAGCGCAGCGCCGTCTGGTGGTGGCATCCCTCACACGCCACCGGGTGTGGAAGCCTCAGCCGCGACGCCTTCACCTTCAACGGCGCGCCGCACTTGGGGCACTGCCCCTGCACACCCTCGAGTGTGAAACGCTCGAGCCACCGTCGTCGGGCCAGGATCCCCCCGAGCCCGAGGGCGCCGAGGGCCCACGGCGCGTGGGGCGGAACGAGCGCCGCCACGGGAGCGAGGACGAGGAAGGCGGCCAGCGTGCGGGCCGCGCCGCCCACCCTCCACCCGGTCGGCCTGCGACGCACCCGCAGCGACGCACGTGTGTTGTCGTATCCGAAGACGATCGCCTCGGCCTCGATCGTGAAGCGCTCCGTGCCTGGGCCGTCCGGCCTCACGCTCCTCGTCCCGCGAACCTCCGGAGCCGCTCGCCGGCTTCCTCGAGGGTCTCGAGCCTCTTGCAGAAGGCGAACCGCACCAGGGAGTGCCCGCGCTCGGGCACCGAGAAGAAGCTCGAGCCGGGCACCGAGGCAACGCGGGCTTCGCGGGCGAGCCGCTTCGCGAAGGTGGTGTCGTCCTCGTCGGAGAGGTCGCTGAAGTCAGCGAGTATGTAATACGCCCCCTCGGGCGCCTTGCAGCGGAAGCCCGCGTCTTGGAGGGCCCTCAGGAGCAGGTCGCCACGCTCACGATACTGGGTCACGAGGCCCGCATAGTAGTCGCGGCCGAGGCGCTCGATGCCCACCGCACAGGCTTCCTGGAGCGGGGCGGGGGCGCCGACCGTCAGAAAATCGTGCACCTTCCGGATGGCGTCCGTGAGGTCGGGCGGCGCCACGATCGTGCCCACGCGCCATCCGGTCACGCTGAACGTCTTGGAGAGGCCGCTCACGGTGACTGTGCGCTCGGCCATCCCCGGCAAGGTGGCGAGCGGAACGTGCTCGCCGCGGTAGAGGATGTGCTCGTAGATCTCGTCGGTAAACGCCATCAGGTCGTGCTCGACGCAGAGGTCGGCCACACCCTGGAGCTCGTCCCGGTCGAAGACTCGCCCCATGGGGTTGTTCGGAGAGTTGAGCACGATCGCGCGGGTCTTCGGTGACACGAGCGCGGCGAGGCGCTCGGTGTCGAGACGGTACTCCGGCGCCTCGAGGGTGAGGAAGACGGGGCTCGCGGCGCAGAGGATCGCGTCGGGGCCGTAATTCTCGTAGAACGGCTCGAGCACGATGACCTCGTCGCCCGGGTCGATCAGCGCGAGCATCACCGACGCCATCGCCTCCGTCGCGCCGCAGGTCACCGTGATCTCCCGCTCGGTGTCGACGGACATCCCGTAGAGGTCGGCGTACTTCCTCGCGAGCGCGTGGCGGAGACGCGGTGCACCCCACGTGATCGCGTACTGGTTCACGTCGGCGCGGATCGCTTCTACCGCCGCTTCCTTGAGCAGATCGGGCGTCGGGAAATCGGGAAAGCCCTGGGCCAGGTTCACTGCGTCGTGCTCACGCGCCACTCGCGTCATCTCGCGGATGACCGACTCCGTAAACGAGCGCGTGCGGCGTGCGGTGCGGTCGAGCGTCTGCTTCATCGAATCCTCATGGCTGCGCGGGCGGATGCCCGTGCTGCTCTTCCTAGGGGAGCGCGTGCATGATCTCCAGGCGACGGCCGTCCGGCAACCGCCCCGCGGGCCCTTGGTTCCGCCGGTGCCCTCGGGTAGCATTGGGCCGTCGTATCCGCCCGCCGCCCACCAGGAGACCGAATGCCCTGCTGCCGCCACCTCGGAGCGCGAGGTCGTAAGGCCGCGCCCGCGGTGCTGCTCGCGACTTTGCTCGCAGGGGTAGCCGCGCTGACGCCGGGCGGCCTCGAGGCCCAGGAGTCCGCGCTCGTCCTCGAGGCGCGGGGCGGCGTCGCGGTGCCGATCGGCTCCTTCTCCAGCGGTCAGCGGACCGGGGAGGGGACTTCTCCGGGAGCGAGCTTCGGCATCGACTTCGCGCTGCCGGGCGGAGGTCGCTGGACGCCCTACGTAGGGTTCAGCCAGCACCGCTTTCCGTGTGCCGACGCGGGGTGCGCGGCCGAAGGCCGGTACGTGGCCACGGGCTTTCACGGCGGCTTCCGCCTGGCGCCGTTCCCCTCGGCGGGTGTGATCCCATGGCTGCGCGTCGGCGCGGTCACTTCGCACCTGGAGACCGACGGACTCGGCGGCCCCAACGCCGGCCGCACCCAGCTCGGCGTCGGCGCCGAGGTCGGCGTCGGCGTGCACATCGGCGGTGGGAGCCGCTTCGCGCTCAACCCTGCCGTACGAGCGGTGGCGATGAACACTCGACTGCCTGGAGGAGACCTCCTGCGCATGCGCTACCTCGTCGGGGACCTCGGTCTCGCGCTCGCGTTCTGATGCTGCGCAGCACGCTTCTGTGGGCCTCGACAAACCCTTGGATCGCCAAGCGCCTGCCACGCTACGGCTTCGTGCGCAGGGCCACGCGCCGCTTCATGCCGGGCGAGGAGCTGGACGACGCGCTCGCCGCCGCGACCGAGCTCGGCACACACGGGCTCGCGTCGACGCTCACTCTGCTCGGTGAGAACCTCGAGTCGCTCGAGGAAG